>CAZTJZ010000072.1:0-16322 GCA_964614075.1 uncultured Phycisphaeraceae bacterium
GAGGATCTCTTCCTCACGCCAGACCATGCAGTCCTTCAGCGTCGCGTCGATCTCGTGCTCCTGGTGGAGGCGGTGGTGCACGACCTCGATGTTGTCCACGACGCACACGAACAGGTCGGGCTGCATCTTGCTGATCTGGTCGAAGTCGAACGCGCTGAACAGCCCGTGCCGCCAGCGGAACGTCGCGTGCGTGTTCACGATGACGTTCTTCTGGTCGCGGCTGTCGGACAGGACGTCCTTGAACGCCGCGCGGCGCAGGGAATCCAGGCGAGAGATCGGGAGGTCCAGGATCCGTCCCGGGCGCACGTCCTTGGCCTCGGCGTACATCATGTCCCCGATGTGGTACACCTCGATCGGCTCGCCCTGCTGGGCGGCGAACTGGGCGCACCCGTTCAGGTACGCCTTCTTGTCCACGCCCACCTGACCGGTGACGATCGCCCGCATGCGGTGTTCTCCGTGAAGCCGGGATGGTACGCGCTCTGCTCTCGAGACCCCGGGACCTCCCCGCCCGGTCCTCCGGGTTGGGCCCGGGTTGGGAGGAGGTTGCGTGCGCGCTGTTCCGGCTCGGGATTACGGCCCGATCACCCCGCCCACGCCAGGCGTTTCGCGTCCAGCAGCCCCGCGCCCGCCGCCTCGTCCGCGAAGCGCTGCGCGGCCTCGCGCTCGCGCGGCCCGAGGTCGTACTGAAGCCGACGCCCCAGGTACTCCGCCGCTTGGGCTCGGTCCCAACGTGCCGCGGGCGCCCGCGTGCCCACGATCCAGTCCAGACGCGTGCGGTTGTGGCGGCGCTGGCGCTCGAGCAGGTCGGACGCGAGGCGGACTCGATCCGAACCCTCCGCGCCCGCGCGGCACATCCACGCGGCGTACACGAACGGGAGCCCGGTCCACGCGCGCCACGCCTCGCCGAGGTCGAGCTGGTGCGGGTGCGTGGCGCTGGGAGCATCCGTGACGACCTTGTCGCCGATGAGCAGGACGGTTTCTGGCCAGCCCTCGCGGGGCGCGGCGCCCGTGCCGCGCTCCACGCGCTCGCGCACGTCAAAGTCCACGACCTCGACCCGCGCGCCGAATCGCTTCTGCAGCAGAAGCCGCGCCAGCACCACCGACGTGTGGCTGTCGGTGTCCGCGTGGAGGCGCCGCACCGCGTCCAGCGGCACCGATGAGAAGACCCGCACCGTGAGCGTCGCCCCGTCGCTCCCGATCATCCCGCAGGGGAGCACGCAGAGGTCCTCGCGCACCGCGTCCACCAGCGAGGCCAGGCCCACATCGGCCTCGCCGGCCAGCACCATCGGGGCGATGCGGCTCGGGACCGCGGGGATCAGACGCAGCCCCGCCGACTTCTCCAGCCCCTCCACCAGCGGGGCCGTGTTGAGATAGCGCACGCACGCCACGCGGATCTCGTCCATGCTCCAGCGTAGCCGAGCCGAACCAACACGGCGTGCACGGGGGGATCGATGCCGGGTACGCTGTGCCCATGAGCGAGGGGATGGTCATCGTGGGCGGGGGTGGGCACGCGCTCGTCGTCGCCGAGGCCGCGGAGCTCGCGGGCGGTCGAGTCCGCGGCGCCCTCGACGATAACCCCCGCTGCTCGCTCGTCACGACCCGGGGCGTCCCGTGGCTGGGCGCGATGGACCAGTTCCACAGCGAGTCCGCCCGCTCGGCATGGATCCTTGCCCTGGGTGATCTGGCGCTGCGACGGGGCGTGCTCGACCGCGTGCGCACCGTGGCCCCCGGTCGTGCCGCAACGATCGTGCATCCGCGGGCGTTCGTCTCGCCCTCGGCGGTGCTCGGCCCGGGCGTGTACGTCGGGCCCGGGGTGATCGTGCACGCGCACGCCCGCGTTGGGGCCCACGCCATCCTCAACTCCGGAGCGATCATCGAGCACGAGTGCGACATGGGCGAGAACGTGCACGTCGCCCCCGGGGCCGCGCTGGCGGGCAATGTGGCGGTCGCCCGCGACACGCTCGTGGGGCTGGGCTCGCGGGTCCTGCCCGGGGTCCGTGTTGGCGAGCGCGCCGTGATCGGCGCTGGGGCGGTCGTGACGCGCGACGTGCCCGCCGGCGCGGTGATCCGGGGCGTGCCCGCCCGTCCCGCGGGCGAATCCCGCGGCGAAGAGCGCTGATCCGCGCTTCGACTCGTTCACCACGATGACTCGTTCGTGACGATCAGGTCCGCCCAGGCGCGGTAGCTCGCGCTCGAACGCGCGAAGGTCGGCTCGGCGTGATCCGCGAAGTACCGGCGCGCCGCTTCCACGCCCCACCCGCGCTCCCCGCTCTCTTCGAGCTTCTCCCAGCGACGCAGGCGGGTCGCGGGCGAGGCCTCCACGAACACCTTGAGGTGCGTGAACGCGTGCAGCGACTCGTGCAGCGCGTGCAGCCCCTCGACCACCACGATCTCACCGGGCAGGACTCGCGACGCCCCGACGCGCTTGTGGTCCCGGAACGACCACACCGGGACGGGCGCCTCCAGCCCGCGTCCCAGGAGCGCCAGGTGCTCGCGGAGCAGGGGCAGGTCCGCCGACTCGGGCAGGTCGCGCGCGTGCTCGCTGACCGCGTCGTAGTCCGGGAGATAGCTGTCGGTGCTCACCACGCACGCCGAGATTCGTGCGGCGAGGCTCGACTTCCCCGCCCCCACGGGCCCGGAGACGGCGACGACGGCCGGGCGCGCCCGCGCGAGCGCCTCGCCCCGGATTACCGCCGACGCCTCGCTCCAGGAGACCTTGGTGCCCACGGTTGAGCGTACGCGCCCTCTCCGGTATGCTCGTGCCCGCGTCCGTTCCGGGCGCGCGGGAGCGTTCCATGTCCACCATGCAGGGGCTCGTGGGTGTCGTGCTGATCCTCTCCCTCGGGATCGTCTTCTCGGGCGCGCGTCGGCGCATCAATATCCGGGCCGTGGCGGTGGGGGTCGTGCTCCAGTTCCTGCTCGCGTTCCTGCTGCTGCGCTTCCCGCCCCTGGTTCGGGTCTTCGACGCGATCGCGGGGATCTTCACGAAGGTGATCGGCTTCGCGGATGAGGGCACGGCGTTCCTGTTCGGCAATCTCTCGCGCCCGGACGCGGGCCCCTGGGGCTTTGTCTTCGCGATCCGGGTTCTGCCCGTGATTATTTTCTTCGCGTCGCTCATGGGCGTGCTCTACCACCTGGGCGTGATGCAGCGGGTGGTCGCCGCCTTCGCCTGGGTGCTGCGCAAGGCGATGGGGATCACGGGCGTGGAATCGCTCTCCGCCGCCGCGAACATCTTTCTGGGCCAGACCGAGGCGCCCCTCGCCGTCCGCCCCTACATCGCGACGATGACCCGCGCCCAGATCATGGCGATCATGACCGGGGGCTTTGCGACCATCGCGGGGAGCGTCATGGCCGCGTACGTGGGCATCCTGGGAGGAGACACCGAGGAGGGCCGCGTGCTCTTCGCCAAGCACCTCCTGACCGCGAGCCTGATGTCGGCCCCCGCGGGGCTGGTCATGGCCCGCCTCATGATGCCCGAGACGCAGACTCCCACGGACGAGTCGTTCTCCGCGCTCGCGTCGCAGCGCCCCACGACCCGGAATGTCGTCGACGCCGCCGCGGAGGGCGCCTCCGACGGGCTCAAGCTCGCGCTCAACGTCGCCGCGATGCTCGCCGCGTTCGTGGCCCTCATCGCCATGGTCAACTACCCGCTCGCGGCGCTCTCGCGCCTCGAGGGCTTCGCCGCGTGGCGGGCGCAGCACGGCGTGCCCGAGCTCACCTTCCAGAACATCCTGGGCGCCATCCTCCAGCCCCTCGCGTGGTGCATGGGCGTGGAGGGCAAAGACTGCCGGAACTTCGGTTCACTCCTGGGCCAGCAGGTCATCGCCACCGAGTTCATGGCCTACCTCGATCTGGGCCGCCACGTCCGCGAGGGCTCCATGTCCGCCCGCAGCTGCCAGATCGCCACCTACGCCCTCTGCGGGTTCGCCAACCTGCCCTCTCTTGCGATCCAGATCGGCGGGTTGTCGGCCATGGCCCCGGAGCGTCGCGCCGACTTCGCGAGCCTCGCGCCGCGCGCCATGCTCGCCGGGGCGCTGGCCTGCTGGATGACCGGCGCCGTCGCGAGTGTGTTCATCCGCGGCTGAGTTCCGCGCTACGCGGGGCGGTAGTGCTCCAGCTCGGGCGGGAGAATCGCCAGGAGCGACTCCGCCGCGTCGAGCAGCGGGGGGAGCGACTTTGCATTCCCCGCCAGCGCCGCCGAGACGCACAACACCCCGCCCGCGATGTGCAGCTCCGCGTGCCTGGGGAGCGAGAGCCCCCAGGTCTGGACCTGGGGCGAGAGGAGCAGAATCGCGAAGTCCTCGCTCTGGCTCTTCACGCGCCATCGCTTGTTGAACTCTTCGCTCTCGACCTTGATGTCGCGCAGCCCGAGCTTCTCCCCCAGCACTCCAGCGCCCGCGAGCCACTCGCCCAGCTTGTGGAACACGTGCTCCCCGGTGAGCGTGAGCGCGGGCCACGCGGACGAGCACTCGACCGCGACGATGAGCCGGTAGTGGAACTGCGTGTGCTTTCCCGAGTGCGTGGTGTAGAGGTGTTCGAGCAGCGTCGCCGGGCGGCCCCGGATCACGCCCTCCGCCACCCACTTCACGCCCTTCTCGCCGGTGCGCAGCGTGCGGAACGCGCCGGTGCGCGCCAACGCCTCCGCCGCCAGCGGCGCGGCCGGTTTGGGCGAGAACGTGAACCCCCGCGCCGTCAGCAGCTCCGCCAGCGCGGCCAGACGCTTCTTGTTCGCGCGGATCGAGAGGCTCACGATCAGCACGACCAGCAGCACGATCCCGAGAACTACGGCCGCGACGATGAACTTCTGATGAGAGGGCATGGTGGGTTCGGGGAGAAAGACGAAGTGAGTCAGAGATCACGTGACGGAAGGACGAAGTCCGGCAGAGACGCGAACGCGAACAATATGGGCTCGCGCGATCAGAGCACCATCGGCCGGATCGTCGCCCGCAGCTCGCCGATCCGCCGGGCGAGATCGAGCAGCCCCGCCGCGTCCAGCGCCCCCGGGACCGCCACCGCCAGCGCTCCCTCGCCCAGCCCCACCACCGGATCCCGAAACTCCCCCGCGAGCGCCACGATCAAACCCTGCGACTCCGGTGTCAGCGCCAGAAGCGCAAAGTCGTCGTCGAGTGTCTCGACCCGGAACCCGTCGCGGAACTCCGCGTTCTCCAGCACAGGCCCGGGCGCCCCGCTCCCCACCGACCGGGGCACCACGCGTACGAGGGGCCACTCGACCGGGCAGGGCGTCGCCGCGACCGTCGTGTGCACAAACTCCACGGAGTCATCGCGGTCCACGCCGTGGCGGTGCAGGGCCAGCGTGACGTGGTGTCCATCGACATCCCCCCGCGCGCACCACCGCACCCCCGACGCCCCGCCCGCCAGGTAGCGCGCCGGGCCCAGCCGAGAGAACACCTCGCCGCGCTCGCGCTCGTCCTTGGGCACACTCACCGCGAACCCGGCGTGCTCGAGCGCTTCCCGGGCGTCCCGCGCTCTTCGTTCGCTCCGGGCCCGTGAGCGCCACACCACCACAGTCGCGAGAGCCGCGAAAAGCGTGATCGCGATGGCCGCGGTCGTCGCGACCATCAACGGCGCTCGCCGAAACCGCGAACGGTCGTGTGCAACGCGGCAAGCTCCGCGATCAGCCCGGGCACGCCCGACAGTTCCAGCATCGTGCTCGAATCGCTCATCGCGCTCCGGGGCGTGGGGTGGCACTCGAGGAACACCGCGTGAACACCCGCCGCCACCGCCGCCCGCGCCAGGAGCCCCGCGCGATCGGGGCGGCCCTCGGTTCTTTCTCCCTCGCCCGGCGTCTGCGTCGAGTGCGTGCAGTCGAAGCACACCGGGGGCGGGCCGCCCTCAGTGTTCAGTTCCATCAGATCGCCCAGACCCAGGAAGTCGTTCACGAGACGTCCGTACCCGAACGTCGTCCCACGCTCGGTCAGCATGACGTTGGTGCACCCCGCCTCGCGGAGCTTCCTCACCGCGCCCGCCATCGCCCCGGGCGCGAGGAACTGACCTTTCTTAACGTTGACGGCGCGCGATCGCCGCGCCGCCGCCGAACCCGCCGCCGCGAGCAGGTCCGTCTGCCGGCATAGAAACGCCGGGATCTGAAGGAGATCGACCGCCTCCGCCGCGGGCGCCGCGTGCGCCGGCTCGTGGATGTCCGTCGTCACCGGGACCGCGAACTCCTCGCGGATCGTGGCCAGCCACCCGAGCCCACGCTCCAGCCCGGGGCCCCGCGCCGAAGAGATGCTCGAACGGTTGGCCTTGTCGAACGACGCCTTGAAGATGAACGAGACGCCGGCCTGTCGGCACGCCTCGCGCACCACACGCGCCACCTCGCGCCCGAGATCGAGCGATTCGAGCACGCAGGGCCCGGCGAGAATCGCCAGCGGACGCCCCGCCCCGATCGTGACTCCCCCCGCGACGCAGTTTCGCACCATGCACAACCGTAGGGGGACGCCGGGGAGAACAGCGCCGCACGCCGGGCTTCCCACCGGCCATCACGCCCGTCTACACCTTGATCACCGCTGTGGGCTCGAAGCGGGCGCCGAGGATGTCCTGGCTCTTGGCCCCCATCCAGTGGTCGAGCACCGACGCGTACACCCCGCGGAAGTCCACCTTGTGCCGGAGATCACCCTCGTCGAGATCCTTGAGCGAGGGATGCTCGGCATGCACGCCGGGCTTCACCATGGGCCCGGTCAGGAACATCGGCGCCGCCGTCCCGTGGTCCGTCCCCGCGCTCGCGTTCTGGCTCACGCGCCGCCCGAACTCCGAGAACGTCATTGTGAGGACTCGGTCGGCGTTGCCCTGCTGCTTAAGGTCGGTGGTGAACGCGCGCACCGAGTCCGACCAGCTCCGGAGCAGGTTCGCGTGTCGTCCCTGGTTGGCCCCCTGGCCCGCGTGGGTGTCGAAGCTCCCCAGCGACACGTAGTACACGCGCGTCCTGAGCCCCGCCTTGATCATTGACGCGACCATGCGGAGCTGGTTGCCCAGCTCGTTGCCGGGGTAGTTGACGCCCGATCGCTGCGCCACCGCCTTGCGGATGAGATCGCTCGACACCTGCGCATCGAGCGCGGTCCTGGTGAGAAAATCCGCGTTGGAGCTGTCCCCGCCGCTCTCGCGCCGGTTGAGCTCGTCGTACCGTGCCGCCAGCTCCTTGGAGATGTCCTGCCCCGACCAGCGGAACAGGTCCGCGGACTCAAAGCTCACGGCCCGGCTCGACCGGCCCTGCATCGCGTGCGGGGCCGTGCGTCCGATCGCGATCCCCGCCGGCCCGCCGGCGCCCTCGGCCGCGCCGCTCTCGCCCTTCCCGAACCCGCAGCACTCGCTGTCGAAGTACTTCCCGAGCCAGCCGTCGCCGTTGGCGTTGAGATCCGCGGCGTGCCAGATGTCCATGCTCTTGAAGTGCGAGCGGTTGGGGTTGGGGTAGCCCACCCCCTGCACGATCGCCACCTGCCCCTCGTCGTACAGCCCGCGCAGCCCGGCGAGCGCGGGGTGCAACCCCAGCCCGTCGGCGTTCGACAGCTTCAGCACGTCCTTCTCCGCCACGCTGATCCCCGGGCGAGCGCGGTAGTACTCGGGCGTCCCGAACGGGATCACCGTGTTCAGCCCGTCGTTCCCCCCCGAGAGCTGGATCACCACCAGCACGTGATCGTCGGGCACCCCCGGCGCCGAGCTCAGCCCGCCCATCGCGCCCGCCATCGCCCGGGCCGAGGACTGCACAAACCCCGGGACGGCCAACGCCGCCGAGGCCAGGAACAGCCCGCTCCCGAGAAACTCACGCCGCGTGTACGCCGTCTCGCCGCGATTCATGATGCCGCTCCAAACCCATCGCCTTCGTCAGAACTCTCGCCCCTCCGACCCTGCGTCTCGTCCCCTAGCACAGCTGATACTCCGGCATGGCCGTCGCGAGCAGGAGCAGGCCCGTCGCCCGCTCCTTCACGCTCTTGCCCTTGGAGTCGCCCAGGTACGCCAGGAGCGCCGCCCGCGCCCGCCCCGGACGCTGTCCCAACGCCGCGTCGAGTACCCGGTCGGCCATCTCGTCGGCGCTGCTCTCCGATCCCTTCACGAGCGCCCCCGCGTCGTACCCCTGCGCGTCCGCCGACGCGTCGTACCCCTTGGGCTTGCGCCCCGAGACGAGGTACGTCATCACGTTCTGGCGCACGAACAGCGTCGAGGTGTTGATCCAGCTCCGCCCGCCGTCCCAGCCCTTGACGCTCGGCGGGAAGAGGAGATTCTGGCCCATAAGGTCGAGCGCGTCGCGGAGGATCGAGATGTCGCGCGCGGGCAGCCCCAGCGAGCGCACGCCCCCCACGACCAACACCGCCGGGCTCTTGATCTGCCCGAGCACGAACCGCGGGTGGTAGAAATGCTCGCTCAGGAAGAGCTTCTTGAGCGCGGGGCGGATGGCATAGCCGCCCTCGCGCAGCGCCCGCGCCAGCTCGTGGATGAACGTGCGCTGCGCCGGCTCCAGCCCGCCCTCCCCGCCGCGCTCCTCCGTGGGCACGTCGCCCACGAAGAAGTGGTACCACCGGCGTGCGACGTACTTGGAGCACGCGTCGCGGGCGAGGATCGCCTCGACGAACCCGTCCCCGTCGAGCGTGCCGCGCTGGCCCAGGATCTCCTTCACGCCCCCGTCGTGGTTCTTCTGGTCGAAGAAGAACTCGTCGTCCCGGAACGTGTACCCCGTGAGCGCCCGCGCGCCCTCCTTGATGTCCTTCTCCCCGTACTGCCCCACGCCCAGGCTGAACAGCTCCATGAGCTCGCGCGCCAGGTTCTCGTTGGGCTTGTTCTTGCGGCTCTGGTTGTTGTTCAGGTACGCCAGCATCGCCGGGTCGCGGATCAGTCCCTTGAGCAGCGCGCGGTAGTCGCCCAGCCCCTCACGCCTGAAGAACCGGTTCTGCTGGTACATGTGGTAGCTGTTCTCGATGCTCCGGTAGTTCGTCGCGAACAGACCGTGCCAGAACAGCGTCATCTTCTCTTCGAGCGGACGCGTGGTCTCGATCATCCGCGTCAGCCACCACTTCTGCATCTCCACGATCTGCCCGCGGTCCTTGCGCTCACGCTCCTGACGCTCCGTCTGCGCCTTCGCCAGCGCCTCCTCGTCGCGGTTCCGCCGCGCCTGCGCGATCGCCCGCTGCTCCGCCTCGCTCAAGGGCCTCATGATGTTCTTGTCGAAGGCGTCGGGGGCCGCCTCCGCGAACTGGGTCTTGTCCGTGTCCACCAGCAGATCGACGGCCTTCTCCGGGCCCAACTCCGCCAAGGCCCGGACCTGCGAAGGCGTGCCCCCGAACCCCGCCCGCCACAGCAGGTGCCGAGCCTCGGGCACGCCGAACCGCTCCGCCCGGATGGGCTTGAGCGTCGATGCCAGACGCGAGTCGCTCCCCCGCTCGGCCCCGTCCACCGGCTCCGCCATGACTGGTCCTCCCGAACCGACACGCCCCCGACCCCGGGAACAACATCTCTGACCATCGGGCCCTTCACCATCGGGCCAAGAGCGTCCGCCGCTCCAGCGCCCCCGGAAGCCCAACGCCCCGTTCCGCCCGCGATTGCAGCGCGCACGGGGCCCCCACGCCGACATCTTTGTCCGCGTCGGATCCCGCCAGTTTCCAGATCTCCGCCCGAATCTCGGCCCGGTCACGCCCATTCGGGGCGTCCCCGATCAGCCCGCCGTTCCCGCGGACCCCTTCCCCCGCTTGGCCAGCTCGGCCAGGCACACGATCGCCGCGAGCACGGCCGCCCCGTTGGCCTGGTGAACCGTGCGCAGGAGCATGTCCAGCGTTCCCACGGGGTCTTTCCCGCGTCCCCCCGCGAGGAACGCCCCCCAGCCCAGCGCGAACTGCAGCCCCATCAGCACCACCACCCACACCCCGGCGCGGCGCACCGCCCTTGCGAGGGAGTGCTCTTCCTCGACGCGCCGCGTGAAGAACCCCGCCGCGAGCGCGATCCCGAGCACGAGGAACGCGAACGCAAGGTGCGTGTACAGGGCGTGCGCCGAACGCGTCTGGCGGTACATGGCGCCGAAGATGAGCTGCACGAACACCGCGTGCTGCGCGCCCACCGCCAGACCCTTGAGGCGTTTCCCCACCGCGAGCAGCCCGCCCTCGGCGTACGTCCGCGACGTTGTGACCGCGATCGTCACCGCCAGCGCCAGCACCACCTGCGCCAGAAATCCGTGCAGCACCGCCAGCCACTTGTTGTCGAGCGTCACCCTCGTCCCGCCCAGCACGCCCTGCGCGATGACGAGCGCGAGCAGCACCGCCGCCCGGATGCCCGCGCTCTTCCTGGTCGACCGGAAGGCCAGCGAGACCACGCAGAGCGCGATCACGCACACGCCCGCCAGCGTCCCGAAGAGGCGGTGCGAGTGCTCGAGGTACACCGAGGGGTTCGCCCGCGGGCCCAACGGGTACAAGAACATGTTCGAGCCGAACGTGTTGGGCCAGTCGGGCACCGCCATCCCCGAGTTGGTGCTCGTGACCAGCCCGCCGATGAACAGCAAGGGGGCCAGCGCGAACGACGTGACCAGCGCCAGGGCGTGCACCGTCGCGCGCTCGTCACGCGCCCTTCCGGGCGCCGCTCCCCCCAGCCGCGTGGCGACTCCGGCCACGAGCCCCAGCAACCCGCCCAGGACCAGGAACCCCGCCGCGATCAGCCCGGCGTTGGGAACCACACCCGCCGACACGCCTTCGGCGTTGGGAGGCGTGGCCAGCTTCGACCCCAGGATCAGCAGCCCCAGCCCCGCGCTCACGAGCCCCGCGACCAGCCCGCTCGGGACCGCCCGGCCTGACCCGCGCAGCATGACCAAGAGCCCCAGCGCCCACACGCCGAGCACCACGGGCAGCGCGACGCGCTCGCCGATCCCCAGCCAGGGCAGGTGCGTCACGAACCACGCCGACCACATCGCCACCGCCGAACCCAGCCCGGCCACGACCCCATCGCGCCACACGCCCGGAGAGTTCGACATGCCCATGGTTTCCTTGGGGTTGGTTCGCTCGGACACAAACCGAGCCCAAGCGTAGCGCCAGCCACGGCCCTTTTCGGTTTGACAGGAACGGGTCTCGTGTGCTAAGAATCCGGTTCGAAGTTGAGGATCTGACCGATATTGCGTTGGTTCCGAGAACCGGTTTTCGCCGTTATCGGACAACATGTTCGGGGTGTCGACCGCCGCTCGACGCCGCGATTGTGGGGCAAGTGCTTGATGCGGCTGGGGTTGGAGCCGGCAAAGCTCGGGCGGGGACGCGGGCGCGAGTTCGAGCGCTCGGGCCACGCCTCACTCGGAAAGGGGACAGTAAGTGTCCGCAATCTTCCCGAAGTGGTTCAACAAACTCCCGACGATGATCGCCCTGGGGGCGGTGTGCGGCGGGTCGGCCGCGATCGGCGGGGTGTGGTACTACTTCACGCCCAAGTTCTACGACGTGGGGTATGAGCCGACGCAGCCCGGAGGCGGGTTCAGCCACCAGATCCATGCCGGAAAGCTCGGGATGGACTGCCGGTACTGCCACACGAAGATCGAATCGTCGGACGAGGCGAACATCCCCAACGTGGCGACGTGCATCGGGTGCCACGGGGAAGGGAAGCTTGCCAAGCTCAACGATCCCAACCCCATCAACACGCACAAGTCGCGGACGGAGTTCATCCGCGAGGCGTACGCGAAGGACGCCTCCATCGCCTGGCGGCGTGTGCACAAGCTCCCCGACTATGTCCGCAACTTTCCGCACGCGGCGCACCTGAAGGTCGGCGTGAGCTGCTACAGCTGCCACGGACGCATCGATCAGATGCCGGTCGTGCACCAGAAAGAGCCGCTGAGCATGGGCTGGTGCCTCGACTGCCATCGCCAGCCCGAGACGGCGCTCGTGGACCCCAAGCTGGTCACGAATCTGCACGAGGTCGAGTCGCAGCTCTCGGCACGGGCCAAGGGCGAGACGTCGTCGCGTCCCGACGGGTTCAACTTGACGGGCGTGCTCCGGACCCTCGAGCCGCCGCAGGGCTGCGGCGCGTGCCATTACTAGTTGATGACGAGTCGGTGCTGCGGGCGAGCAGGGCCGGGTTGGTGAGCAGGGACGAATGAGGGGTCGCGAGTCGGATCGGAGTGAGACGGTCTCAACGTCAGAGGGTGATCAGGGCACGGGCGGGAAGCCCGTGCGAGAAGATGGGGATGACGAGCACAAGCCCCGCGAGCGCACGACCATGAGCAACCACGATCAATGTCACTCGACGCAGGGCCACGCAACGGCGGCGGGCGCCCTTCCCGGGGCGGGTTCGAAGGCGATCAAGGCCGGGAAGGCGGAACTGGCGAGCGTGGCGCGGCCGCTGCCGCGCGTGAACGGCGTGGCGATGTGGCGGAGCCTGGAGGAAGTGCTGGACACGCCCGCGTTCCGCGAGCACCTGGAGCGTGAGTTCCCCGCGGGGGCGTCGGAGCTGTCGCGGGTGGAGGGTTCGGCGGAGGGCGTGTCGGGCGGGCGGTACGCGACGGGCGAGACCCGGCGTGAGTTCCTCAAGTACATGGGCGCGTCGATGGCGCTCGCGGGCGTGGCGACGATCCCCGGATGCCGTCGCCCGGATCACAAGATCATGCCCTACTCGCGCGAGGTGCCCGAGGAGGTGATCCCCGGCAAGCCGCTGTACTATGCGACGAGCATGGCGCGGCTGGGCGGCGGGGCCGAGGGGCTGCTCGTCGAGACGCACGAGGGTCGACCCACCAAGATCGAGGGCAACCCGCTCCACCCGCACAACCAGGGGCGGTGCTCGATCTGGGCGCTCTCCAGCATCCTGAGCTTGTACGACCCCGATCGGCTGATGTACCCCTGGTACACCAACCCCGCGCGGGGGCGGCTCGAGGCGTCGTGGGACGAGTTCCGCACGTGGGGCAAAGAGCACTTTGCGGCGCTTGCGGGCGACTCGGGCGAGCACCTCGCGATCCTCGCCACCAAGGTCAGCTCTCCCTCGCGCGATGCGGCCCGCGAGGCGATCCTCAAGAAGTATCCCAAGGCCACCTGGGTGAGCTACGACCCCAGCGAGGCGACGGCGCCGGTCGAGGGCGCGCGTGTGGCGTTCGGGCGGGCGGTGCGTGAGAGCTACAACTTCTCGCGCGACACGCGGGTGGTGCTCTCGATCGATCGTGACTTTGTCTCGCAGTGTTCCGACGACCTGCCCAACGCGCGGGGGTTCGCGGCGACGCGGCGGGTCACCAAGACCAGCGACGCGATGAGCCGCCTGTACGTGGTCGAGCCCGGGATGAGCCTCACGGGCGGGCAGGCCGACCATCGCCTGCGCCTGCGTCCGGGTTTGCTGTCGACGTTTGTCGTGGAGCTGGCGAAGTTCATCCTGCCCAAGCTCGGGAGCGAGATGGTCGGCCCGATCGCGGGCGCGATCGGCGCCGTGCCGGTGGGGAAGCTCGACGGTGAGGCGGTGCGGTTCGTCGAGGAGTGCGGGAAGGACCTGCTCGACGCGGCGAACCGCGGGAAGAGCATCGTGATGGGCGGGCCCACGCTGCCCGCCGAGGCCCACGCGCTGGTGCACGCGATGAACGCGGCGCTGGGGAACGTGGGCAAGGGCGTGTCGTACCTCCCCATGACCGACGACGAGGCGTCGGCGTCGGTCCCGGCGCTGGCGGCGATGGTCGAGCGCATCCACTCCGGCGCGATCACCACGCTGGTGTGCCTGGAGACCAACCCCGCCTACGACGCGCCGGGCGATCTCAAGTTCCTCGACGCCGTCAAGAAGCTCAAGGCCCTCATCACGCTCTCGACGCAGCCCAGCGAGACGAGCGCTCTGGCCACGTGGGCCCTCAACGGGGCGCACTATCTCGAGTCGTGGGGCGACACCCGCTCGCACGACGGCACGGTGGCGCCGGTCCAGCCCATGATCGCGCCGCTCTACGAGCCGGCGATGAGCGACATCGAGTTCCTCGCGCTCCTCACGGGCGGGGACTTCATGGCGAAGGTCGACGGCTACGAGATCGTCCGCGCGAGCCTCAAGAAGAGCATCTCGGGCGACTTCGAGAAGGGGTGGCGGCGTGCGCTGCACGACGGCGTCGTCGCGGGCACGGGCAAGAAGGGCGAGCCTGTCGCCATCGACGCCGGGCGGATCGCCAAGGCCATCGCGGGGATGAAGCCCGCGGGATCGGGCACGCTCGACGTGGTGTTCCAGATCGGGCGGGTGGGTGACGGGCGCTACGCGAACAACGCGTGGCTCCAGGAGCTTCCCCAGGTCGGGACGATGGTCGTGTGGGACAACCCGATCCTGCTGAGCCCCAAGACGGCGGCGGCGCTGAAAGTTTCGCCCGAGGGGTACAGCGATCACGACCCGTCGAACATCTACAACGAAGGGCGGTTCCCGCACGCGCGGCTGGTGGAGCTGACGGTGGGCGGGGTGAAGGAGGTCTTCGCCGCGTGGATCCTGCCGGGGATGGCCGACGACACGGCGATCGTGACCTTCGGGTACGGGCGAGAGAAGACCGGGAAGGTGTGCGACGGGGTGGGGTTCAACGCGTTCGCGATGCGGTCGAGCGCGATCGCGGCGACGGGGATGCACGCGGCGTTCGGGGCGAGCGCCGGCGCGAGCCCCGGGACCCGGCTGATCGCCAGCACGCAGAACCACTGGAGCATGGAGGGACGCACCGCGATCGTGCGCGCGGTGGACCTTCCCGCGTGGCAGCGGCACGGGGATTCGCTCGCCGACGGGGGCTCGACGTTCTATCGCGAGAACGCGAAGCTGAACTTCGCCGAACAGCTGGGCGACCTCCTGCACGCGCCGCCCAACGAGTCGATCTACGAGAACCCGTACAACAAGTCCAAGGAGGGCGCGGCGCCGGGCTCCAAGTACAGCGAGGGGCAGCAGTGGGGGATGACGATCGATCTCTCGGCGTGCACGGGCTGCGGCGCGTGCACGATCGCGTGCCAGAGCGAGAACAACATCCCCGTGGTGGGCAAGCGTGAGACGGCCAAGGGTCGCGAGCTGGCGTGGATGCGCGTCGATCGCTATTTCACGGGCGATGATGTCAACAACCCCCAGAACATGCTGGTGCAGCCCGTGGCGTGCGTCCACTGCGAGAACGCGCCCTGCGAGACGGTCTGCCCCGTCAACGCCACCATCCACGGGCCCGAGGGCATCAACTACATGACGTACAACCGCTGCATCGGCACGCGGTACTGCGCCAACAACTGCCCGTACAAGGTCCGGCGGTTCAACTACTTCGAGTACGGCAAGCTCGCGTTCAACGGCGACTACATCGGGAAGGACATCCTCAACGACCTCGCGCCCGAGCGCGGGGGCGTGAACGGGTCGGACCGCCACAACAAGTTCAACATCAACCTCATCCCGCCCCGGCTGCGCGAGAAGCTCACCGAGATCGAGCAGATGGGCAAGAACCCCAACGTCTCGGTGCGGATGCGCGGCGTGATGGAGAAGTGCAGCTACTGCATCCAGCGCATCAACGCCGCCCGGATCGAGTGCAAGCTGCACGATCTCAAGGATCCCAAGAGCGGGAAGCCCTTCATCCCCGACGGGTTCTTCCAGAGCGCGTGCCAGCAGGCCTGCCCCAGCGAGGCGATCGTGTTCGGCGACACTCTCGACCCGGCGAGCAAGGTCAGCCAGACCCGGGCCCACGCCCGCAGCTATGCCCTGCTCGGGTATCTCAACACCCGCCCCAGGACCAGCCACATGGTGCGGGTGATGAACCCCAACCCGGCGCTGCGGGCCCCCGTCACCGATCCGATCCACCACGGCACCGACCCGGGTGCCGGGCACGGGGGCGGTCACGCGACGGTCCCGACGCACGAGCCCGCGGGCGTGGAGCTGGTCCGTCGTCGCCGTGGCGTGCTTTCGCTTCTCGTGCTCAACAACGGAGCCCACGCATGAGCGCCCTCCACCCGGACCAGATCACGGCGCAGCGTCTCGCGGGGCAGGCACGGGCCGCCCTGTCGGGCGGGCAGCTCGACCCCGTCACGGGCGACGGCACGCTCGTGGAAGCCCCCGGCGTGCGTCCGGCGCTCGTGCTCAACAACCGGTCGTTCTCCGAGATCACCGACATCGTCTGCGGGTACGTCGAGGACAAGCAGCCCAAGTGGTGGCTCCCGGTCTTTCTCACGGTGTTCGGGCTCGCGCAGCTGGGCGGGCTGTTCATCCTGTACCTCGTCATCACGGGCATCGGGACGTGGGGGCTCACGAACCAGGTGGACTGGGCGTGGGATATCACCAACTTCGTGTTCTGGATCGGCATCGGCCACGCCGGAACGCTGATCTCGGCGATTCTCTGCTTGCTCAAGCAGAAGTGGCGCACGGCCGTGAACCGTTCGGCCGAGGCGATGACGATCTTCGCTGTC
>CAZTJZ010000073.1:0-15713 GCA_964614075.1 uncultured Phycisphaeraceae bacterium
CGCCGTCGATGCGGAAGCGGACGCGGAGCTTCTTCTCGGCGGGCTCGATGTGGATATCGCTGGCGCCCTCCTTGGCCGCCGTCTGGATGATGTAGTTCACGTAGCGGATGACGGGGCTCTCGCTGGCCTCCTTCTCGAGGTCCACCGCCTCCTGCGTGGTCCGCTCAACCTGGACGTCGCCCTCGTCGACCTCGGAGAGGATCTTCGAGACGTCGACCTCTTCGGTGTTGGCGCCCACGATGTCGAGCGCCCCGCGCACGTCGCCGCTGGTCACGAGCACCAGCTTCACCGACGAGACGCCCAGGCGGTGGCGGACCTCGTCGAGGATGTACACGTTGTCGGCGTTGACCGTCCCGATGATCGTCCGGTTGCCCTCGTGACGCAGCGGCACGACGAGGTTCTTCTTGCAGAAGTCCGGCCCGAGCTTCTGGAGCATCGCGCCGTCGAACCCCCCGTCGAGGCCCTTGGCGGTGTCGATGCGCTCGAAGGTGAGCCCGGCCCGCTCGGCGATGGCGGCCTGCATCGCCGCCTCGTCGATCCCCTGCTCGACCAGCACGTCCTCGAGGCGGCGTCCGGGCGACTGGCGGATCACCGCCTGCGCGATCGTGAGCTTGTCCGCCGTCAGCACCCCGCGGGCCAGCAGGAACTGCCCGATCTCCTTGGTGTGGGCGTCGTTCTCGGTGGGGTCGACGGGCTGGTAGATCTCGCTGATCGCCGGCCCGACCGTCGGCGCCGGGGGGGCCTTCTTGCCCGCGGGGTCGCGCTTGACGACATCGTGCCCCGGCGCCCCCTGGTTGGCGGGCATGGTGGGGAGGGGCGAGTTCACCGCCTCCTCGTCCATGCCCTTGCGGCGCTTGGCGGGAAGGCGGGTGTCGCCCTTGGCGTTGATCGGGTCGCCGGGCTTCTTGTCCCCGACGCCCAGTTCGTTCAGGATGTCATCGATGTTGTACTTGGCCACGAGCGTCTCCCCGTCCCACGCGGCAAGCGTCTAGCGTCGACCGGCGGGCTTGGCGCCCTTGTGGTGCTCCATGACGAGCGTGAACTCGGCCTCGCCCGCGCGGACCACGACCTCGCGCCCGCCGATGGTCACGACCTCGAAGGTGTTGTCGACCGTGTCGCCCACGCGGTAGTTCTGCCCGTTGATGCGCGCCACCGAGACCTTCCCGCCCATGACGCTCTGGAGGTGCAGCTTCTCGAAGGCCTCCTGGAGCGCCCGCTGGCGGGCCGCGTTCTCGCGGGCCTTGGCGTCGTCGCCCGTGTTCACGTTCGACGGGCCGGCCTCGCCCAGGCGGCGCTTCCCGAAGGGCCTGGCGCCCAGGTCGCCCAGCGCCACGTCCATGGGCTTCTGGAGGCGCTGGAGGTCCTCCATGACGCGCTCGAAGTCCGTGTTGCGGGTCACCGCCGCGACAGTCGTGTCGGTGAAGTCCTTGGGCAGGGTCACCTTGGACATGTCCATCCCGGACTTCATGGCGAGGTGGCGCATGGTGAGCAGCGCCGAGGCGCTCACCGCGAGCAGCACCACGAGGATGATCGACTGCGTCGAGATGGCCTTCTTGGGGGCCGCCATCGCCGAGGCATCGCCCAGGCCCGGGAGGGCCGGGCGGGGGGCGGGGTCGGTGGGGGTGGGAAGATTCACTGCTGCGTCTCCTTCTGGGCCGAGTCCTGGAAGTAGATGCTCAGGGTGAACTCGGCCTTGAGCTCGGCACCCTGCTTGTCCACGCCCGTGAGCTTGAGGTCGGGGATGCGTGTGATCCTGGGCATCTTCTCGATGCTGGCGACGAACTCGCGGAACCCCGAGAGGTCCCCGGTGATCTCCATCTCCAGGGGCTGCTCCATGTACATCGCCGCCGGGATCTGCCGGCTCGACTTGATGGAGGGGGGCTCCAGCCCCGCCTTGACCGCCAGGTCCGAGACCTGACGCACCACGTCGTCGATCTCCTTGTCCGAGGGGAGCCGCGCCACGATCGCGCGGATGTTGCTCTCCAGGTCCTCGTTGAGCTTCTGGAGGTCCTGGTTGCGCGTGTTGGCCTCGCGCACCTTCGCGAGCACGGACTCCTTGTACTGGAGGTCCTCACGCTCGCGCGCGATGTTCTGATTCTGCGGGCGGAAGACCAGGATCCAGCTCGCGACCGGCATCCCGAGCACGATCCCCACCACCATCGCCCCGCGCATTCCCATGAGCATGGATCACTCCTCCTTCGCGCCGGTGGCGCTGCTGCTGGCCCCGTCGTTCGCGTTCGACGACTTCGCGGGCGTGACGTTGATGATCTCCGCGAGCTTGCGCTCCCGACGCTCCGCGAGCGCCTTGAGCGAGTTCGCCAGCGCCTCGGTCCCCACCTCGCCCCGCAGCGACGCGTTGATCTCGAACTTGCGGAGCACCCGGTCGTTCTCCTTCGCCTCGCGGATGTACTGCAGCTCCACCAGCGTCAGGATCGGGCTCTGCCGCAGCGCCGACAGGTAGTCCGCGATGTCGTTGTTCTGCTCGGCCATCCCCACGATGACCAGCGTGTACTCGAACTTGGGCGGGAGCACCTTGGGCTTGGCCGCCTCGGCGCTCGTCGCCGCCGCCGTCGCGTTCCCGGTCAGGGTCTTGACCCCCGTCCCCGCCGGCTGGGGGGGCGGGGCCACCTCGACCCGCTTGCTCTTGAGCGCCAGGGACTCGACGCGCATGTCGATGGGCATCCGCAGCAAGAGCTCGCCCAGGAGCGCCCACCGCGGGATCCGCTCCGACAACGCCGCGGTGATCTGCGCCTTCTCCATCATCACCGACCGCATCGACTCCAGACGTTTGATGTCCTCGACCTTCTTCTGCTCCTCGGCGATGGCGATGTCCACCGCCTCCTTGCGGCTGCGGAGGTTCGACCACAGCGTGGTCGTCACCAGGAACGCCCCCACCACGCCCGCGAGCACCACCGCGAACAGGGTCAGGATGATCAGGTTCGCCCGGAACTCGCTCTTGCGCGCGATGTAGTCCTCGGGCAGGAAGCTGCCCGCGCCCGGCGCCGGATTCAAGAAGCTGTTGCTCATCACGCTGCACTCCCTTGAAGCGCCCGCCGCCGGACGCCACGTTCTGGCTCTACAAGTCCGTCGGCGACAGGCACAGCCCCAGCGCCAACGCCCACCCCGGCTGCGGGATCTTGAGGTCCACCCCCACCATCGGCTCCTGCCCGCCGCGGCCCACCCGCGCCATCGGGTCGGCCATCTGCGCCGGGATCCGCAGCGACCGTGCGATCGCCTGGCACAGCCCACGCAGCCGCGCCTCGCCCCCCACGAACACCACCTTCTCCACCTTCCGACCCGGGAACTGCGTCCCGTGGTACCGGAGGCACATCTGCACCTCGTCCGTCAGCGTCTCCATGGGCTCCGACAGGTCGGCCTGGGGCGGGTGGAACTCGCCCCGCGGGAGCACCGTCACGTCCGGGCTGAACCCGGGCGCCACCTCTCCCGCCCGACGCTCCGTCCGCGCCCCGTCCCCCGTGAACTTGAACGCCCCCACGTCGGTCGCGGGCTTCTCCTCGCCCGCGGTCGCCGTCGCGACCGGTGTTGATCCCGACGCGTCCGCGCCCCCGCTCTGGGCCTGAGTGGCGCCCGGAGCTGCGCTCTGGCCCGTGTTCTGGACGGCGTTCTGAGGCACGCCCAGGGCGGACGCGTTCGCCTGCGCCTCGCTGGTCTTCTGCGCCGCCTCGACCGCCAGGCGCGTGTCGAGCGCGAGGCGCTGACGCCGGGCCTCGGCCATGTCGACCTTGAGCTGCTTGCACAGGTACTCGTCCATCACCCGCCCGCCGAACTCCAGCGAGCGCGCGAACACCAGATCCTTCCCGTGCGTGATCATGAGCTTGGTCCCGCCCGACCCGATGTCGAGGTAGAGCGTCGTCCGCTCCGTGTCCGACGCCCGGCGATTCACGTAGTCGAACGCGCGCACCACGCCCACGAACTCCGTGTGCATCCCCACCGGCTCGAGCTTCGCCGAGATCAGACCCTTCATCAGCTTCTGCACCCACTCGCGCGACACGGCCAGGCACAGCACGTCGGCCTTGCCCGTGCTCGCCACCGCCGACTGGAGCTCGAAGTGGCGGAACACGATCGACTCCGCCGGGCAACCCAGCTGCTGGGCCAGCGCCCCCGCCACCAGCGACGACACCGCCACGCCCTCGGTCTTGGGGAACTGGAGCTGGCGGCAGACCGTCGCGGTCGCGGGGATCGAGCACACGGCACGCTTCCCGCGGAACCCGGTCTTGCGCACGATCCGGGCCAGCGCCTCGATCTGGAAATCCAGCCGCTTGGCGTGATCCCGGATGAGCTCCTCGGGCGTCTCGACGCACGCCGCCGCCACCAGCCCGGGCGGCTCGGTCGGGTTCACCTGCAGGACCTTCAGGCTTCCGATCCCGAAGTCGATCCCGATCGGGCACCCGAGATGATGCTTGATGCCGAACTTATCGGCCACCGACGCGCCCGCCGAGGCGCCCGCGTTGCCGGCCTTCTTGCCGAGCGAGCCGAGCCGACGGATCACGTCATCGAAGGCCATCACCGATCTCCGCGAGAGGTGTGCGGGCCCCAGGGCCCGACGGACTGTCCCGCTCGGTGGATCGGTTGACGCCGGGGAGTGATTCACCCTCATTCGGCCGGGCGCATCCCCCCCGCCTTCCGCACGAGGCACCGCCCGCACAACCCGCACAGACGGCACGGGTTCGCAAGCTCCGAGAACTCACACGCTCGATATCGCCCGGATCAGGTGGGTCAGCCGCGACAACGCCTCGCCCACGCGCCAGATCTGCCGATCCCGGTCGCCCGTGGTGTTGCTGATGACCCGCAGCTCCCCGCTCTTGAGCCCCAGCGTGTGCGCCACCAGCGCGACCGCGGCCCCCTCCATCCCCTCGGCCAGAGCCCCGGTCCGGGCCGCGACCTCCCGGGCCAGCCCGTCGGTCCCGGAGCACGTCGAGACCGTGGCGATGGCCCCGGAACGGCCGGCGACTCCCCCGAGCACCACCCGCCAGCCTTCGTCCACCGGAACGCCCGACCCCTCAAAGCGCCCGAACGGGAACCCCAGCGAGGGGAGGTCACGGAATCCGGTCGGACTCTGGACACCTTCGTCGCTCAAGACGCACGAGGTGGCGGCGACGGCATCCAAGATCGAAAGCGGGGGATCGCCCGAAGATGGCGGCAAAGCCCCGGCGATCCCGACGGAGAGCACCCCGGCGTGAATCTCGGATCTGAGCACATGTCCCACAGCCCCGGCCGCGTTCGCCTTGCCGACGCCCGTGAGCACCACGCCCACGCCCGGGGCCACCACGCGCTCACGCCAAGGCGAGCCGCCTTCATCCAGACCGCCTTCGTGCGGGGCGCCCAGCCCGGCCAGCACCGCCTTCAACTCTGCGGGGGCGGCGACGGCCAGCAGCACGCGCTTCCCGCCACCCAGGGTGTCCAGAATCGAGATTCTCGCCGACGCGGCGGGCACGGGGCATGGTACTCGGCACCAACTCCCCGGATTCCGCTACACTCCCTGCGTTGGTGGGGGTTGGATCGGCGGGGGTTGGGTCGGCGGGTGGGCCGATCGGGCGGGGTTGAACGAGCGGGGAAGAGAGAGCCGAGCGTCGCACGGCGTGCGGAATACCGCCACGCCCAGGAGGCCTTGCCATGACCCGCGCCCAGACCCGCGCCCAAATCGGCTCTCAGGCTCGCGCCCAGTTCGGCACCTGGCGTCGCGCCCGGGGCGCGGCGTGGCTGTGGACGCTGCTCATCGTGCTGGGCGCCGGGGGGATCGCCTCGGCGGTGTACTTCACCCGCTCCTCGGGCTCGGGCAAGGCCGGCGACCGCACCGCCGACCGCGCGGTGACCCGGCGGGAGTCGTTCGAGATCACGACCACCGCGGGGGGCGAGCTGGAGGCCAAGAACCGGGTGGAGGTGCGCAGCCAGCTCGAGCGCGAGTCGACGATCGTCTCGATCGTGCCCGAGGGGGCGCGGGTGGCCAAGGGCGAGCTCCTGGTGCAGCTCAACTCCGACGAGATCAAGCGTCAGCTGGACGAGTCGGCGGCGCAGGTGGAGTCGGCGAAGGCGTCGCTCATCTCGGCGGAGAACGCGTACAAGATCCAGGAGAGCGAGAACGCCTCGAAGGCCCGGCAGGCGCAGCTGAAGCTCGACATGGCCGAGCTCGCCCTGCAGAAGTGGCTCGAGGGCGAGGTCGCGATGAAGCGCCAGGAGAACCGCCTGCGGATCGACAAGGCGACGCTGGAGCTCGAGCGTCTGGCGGACAAGTTCGCCAAGAGCCAGGAGCTGCTCGCCCAGGGGTTCCTCTCCAAGGACGAGACCGACCGCGACGAGGTGTCGTACATCCAGGCGATCTCGGAGTGGAAGACGAGCCAGCTCTCCGCGGAGGTGTACGAAAGGTACGAGTTCGCGAAGGACATGAAGTCGCGCCAGAGCGACGTGGACGAGGCCAAGGCCGAGCTCCAGCGCGTGCTCCTCACCAACAGCAGCGAGCTCGCGAGCAAGGCGGCGAACAAGGCGAACCAGACCCAGCAGCTCGCGTTCCAGGAGGCCCGTCTCGCCAAGCACACGCAGCAGTTCGCGGCGACGACCATCCACGCCCCGCAGGACGGGCTGGTGGTCTACTCCACGAGCATCGAGCGCAACCGGTGGGGCATGGGCGGGAGCGACACGCTCCAGATCGGGCAGCAGGTCTACCCCAACCAGATGCTGATCGTCCTCCCCGACACGTCGGAGATGGTGGCGGCGGTGCGCGTGCACGAGTCCATCGCCGGGCGGATCAAGCCGGGCATGGCGGCGAGCGTCCGCGTCGACGCCGTGGGCGGGCGGACGTTCTCGGGGAAGGTGAGCACCATCGGCGTGCTCGCGGAGTCGGGGGGATGGCGCGACCCTAACCTGCGCGAGTACACCGTCAGGATCGGGCTGGAGATCCAGGACGCGGCGGCGGTCCTGAAGCCCTCGATGCGGGTCGAGGCGCGCATCGTCATGGGGGGCGTCGCCGACGCGCTCACCGTGCCCATCCAGGCCGTCTTCCAGGAAGGGCCCGTGCGGTTTGTCTACGCGGAGAAGTCGGGGCGGTTCACGCGGGTGCCCGTGAAGCTCGGCCGACGTTCGGACACGCTCGCGGAGATCGGCGCGGGGCTCGAGGAGGGGCGAGAGGTCCTGCTCCGCGAGCCCAAGCCGGGCGAGACGATCACCGCGGCGTGGGAGAAGGCCCAGCTGGAACTCGCGGGGTACAAGGTCGGGGAGGACGGCAAGCCGCTGGCCTCCGGGCCCGAGGGTGGCGCCCCGGGCGGCGGGCGCCCCAACGGCGGACGGCGTGGCGAGAACGCGGCGAAGCCCGAGGGCACGTCCGATGCGGACGCCACGAAGCCCGACACGAACACGGACGCCAAAGCCGACACCAAGGCCGACACCAAGGCCGAAGCCAAGCCCGACGGCAAGACAGACGGTAAAGCCGAGACCAAGCCCGCGGAGACCAAGGCGCAGGCGCCGGAGTCTCCCAAGCCCGCGGCGCCCCCGGCCGGGAAGTAGCTCGCCTACGCCGCCGCGCCGATCAACCCCGGCTCGGGCTTGAGCTCGAGGCGGCAGTGGTCGCCCACGCCGCAGAGGCTGCGTCGCATCGCCTGGCGCAGGTCAAAGTCGCCGGCGAACTCGGGCGCGAACTGATCGTCGCGGACGTCGAAGCCGTCGATCTCGACGATCGAGAGATCGCGGCGGTGCATCAGGTCGAGCTTCTCGCCCGGGACGCGGTCGGTCATGACGCGGACACAGGGTCGGCACGGGTCGAGCGGGTTCCAGTCGGCGACCATCGCGTCGAGGCGCTCGCCGGCGTCGTTCTCAACGACCACCGCCGCCCCGGGCTGGAACGCGGGCACGACGCTGAGCAGCGCCCGCAGCACCACGGGGTCGAAGGCGCGGGCCAGGGGCGTCCGGAGCATGGTGCGCAGCGCCTGCACCGTGGCCATCGCGTCGGGCTGCGCCTGGGGCGAGGCCGACTCGTGGTCGGGGTGGCGGAGCGCGTCGAACGCGTCGGCGACGGCGACGATCCGCGCGAAGACGTGGATCTCCGACCCCGCGGGCGCCACGCGATGCCCCGTCGCGTCGAGCCGCCCCGGGAACCCCGAGCCGTCGTAGCCCTGATGGTGGTGGAGCACGGCGGCGGCGGCGGCGGGGTCGAACTCGCGCCGGACCAGCTCGGCGCCGCGTTCGGCGTGCTCGCGGTACACGGGGTCGCTCGCGTCGCGCGTGGCTCGCCAGCGGGCGAGGGCGTCGGCGTCGAGCTCCAGCATCGCCACGTCGTGCAGCATCGCGCCCACGCCCAGGCTCGAGAGCTCACGCCACCCGCAGGGCCTCCCGCGCTCCCGCGTGATGTACGTCTCCAGCTTGAGCCCCATGAGCACGCTCAGCGAGCAGACGTTGCAGGCGTGACGCAGGGGCGGGGCGAGGTTCTCGGCCATCTCCATGATGAAGAGCGCCGAGCCCGGGCTCGACGAGAGCGCCTCGATCACCAGCGTCGTCGCCTGGCGGAAGGCGTGATAGTCCAGGCGGGCCGAGGGACGCGAGACCACCGCGTCCATCACCCGCGCGAGGCGCAGCGTGGTCTCGCGGCAGGTGACGAGCACGTCGGGGCTCAGGAAGCGCCGGAGCGACTCGAACCGCGGGTACTCGATCCACAGCTCGCCGACGTGCATCTCGCGCAGGCGCTCGATGCAGGGCATGTCGAGCACCGCGCCGGGCTTGAGCAGCGTCACCGCCGGGTGCTGGGGATGCACCAACGCCGAGGCGAGGATCATCCCGGGCTCGACCTGAGGCAGCGTGACGCGGAGCATGGACCCTCCGAACACACTCTGCCAAACGCCGGGCGGGGCCGTCGGGCCGACGCGAGGGTGTTTCGTCCGGAGCGCGGCGTAGGGAAGCGGGGCAAGGGCGGGGCCACGCCCGGAATCCCGCGACGGCGGCGGGGTGACGATTACAGGACCACGCGGGCGGGGCGAAGTGCCGGCGCGAGCGGTCAGGGCATCAGGCTCGCGCGCTCGGGCGCTCTCGGGATCAGCACGACGATCACCTTGCGTGCCGAGCGCACGCCCTCGATCGCCCGCGGGGCGTCGCTCCCGATGCCGGGGTCCAGATCGGGCTCGATGGGCCCGTCGGCGAGCATGGCCTCGCCGATGGTTCCGGAGTTGGCGATGGGCGCTCCCACGCGGACGCTGGAGGTCTTGGGATCCCGGGGCGCGGGGGTGGGTCGCCAGTCGGCGTCGGGGCTCTCGGGGATGAGGACCACCGCGTCGCCCGCGCGGGAGACGCCCGACGCCGTGAGGCGCGTGAACATCATCCCGCGTTCTTCCCTGGGGGTGGCGGCGTCGAGGCCCAGGCTCGAGCGCAGCGCCCCGGACGAGTCGGGGTCGGACTCTTCGTGCTGGGGCACGATCTCGAGGCGCAGCCCCGCGAGGCCCAGCTCGTCGCCGAGCCCGGGGGCCGCCCAGCAGCGCACGAGCAGTCGCATCGCGCCGCTCTTGAGGGCGAGGGGTCCGTTGTCGAGCACCATCGTGGCGACACCCCGCCAGGGCGTGCCGCGGGAGATGGCGGTCCAGCGTGTGAGCTGGCCGAAGTGCTGCTCGCGGATCGGGCCGCGGGTGTGGAGGCGAGATCGGGCGGCGGGGAGATCTCGGACGGGGACGGCGACGACGCGTACGCCGTTGCGTTGCCAGAGCGCGAGGGTCTCGTCGCGGAAGGGCGTGGCGCGGGCCGCGTAACCCCGGAAGACCTGCGCGGAGGTGTCCTTCCCGTTGTGCCAGGCCTCGGCGTCGTCCACGACCCACCACTCGACCTCGAGCCCGGAGGGCGCGGGCGTCGCCGCCAGCCCGGGACGCGGCGCGGGGCCGGCGCACCCGCCCAGCAGCGCCGACCCGGCGAGGGTCATGGCGCAGACCGCGCTCTGGATGGCCTGGACGACGCGGGGCATGGAATCTCCTCGACGATTCGCTCGGCGGGGACGTGCGGTTTCGGCGCCGGCTCTACGCGAGCTCGTTCACGCGGTCGATCAGCCTCCGGACCACCGCGAACTTGTGCTTGGTGTGCGTGAAGACCAGGCGAGGGAGCGTGAGGTGATCCTCCTCGCCCTCGAGCGGACCGCGCTGCTCGATCCGCCCCTGCTTCACGAGCACGGCGAACTCGCTGTTGAGACGGTCCAGGCTCGCGGGGGAGAGCGCCCGCTTCATCCGGATCACGAACTCGTCGCGGACGTAGCGCGAGGAGTGGTAGTTCTTGTAGAACGCGATGATGTGGTCGGCGGCTTCCTTGGGGGTGGCGCAGATCTTGTAGATCGCCGGGTCCTCGGGGCTGATCCACCCGCGGTCGAGCAGCTGCGCGCCGACCCAGCGGTCGAACTCCTCCCAGTAGTTCTGGCCCTTCCCCTCGACCATCACGATGGGCATGGGCGTGGCCTTGCCCGTCTGCACCAGCGTGAGCGTCTCGAAGGCCTCGTCCATCGTCCCGAACCCGCCGGGAAAGAGCGCCACGGCCTCGGCCTGGCTCACGAACATCAGCTTGCGCGTGAAGAAGTAGCGGAAGTGGATCAGCTTCTCGTCGCCCTTGATGACCTCGTTCGCGTTGGTCTCGAAGGGGAGGCGGATCGCCACCCCGAAGCTCGCCTCGCGCCCGGGGCCCACGTGCCCGGCCTTCATGATGCCCATCCCCGCGCCCGTGATGGACATCCAGCCGGCCTGCGCCATGAGCCGACCGAACTCCACCGCCGCGAGATAGTCGGGATGATCCTCGGGCGTGCGGGCGCTCCCGAAGATCGTGACCTTGTGGGGCTCCTTGAACTTTCCGAAGACGCGGTAGGCGTAGCGCAGCTCCTTGAGCGAGCTGGACATGAGTTTCAGCTCGCCCGTGTCGCGCCCGTCGGGGATCAGCTTCAGCCCCGTCTGCACCAGCTCGCGCACCAGGCGGGCCTCGAACGTCCCGGGCCTGCCCCCCACCGCCTCGACCAGCTTATCGATGCGCTCGACGATGTCCGGGGCGTCGGCACGCTGGATGAGCGGCGTGAGCGGGCCGCCCGCCAGTTCGGACTCGCGGTCCTGGGCGGCCTCGGACTTGGTGGACAACGGCCTGTCTTCGAGCGGCATCTCGGGCTCCATTTTCCGCCCCGCCAAGGCCGGCGGAACCAGGGGAGAAGCATAGCCGCCCGCGAGTTCGTCTTGCGTTCGTGCCTGTGCGCGATGCCCGGAACGCCGACACGCGCCGACGGACGATCATGTATCATGTTCGCACGGACACGGCGCGCTCGATCGGAGAGGGGCGCGGGGTTGTGGGGGTCGTGGGGGTCGTGGGGCATTTCGGGAGTACGCCGATGAAAGCTGCATCCCTGCTGTGCGTGTCGACCTTTGCATTGTGCACCGGAGCGTGGGCGGAGAGCTCCGCGCTGCGACTGCTCCCCGGGAGCGCGTTCCGCCCCGCGCCGTGCGAGGGACCTTGCCTGTGCGCGTCGTTGGGCCCGACGATCCCCGCGGTGGGTCGGCTGTACCTCGCCGACACGCCGAGCATCCCCGAGATCCGCGCGTGGACGGTGCGGGCGGGCATCCACGCCCAGTTGACGGACACGACGACGTACGATGTTCGCGCCGCGGGTCACTACGCCGTCGACACCATGCAGCCCGTGGCGACGCACCGGCTCATGCTCGGCGGCACGGTCAACGACACGCCCGGGGTGGAGTTCGATTCGGACTGGGTCGTCCAGCCCGCGCCGTTCCCCAGCGTCACCATCATCGCCAAGAGCCAGCTCTTCGGTTGCACCCGCTACTACCTCACGGTCCACGCCGAGCCGACCTGCGTCACCGACTTTGACGACGGCTCGGGGCTGGGCAACCCCGACGGCGGGGTCTTTCTCGACGACCTGATCTACTACCTCGACCTGGTCCAGGCGGCGGACGCCCAGGCCGACCTCGACGACGGCAGCGGCATCGGGCAGCCCGACGGCGGGGTGACGCTGGACGATCTGCTGTTCTACCTCACTCACTACACCGCCGGGTGCTGAGAGAGAGGCTCAACGCCAACCCGGGTACCGGGCCGCGCAACGCCCACACCTCACCGCAGCGCCGCGCGCTGCGTTTTGTTCACTTACCGCCGCGTGGGCCTCACCCGCCGAAGAACCCCTTGAGCTTCTCGGCCAGCGTGTGCGTGGCCAGGTCCTTCAACTCCCCCGCGTCGAGGAACATCCCCAGGCACTGGCGGCACTGGTCCACCACCACGTGCGACTGCTTCTCGTCGCGCTTGGCGACCAGCGGCGACTGATCGCGCGGGCACAGCATCGAGCCCGAGCCGCGCTCCGCCGGGTGCTTCGCGCCGGCGTCGAGCTTCTCCGCGGCCCCCTTGAGCATGCCCACCTGCTGGAGCTCGCTGGAGTCGAGCCAGATCCCGGCGCACGCCGTGCAGCGATCCACGCAGAACCTCCCCATCTCGACGCGGTCCATCATCGCGGCGCACTTGGGGCAACGCAGGTGGATCCCCGGGCGGAGCATGCCTTCGAGTTCGTGTCGCGCCATAGTCCGCAAGAGTACGGGCCCACCGTACGATCGTCGCGATGCCCCCGCCCCGCCCCACGCGCTGGTTCGACGCCCACCTCGATCTCGCGATGCTCGAACGCCTCGGGCGCGACATGCACCGAGACGATCTCGCGTCGTGCGGCGGGCCCGAGCTCCCCGCCGCGTGCACGCTCAGGACCCTCGCCCGCGCCCCCGTCACCCACGCCCTCGCGACGATCTTCATCGAGCCCGACGGGCAGGACGCGATCGGCTATCCGTCCGGCGACTCTGCCGCCGCGCACCAGAGAGGCGTCGAACAGCTCGACACGTACCGCGCGTGGTTCCGTGATGGCCGGGCGGCGACGCTCCACGACCCCAACGCCACGCTCCGCGTGCCGAGGCTGGGCATCCTCATCGAGGGCGCCGACGCCATCCGCACGCCCGACGAGCTACCCTTCTGGGTCGCGCAGGGCGTGGTGGCGATCGGGCTGGCGTGGGCCAGGCCCAGCCGATACGCCGGCGGAAACCTGACCGACCTCCCGCTCACCGACCTCGGACGCGCCCTCGTCCGCCGGATGGACGAGCTGCGGGTGCTCCACGACGCGTCGCACCTGTCCGACCGGGCGCTCTTCGAGCTCTTCGACCGCACCGATCGCGTCGTTGTCGCCTCGCACAGCAACTGCCGGGCGATTGTGGAGCGCGAGCCGCCCGCGCTCCACGAACTCCCCGCCGCCGCCCGAGCCCTGGACCCCAAGCTCCTGATGCAGCGCCACCTCCCCGACCGGGCCATCCTCGAGATCGCCCGCCGCGGCGGGGTCGTTGGGCTCAATCTCTTCTCGCCCTTCATCATCCCGGGCGGCCGCCGATCGCGACGCGCCACTATCCGCGAGTGGAGCGACCACGCCGACCACGTCTGCCAGCTCGTGGGCCACCACCACGCCCTCGGGCTGGGGAGCGACATGGACGGCGGGTTCAGCGCGGCCAAGCTCCCCGACGGGATCGATCATCCCGGCGACTACCACCGCCTCAGCGACGAGCTCATCTCGCAGGGCTGGAACGAGGATGCCATCGAGGCCTTCGCGTGGGGCAACTGGGCGCGGGTGATGGGGGTCACATCCCACTCAGGAACGGCGGGGGTTCCTCGGCCGCGCGGCGCGTCCGGCCCCTGAGCCATCGACGGACGAAGAACCACAGCACCGCGAGCCCGATCCACGCCGGCGCCCCTCCCACGGCCAGTACGACCAACCCACCCAGGAGATCGCTGAGGTTCCGCACGCCGCGGTCCCACGCGCGGGCGAGCTTCGCGCCGAGGCCGTTCGACGCGCGGAAGCCCGAGGGATGGTCGTTGCCGATGGTGACCAGGAGCGTGGCGAGGGTGACGCGTCGGGCGAGCATCTGCTTCTGGGCGGAGAGACGCTCGATCGATTCACGCACCGTCGAGAGTTCCCGGCGCAGGTGCAGGATGTCCTGGAGCGGCGCGTTCTCGCGCGAGGCGAGCAGCGCGAGCAGCTCCTGCTCGACGCGCTCCTCGTTACGAAGGCGTGCGTCGAGATCGGTCGCCTGCTGGGTCACGTCGTCTCCGTCGCGAGACTCCGAGGCCACCTCGCCGATCTCGCGGAGGGCGCGCAGAACGTCCCCGACGCGCTCGGGGCGCACCCGCAGCGTGAGCGTCGCCTGCATCGCCTCGCCCGTGCCGCTCAGCGACGAGGACTCGACGTACTCGCCCAGCTCGTCGCGGACCAGGAACGAGACCTTGTCGAACGCGCCGCGCACGCCCGGCGTGCGAAGATCCACCGACGCCCGCACCGCGACCACACGCTCCCCGATCGGCGGCGGCGCGACGCCCACGGACGCCGACGCGGGCACCGGCGCATACACGGGCGCGGACGCCGGCATCCCTTCCGGCGCCGGCACAAACCCGACCGCGCCTCGCAAACGCTCAAGCAAGGCCTCGCCATCCGACGACGATCCCGGAGCGGCCGGCGCGGACGGCGATCGGATCGCCGTCACACTCTTGACGTAAGAGTCTTCGACAGCGCGGCGAGCCCCGACCCCCCCACCGCCCGCCGCGATCCACGCCGCCCCGATCACGATCACCCCCGCCGCCAGGCTCAGCACGCCGCGCCCGATCCAGCGCGTCAGCTTTGCCGTGCGCCGCCCCGCGACCACGCTCCGCCACACGCCCGGCGGCGCCTCGGCGGGCCGGGTCAAGCCCGCCAGGCCCGACTCCAACGCCGCCAGCTCGCGGGTGTCGTGATCTTGATCGTTCATCGCCCACCGTCCTTCCCGAGCCGACCGCGCAGCTCGCTGAGCGCCGCGTGCAGCCTCGACTTGAGCGTGCCCACCGGGAGGCCCAGCACCTCCGCCGCCTGCTCGTGCGTGAGCCCGCGGTGATAGCACAAGAGCAGGATCACCCGCGCCGAATCCGGGAGCGACGCCACGCGTTGGCGAAGCTCCTCGCCCGAGGAGCGCGGGTCATCGCCCGCGCTCGGCGCTGCCAGCTCGCCGAGGGCGCCGTTCGCCGCCACGCCGTTCTCCATCGCCAGCGCTCTGGTCCGCACGTCCGCGCAGCGATTCACCACGATCCTGTACAACCACGTCCGCACGGCACTCCGCCCGCCGAACCCGCCCGCGTGACGCAGCACGCGAACCCACGAGTCCTGCAGCGCGTCCCGCGCCAGGTCCTCCCGTCCGTCCAGCAGCCCGCGCGCCAGCCCGAACAGCCCGGCCTCGTACCGGGCCGCGAGCTCCCCGAGCGCGACGGGATCCCCCCGCGCGATCCGGCGGATCAGCCCTTGGTCCGCCTCGCGCTGTGTCCCGCCATCCGGCATCCGCGGCTCCGTCCGGTGTTGGACCGTGCCGCCGCCCGTCCGGTTCGACGAATCGAAGAAAAAACTACTCCGCCGCGTCCTTGGCCTGGCGGTCGGCGCGCTTGCGCATGCTCTCCTCGAGGATCTTCTTGCGCAGGCGGATGCTCTCGGGCGTCAGCTCCACCAGCTCGTCGTCCTCGATGTACTCCAGCGACGCCTCCAGGCTCATCTTCCGGGCGGCCTTGAGCACCACCGTCGCCTCCTTGCTCGACACCCGCATGTTGGTCAGGTGCTTGAGGCGCGTCGCGTTTACCGTGAGGTCGTTGTCGCGGTTGTGCTCACCCACGATCTGACCGCCGTAGACCTTCTCCTGGGGCGTCACGAACATCACCCC
>CAZTJZ010000074.1:0-15490 GCA_964614075.1 uncultured Phycisphaeraceae bacterium
AGCGGATGAACTGCATCCAGAACCAGGAGACCATCGCGGACCGGATCCTGCTCAAGAACAAGGTCGTGGGGCTGATCATCACGGGCGGGCAGGACAACGTGCAGGGCGTGGCGGGGCAGATGATGACGTTCTTCGGGGAGCTGGGGTGCCAGTTCCCGCCCTTCCCGTTCATCGCGCACAGCCGGGGGTGGTCGGCGGAGGACATGGAGAACAACACGCGCTCGGTGCGCACAAGCAAGGACCTGCACGAGGCGGCGGGCGCCCTCGCCGCGAGATGCCTGGACACCTGCCGGGCGCTCCTGGGCACGTCGATCGGCGGGGCGGGGCGAGCGCGGGGCGGGCGCAAGGGCCACGAGCTGGACCCACAGGAAAAAACCGCCCGGCCCACCGACGAACGCCGCAACGCCTAGCGGTTACCCCATCGCCGAGGCCTTGGCGCGGACGTTGTCGATGACCGTCCGGATCTCCGCGGCCATGCGCGAGTTGGGGAACTCGGCGATGATCCGCTGGCCCAGGGCGGCGGCGTGGGGCCAGTTGCGGTCCTGCACCGCGAGCTTGAACTCGGCGCCGAGGTTCTCGCGGGCCTGGCCGACCACGCCGCGCGCCAGCTCGCGGTAGGGCTCGGCCCCCGGCTCGGTGAGGAACTCGTCGCGCTGGTACGGCAGCTCGAGCGCCGCCTGGGGGCTTTCCTCGCGCGCGGCGACGAGGAATCGCCGCTCGAGGTCCGCCTTGTACGCCGAGCGGGCCGACTCGACGCGCTCGCGGAGCGAGCGCACCCGGGGTGAATCGGGGTAGAGGCGTGTGACGCGTGCCGCGTCGGCGAGCGCGAGCTCCCACCGACGCTGCTCGACGAGCGCGTCCAGGTCCGCCACCGCCGCCGCGACCTCGGCGTCGTAGTCGGCGCTGCGCGAGCGATCGATGCGCTGTCGGAAGCCCTCGGCCTGGGCGCGCTGCCCGTGGCGGTCCGCGAGCTCGCCGATCAGCACCATCGCGCCGTCGTGATCGGCGCGGGCGATGTCCTCCTCGATGGCCCGCCGCAGGACCTCGCGGTCGGCGTGGCGGGCGAGCACACGCCGGGCGTCGTCGGAGAGCGCCGCGTGCTCGCGGAGGTCGCGGATCGCGTCGGCGATCTCGTCGAGACGCCGGGACGCGTCGGATTCCGGGGCCGGCGCGGGCTCGCTCCGGCGCGAGGCGAGAAGAAACGCGATCGGGGCCGAGCACACCGTGACCACCATCGCCAGGATCCCAAACTCCAGGAACGACTTCTGCATGAGCAGGAAGGACATCGCCACGGCGAGCAGGTACAGCACGGCGAGGGCGAGCTGGACCGTCCGCCCCGCGGACGCTGGGCGTGAAACGGGCCGAGACGACTCCGCGGATGGCGATGGACCTTCGAGCATGGCGTGTATTGAATGGCGTCGGGATCGCCCGGTACAGCCCCCGGGGCGCCCGGGATCGAAATCGCCCGGCGTGGAGGACGCACGCCGGGCGGGCGATACGGACACGGAGTGAAGGCAAACGCATGAACGCGGGTGATGGAGTCCATGTCGAGACGTTCGATCCGGGCCCGTACGCCACGAACTGCTATCTCGTCCGGCGCGACGGGCGGGATCGCTGCTTCGTCGTGGACGCTGGCTTCGAGCCCACGCGGATGATCGAGCGGGCGCGGGAGCTGGGCGGCGTGGAGGCGCTGGTGCTCACGCACGCGCACGTGGACCACATCGCGGGCGTGAACGACCTACGTCGGGCGTGGCGTGACTTGCCCGTGTGGATCCACGAGGCCGAGCGGGATTGGCTGGGCGACCCGGAGCTGAACCTGAGCGCATTCTCGGGCACGCCCGTGAGCTGCGCCGGGGCGACGCGCCTGCTCCGCGATGGCGAGATGGTCGAGCTGCTCGGGCTGGCGTGGGAGGTCCGCCACACGCCGGGGCATTCCCCGGGCGGGATCGCGCTCTGGCGGCGTGAGGCCGGGATCGCGTTCGTGGGCGACGCGCTCTTCGCGGGCTCCATCGGACGCACGGACTTCCCGGGGTGCAGTTTCGAGGAGCTCGAGACCTCGATCCGCGCGAAGCTGTACACGATGCCCGACGAGACGCGGATCCTGCCCGGCCACGGGCCCGCCTCGACGATCGGACGCGAAAAGAAAAGCAACCCGTTCGTCGGCGCATAGGGCCTGGGCGCCCGTTTCTACAAGTGATCCGGGGTGCCGCGCGCGGCCTTTTCCTTCACGTCTACTCCTACTCGTGAGTCAACGGGATGATCGTCGCCTGGCCCGCCGCCACGCGCACGACCCACGCCGCCGAGCCCGGGATGCACAGCCCCCGGTCCGCGTCGGTGCACGAGGCGTAGGACACCTCGACGAGCCACTCGCCCGGCGTGAGCCCGGAGGGAAGCTCGACCCGCAGCGTGCGAGCGTCGGTGCGCAGGGTCCGCATGAGCACTTCGCGCCCTTCGCGGGAGATCCGGACCGTGGCCGGGGCTTCGGGGTTCATGTGCGTCCCCGCGGGGAGCTTGGGCGTGATCTCGAGCGTCACGGGTCGATCCCCCGCGGCGGCGGCCTCGACGACGCGGGCGTCCTTGGGCGTCTCGATGGTGCCGGTCGGCGCGAGCCCGTCGAGCGTGACCTCGCGCCCGCGCTTGGTGCTCGCGTCGATCATGACGATGCGGTGGTTGTTGGTGTCGGGCACGAAGACGGTCGTCGCCCGCCCGGAGCGGGCCACGCTCACGCCCCCGGGCTCGTCGAGCACGACCGCATCGGGGGCGCTGCCGCCCTCGGGCGATCCAACCCATGTCGTCAGCGTCTTCGTGGCCGGATCGAGAGTCTTGAGCTTGCTGTTGTACGTGTCGGCGACGAGGATCACCTCGCGATCCACGCCCGGGAGCGTGCCCGCGGGGAGCGTCGCCACGCCCAGGCAGTGCTGAAGCCGCGCTTTGGGCGGCGTGCCGTCGGCATCGCCAAAGACAAACAGCCCCTCGCCCAGGATCGTGGAGGTGGCGTTGGTGGTCAGGTCGAGGGCGCGCACGGCGGAGGTCTCCGAATCGGCGACGTAGAGCGTCCTCGCGTCGCCCGAGAGGGCCACGCCCGAGGGCTGCGCCAGCGCCGACTCGTCCGGGCCGCCGTCCGTGAGCGTCTCGCGCCCCGAGCCCGCGAGCTTCTCCGCGGTGGCGTTCGCGACATTGATCTGCCAGAGCTGGTGCGTCCCCGCCATCGCCACGATCAGGCGCGCCCGATCGGGCGTGAGCACGAGATCCCAGGGCGAGGAGAGCCCCTGCTTGAGCCCGGCACGCCCGCCCCAGCGGTCGTAGCTCTGGAGCCCGTTCCCCGCAAGCGTCGTCACGTCGTTCTTGACCAGATCGATGATGCGCACGGCGTGGTTCTTGCGGTCCGCCACGAACAAGCGCGAGGTGAGCGGGTCGAACGCGAGCCCCTGAGGCTCGTGGAACGAGGCCTCGCCCGAGGGACCGTCGGTGAACTCCGGACGCCCCGTGCCGAAGACCCGCACCACCGTCGCGCGAGCCTCGCCGTCGGGGTAGGTCGCGGCGAGGACGCGGTGGTGGCTCGAGTCGGCCACGAAGAGCCAGCCCTTGGGGTGAGCCTCGTCGGGCGGGTGGGCGATCACCTTCCCCGGAAAGGAGAGCCCGCTGAGCGAGCCCACGCTCTTGCCCGGGGCGAGCGTCAGGCGCTTGGGGGCAAGCGTGCCGTCGTCCTTGCCCTGCTGGAGCAGCTTCTCGACGGCGCGATCGAGGACGGTGCGGTTGCCCTCGCCGCTCGTGACGCCGAAGAACCGGCCGCGGGTATCGATGACGACGAACGTGGGCCACGAGTTCACGCCGAACTTCGACCAGATCGTCATCCCGCGGTCGATGACCACGGGGTGCTTGATGGCGTAGCGTTTGACGGCGTTGCGGACGCTGCGCCGCTCGCCCTCGCTGCTGAACTTCGCGGAATGGACGCCGATCACGACGACCGGGTCGTTCTTGTACTTCTCTTCAAGATAATCCAGATCGGGGAGGATGTGCATGCAGTTGATGCAGCAGTGGGTCCAGAAGTCGAGGATCACGACGTGGCCCTTGAGCTCGTCGCTGAACCGGAGCGGGGTGTCGCTGTTGAACCAGCCGTCGTTGGGGGTGAGCTCGGGCACGGGCTGCTCCGCGCGGGCGGTGGAGAGGGCCGGGGAGGCCACGAACGCCAGCCAGACCACCACGCCCAGGACGACCATACCCACGGCACGGAAGAACCATCGCATGCGTCGCTCCTGAAGGCGCCGGGCGCGCGGCGCGACCCCGTGATCCTTCGTTCGATGCCGCGAGGGCGATTCGGTTTCGCGCCGGAATCTCGCCACCGTCCCGCGTCGTCACCGGTTCACGCCCCGGGCGGGACGGCCCGGTCGAGGTCGACCGTGGCGCCGGGCACCGTCGGGCGTTCGCCCCCGCCGGAGAGCTCGCGCAGCGTCCGGACCAGGAGAGCCATGTCGCCGCGGAGGGGCGCGGTGAACTCCATCGGGGTCTCGCGGATGGGGTGCGTAAAGCCCAGCGTGCAGGCGTGGAGGGCCTGGCGGACGATGAGCGGGCGCACGCCCGGGGGCGGGGGCTCCCCGCCGCCCGGGAACTGAACGAGCGTCTCGCGCTCGCCGTCGGCGCGGAGGCCCACGGCCTTCCCGGTGTACATGTCGTCGCCCACGATGGGCCATCCCAGGTGGGACAGGTGGACGCGGATCTGGTGGGTGCGTCCGGTGCGAAGCTCGAGCTCGACGAGCGTGTAGTCTCGATCGCCCACGCGGTACCACTCGCGCACGCGAGCGATGGTGAGCGCGGGCTTGCCCAGCTCGTCGTGGCGGACGACATACTTCTCGCGGTAGCCCTTCTCGCGCGAGGGGTGCGGGCCCAGGGGCAGGTCGATCGCGTCGCCCGGGGGCTCGATCCGCCCGTGGGTGACGGCCAGGTACCGCTTGTTGACGCGCCGATGCTCGAACTGATGCCCGAGCTTCCAGTGCGCCTCGTCCTGCTTGGCGAAGACGATCACGCCGCTGGTGTGGCGGTCGAGGCGGTGGACGACGCCCGGGCGTGCGAACTCGGTCCCGACGCTGGAGAGCTCCCCGCCCAGGGGTGAGCGCTTCTGAAAGTGGAACGCCAGGGCGTTGATCATCGTCCCCTTGAGGTGCGAACGCGCAGGGTGCACGATGATGTCGGGCGGCTTGTTGAGGACGATCAGGCACTCGTCCTCGTAGAGCACGTCCAGCGGGATGTCCTCGGGCGGGACGCCCGCGCCGGGGGGCTCGGGGATGACGACCTCCACCACATCGCCCGCGCGGAGCACCGTCGAGGACTTGGGCACGCGGTCGTTGACGAGCACGCCCCCCTCGTCGATGAGCTTCTGGAGCTGGTTGCGGCTCATGAACCCGATGCGGTCGGTGAGGTAGCGGTCCAGACGCTTCTTGAGATCGCGACGGATCTCGAACGTCACCCGGCGCAGCTCGGCGTCGTCGCTCGCCTCGCCCGAGGTGCGGGCCGCCTCGAGCGCCCTGGCGATGGCCTCGGCGTCGACCTTCCCGCCCGGGAGGATGTACTCGCCCGCGCGCGCAACCTCCTCCCCGCCGGAAGCCTCCCCTCCGCCCGGCGGTCCGGAGTCCTCACGCTCGCGGGGGGGATGCGCCATGGCGATCGCTCCGCGCCGCGGGGCTCAGCCGGGCGGAGCCGAGGGCTGCGGGGTGGGATCGGGCGTGGGGACGGGGTTGGGATCGGGGCTGGGGTTGGGGGTGGGAGTCGTCGGAGCGGTTTCCGGAGTCGGCGCGGGAGCTGGGGCGGGAGTCGGCGCCGGCACCGGACCCGCAGGCTCGGGAGGGACCTCGGGAACCGGGGGCTTGGGAAGCTCCGCGGTGCTGTACAACCGCGGCGGGTTCTTGAGCGCGTCCAGGTCGTTGAGGCGGGCCTTGGCCTGCCCGGCGAACCGCGAGAAGGAGTTGTTCTCGGTGAGCCGGACGATCTCGTCGTAGCGTGCCTTGGCGCCCTCCAGCTCGCCGCGGCATTCGGCCACCGCCGCCAGACCGAAGAGCGCCCCCACGCGGAAGGTGAGGCGGCCCGAGTTCTTCGACGCTTCGCCCAGGGCTTGGACGTAGAGCTCCTCCGCCTGCTTGAGGTAGCCCGTGCGGTCGGCCTCGGTGAGCGCGTCCTCGGGAGTTTCGAGCGTCCCGTCGGGTTTGACCATCGCGCCCGTCCGCACGCCGTTGCGCACCGCGCGGAGGTAGGCGTCGGCGGCCTCGAGCTTGGCGAGCATGGGCACCGCGCGCACGCCGTCGTATTCCTGCGCGATGCGCTTGAGCGACTCGGGGCTGGGGTTGGTGCCCGTGGCGGCGGCCTCGAGCTCCTGGAAGGCCTGGTCGGCCTTTTCGTTGCGCATCTTCTGGAGCTTGAGGTAACCCACGTACCCCGCCGCGACGACCGCGAACACGAGGAGGATGGGCGTGCTCCACTTGTTCAGGAAGTCGATGAACTCCTGATTGAGGCGCGACTCCTCGAGCCCGGCCCTCTCCCTGATCTGCGTCTGGCGTTGGTCCATGTCCGTCCCTCGTGCGCCCGCGTGCGACGCGGGAAAGCGGGGATTCTAGATCGCCCGGGCGGCGGGCGATGGGCCCGCCCGCCCCCGCTCAGGCCCAGAACCGCCACGCGACCTGCGACTCGATCAACGCCCGGGGCACCAGCCACTCCCGCACGAGCGCCACCAGCTCCGCCACGCCCTCGCCCGTGCGGACGCAGACCTTGGCGTCGGTGGCCCAGGCCGGGCTTCCCAGGTCGCCCCGGAGCGCGACACGCCTCCCATCCACGCCCGGGATCGGCGCCGGGGGCGGGTTCGAGGCGTCCCCGGCCAGGAGCAAGAGATCCGCCCGGCGCGCCACCCCGAGCGCGAGGTCGATCGCCTCACGCTCGATCGGCGGGGCGTCCTCGCGCAGCCCGGGCGCGTCGACCCATCGCACGACGAGCCCGCCCAGGTCGAGCGTCACGCCCACGTGGTCGCGGGTCGTGCCCGGCTCGTCGCTCACGATCGAGACGCTCCGCCCCGCCAGCTCGTTGAGCAGCGTCGATTTGCCGATGTTGGGGGCGCCCAGCACGACAACCAGAGGCGGGTCGATCAATCGGCGCAGCACGCGGTCGCGGGGCGTCTCCGGGCCCGCGGGCGCCTGACTCCAGAGCGCCGGCTGTCGCAAGAGAAGGTCCACTCCCAGGGGGCTCACGGCACGGGCGATCGCCGCGAGCATCCGCGCCTCGATCTCGTCCCGAGCCTCGGGGTAGGTGACCCGCGGATCGCCGGGCGTTTCCTCGACGATCCCGCAGCGCTCGAGCCGCGCGAGCAGCGCCCGGACGACCGCGATCCCGCCGTGGGGCATCAGCGTGGCGTGGTCTGTCCTGAACCGAGCGACCACGCCCATCTCGCGCTCGCCGGGCGCCCCGCCCAGATCGCGTAGCGCCACGCCCCCCACCGCGACGGGCGCGATCCCGCAGGCGTGCAGAGCGGCGTCGATGTCGCCTCGAAGCGTGATGAGCGCGACCGCGCCGGGCACGCCCGAGGGTGAATCGAGGCTCCATCGACAGTCGGCCATGATCGCTCGTTTCGCTCGGGGGCGTCTCGCTCAGTCATCCAACTCAGTCATTCAGCGCGATCTCGCAGGCGCGTCCGATCCCCAGGAGCTGAAGTTCGGGAACGATGTGCTCGACCACGTCGTCGTTCTCGAAAAGGACCATGGCGTCGCCGCCCGTCGCGACGATCTGCGGGTAGGCCTCGTACGCGGTGGCGTACTGCTCGATCATGGTCCGCACGAGCCCGCGCACGCTGTGGAGGGCGCCCAGGAGCATGGCCTCGCGGGTGGTCTTGCCGAACGGGCCCTGCGGAAGGTCCTTGAGCTCCACGCTGGGGAGGGCGCTCGTGCCCTCGTGGAGCGCCCGGAGCATGAGGCGCAGCCCGGGCGCGATAACCCCGCCCTGGAACACCCCCTCGCCGTCGACAAAGTCCACGGTGACGGCGGTCCCGGCGTCGATCACGACGCACGCCTGCTCGCACCGCGAGAACGCCCCCAGCGCGCACAGCAGGCGGTCCTGCCCGACCGTGGAGTCATCCTCCAGGGCGTTGACGATGGGGACCTCGAGGTCGCGCCCGATGCGGTAGAGGTCGTCCACACCCGCGAGGGCGTTCTCGATGCGGTCCGAGGCCTCCTGGTTCACCGAGGCGAGGACCACGGGCACGCCCGCGGCGTCCTCGCAGAGTTTCTTCGCGAGGGCGGCGATGGCCGCGGCATCGATGCTCGGGAGGGCGCTGGCGTGCTCGACGCTGCCGTCGCGCACCAGCCCCACGCGAGTCCTGGAGTTGCCCACGGCCAGGGCGACGATCGTCGGCGTAGTCATGCCCCAGCGTAGAACCCGCGAGGCCCCCCACGCCGATACTCTCCCGGCATGCCCACCTGCCGCGCCGACGGGACCATCGAACGCCAGGAGATCGAGGGGTTCAAGTTCCCGCTGGGCGTCTACCCCGTCGAGCCCATGTCCCCGCGTCCGGGGTACACCGTCGATTTCGAGCCCGCCGACGGCGGGAACGAGGACGATGAGTGGGAGGAGTGGCCCGACCGCTACGTCTACGAGGTCGTGATCTCGGCGGACCGGCTCGAGCCGTTGTGCCGACGGCTCTTCTCGATGTTCCCCGGGCGGGTCTACCCGATCCTGGACGTGCTGGGGACCGACGCGTACCGCGAGGTGGACCCGTTCATCTCCTACGAGCTGATCGGGCTGGACCGCTTTCTCGACGCGATCCGGCGCTTCCGGGATTTCTTCTACGAGGACGGGATGTGCGGCTTCGGGGCCATGAGCGAAGAGCCCTTTGTCTACATCTTTGTCGACGAGCACAAAATCGTCATGATCCGCATCGAGCCCAGGTTCAAGGAGCGCGTCGAGAAGCTCCTCGAGACCTTCGACCTCAAGCCCCTGCGTCACGACGAGGGCGAATCCCCCGCCGGGGCGGACGCGGCGGCGCACGAGCACCGGACGGTGCTGCTCACGCCCCGGGACGCGCCCAACCTCCTGGGAGCCGACGAGGTCGTCGAGGAACTCCGCGACGACTGGCAGCTCGTGCTCAACGTCGACCCCGAGACGAACGTCGACGACGAGGGCAAGGAACTGGGCGGAACGACCTGGCGGTGCGTGGTGCGGGCCGAGTTCCCCCGGGACTCGGAGGTGACCACCCGGTACGCCGAGATCGTGCTGGACGCGTCGAACTTGCGCCAGGCCGAGGCCACCGCCGCGGAGGCGGTCGATCAGCTCGCCCTCGAGCACGAGCACCCGCCGCCCGAGGCGCTGACGCTCGTGAACGCTGATCGATTGGGCGCCGAGTCTGTCAGGGAAATACTCGGTGAAGCCTCGGAGCCCGAGCCTCCCGCGGACGAGGACGGGGCCACGAAGGAAGACGAGGACGAGCCGCGGGTTCGGCTTTCGCGGTGGATGGGCGACACGCCCACGGCTTGAGCGAACGCCAGGATTCGGGGAGGGCGGTTTGCATCTTGGGCCAAGGTTGAGTATCTTCCGTGTCTGGCCGGAACCGGGACGCGTCGATCGCCATATCGACATGTACCACGACCCCGCGGCAGGCGGGGTCGGCCCCCGTGCTCGCCGCCGACAGGACCAGATCGGCGCGGGTGCGCCCGCTGCGGCGGGTGCGCCGGAATGAGGGGCAACTCACCGTAACGCCGGGGCGAAGAATCCCGGGATGAGGAGCGCGGGCGGCAGGCTCGGGTAATGGGCGCGGGTGAAGGGCGCGGGTGGGGTGGTGCCAAAGACCACTCCGGCGCGGCCCGGATGACGGGGCGAGGCACGTACCGTCGTCACCGAACACCCCGGGCCTCCTACCGCGGAAAGATCAAGGAAGCCGATCAAGGACAACGACGCCGACCCGGCGAAGAATGGACCCTCGATACCCCGGCCCGCCCAGGGCCGGCCTCAACGAAGACCGCTCAACGACAACCGCTCAACGACAACCACCGACCACGTCATTGCTGGAGATAGCCATGTTGACACGGAACACCCGCTCGGTCCGCACCCTGCTCGCCGCCGCCGGTCTCATTGTCGGCGTGCATGCCCCGGCGGTCGTCGCCGAGCCCACCTCGCCCTCCCCCACCCCCGAGGCGGAGAAGGGCAACGCTCTCGTCCAAGCCGCCATCACCAAGGCGATCGAGTTCCTGGCCTCGGGCAAGCCCGTGCATGCCCGGTCGGCCCTCTCGGCGTACGTCTCGTCCACCCACGCCAGCGCCGAGCAGCGTGACAAGGTCACGTCGCTCCTGAACGAGGCGTCGTCGCGGATGAAGCGGCTGAGCCCCAGCGAGCTGAGCCTGCACACCGCCGAGGTCAGCGCGGGCGAGGGCGAGCTGGTCCTCGCCGAGCGCCACGCGAACGCCGTGGTGAACTCCCCCGATGCGACCAACGCCCAGACGGCGAAGGCCAAGGACATCCTGAACGCCATCCAGGCCCGGCGACAGACCCTTCAGGCCCAGGCGCCGGTCATGCTGACGGACGCGGCCCGGGCGTTCGACGAGGGGCGCTTCGTCGAGTCCAAAGCGCTGCTCGCGGACGTGGCCCGCGCCGGCCTCACCCTCAGCGAGAAGGACGCCAAGACCCTCGCGTTCTACCAGTCCAGGATCGTCGAGGTCGAGCAGGCTCCCTCGGCGGCGCCGGGCATGCTCCAGGGCGGCGTGGTGCGTCCGCGCGGCGGGGGCGAACCCCAGCCCGAACCGCAGCCCGAGCCCCAGCCGGAAGCCCAGCCCGAGGCGCCGGCGGAGACCCCGCCCGCCGACCCGGCTCCCATGGCCCAGCCCGAGACTCAGCCCGAGGCCCAGCCGGCCCCGGCCCAGCCCGTCGTGCAGACCCCGCCCCAGCCCTCCACGGGCGAGGACACGCTCCAGGCGGCGATGCGCTACGAAGCGCAGGCGCTCCTCAGCGAGGCCAACCTCGCCTTCGAGCAGTCGCGCTTCAACGAGGCGGAGGCGAAGTTCCTGCGTCTCAAGAGCCAGTACGGCCAGTATCTCACGGGCGATCAGCTCTCGCAGGCCGACGCCCGCATCGCCGAGGCACGCGTGCGGATGGGCGCGGGCGTGGGGAACGACGCGAACCTCTTGCAGAACGTGCTGGGCGACATCCGGGCCCTGCGCCAGAACGTGGACGCGGAGTTCTCGAACCTGATGCAGCAGGCCGGCGTGGCGAGCGAGACGGGGGACTTCCAGCGTGCCCTGACCCTCGCCGCCCAGGCCGAGCTCACGCTCAACCAGGGTCGGCGTGCCTTCTCCGACGCCGAGTACGAATCCATGCTGGGCCGCCAGCGTGACCTGCTCGCCGACATCCGCACCCGAGAGGAGGCCAAGCGCCGCGCCGACGCCGAGCGCACCGCGGAAGAGCTGGCGGTCAAGACCCGCGAGCAGGCCGCCACCCAGGAGCAGACCAAGGAGCGGAAGATCGGCGAGGCGGTACAGCGCGTCCGCGACCTGCAGCGCGAGATGAAGTACGAGGAGGCCCTGCAGGTCGTGAACCAGATCCTGTTCCTGGATCCGGTGAACCCCACAGGTCTCCTGCTCCGCGACGTGATCGGAGACTCGCTCCTGTTCCAGCGGACGTCGACGGCGGAGCGTCGCTTCCAGCACGGGCTCGTGAAGCAGAACGCCGACAACCTCGACGCCCTCATCCCTCACTCGGACATCATGAACTTCCCGAGCGACTGGCCCGCGGTGAGCACCCGTCGCGGTTCCCCGGTCGCCTACGCCGACAGCGACGACAACCGGCGCGTCCTGGCGCTCCTGGGCACCAAGCGCATGCCGGCGAAGTTCGAGGACAACACCTTTGAGGACGTGGTGAAGTTCATCCAGACGGTGACCCAGCTCAACGTCGACGTGGACTGGCCCAGCCTCGAGGCCAACGGCATCGACAAGGCCAAGCTGGTCTCCCTCAACCTCAGCAACGTCTCCATCAAGACGATCCTCGACCGCGTCGTCGAGAAAGTCAGCGACGACCCGCGCAACGGCGCGGGCTGGGCCGTGAACGACGGCGTGCTCACCATCGCCAGCCGCCAGGCCCTCAACAAGAACACCGCCCCCGTCATCTACGACATCCGCGATCTGCTCATCCAGGTCCCCGATTTCACCAACGCCCCCGACTTTGACCTCCAGCAGGTCCTCCAGTCCCGCCAGGGCGGCGGGGGCGGCCAGTCGCCCTTCACGGGCGGACAGGGCCAGGGCCAGAACACCTTCCAGGGCCGAACGCTCCAGGAGCGCACCGACGACCTCATCCGCATCATCACGCAGAACGTCGACGCCGAGACCTGGACGGAGAACGGCGGGGACGTGGGGCGCATCCAGCAGTACCAGGGCAACCTGATCATCACGAACACCGCGGCGAACCACCGCGCGATCCACGGGCTGCTCAGCAAGCTCCGCGAGTACCGCGCCATGCAGATCAACGTCGAGTCGCGGTTCCTCCTAGTCAACACCGACTTCTTCGAGCAGATCGGCGTGAACGTCGACGTGTACTTCAACGCCGAGAACAACCAGGTCCGCGCCGCCCGCGCCACCCAGCCCGGGGCCCAGGTCTCCGACTTCTTCGACTTCTCCCGCGGCGGACTCCAGCGCGATCTCGCCGGCCGCACCGGGACTCCCCCGACCCAGCCCGCCCTCACCGGCGCCCGCCTCGTGAACCCCAGCCCCTGGTCGCCCATCGGCGTCGGGGGCAACACGCTGGGCCTCGCCGAGACCCTGACGGGCGGCTCGTTCGCGGGCGACATCCTGGGACGGGCGCCCTCGCTGGGCGTGGCGGGCCAGTTCCTCGACGACATCCAGGTGGACTTCCTCGTGAAGGCCACGCAGGCCGACCGGCGCACCGTCACCCTCACCGCCCCGCGCCTCACCTTCACCAACGGGCAGATCGCCAACATCATCGTCGCGACGCAGACCAGCTTCATCGCGCAGCTCACGCCCGTGGTCAGCGACTCGGCGGTGGGCTTCGACGCGACGCCCAACGTGGTGAGCGACGGCGTGCGCCTCCTGGTCGAGGGCACCGTCTCCGCCGACCGGCGCTACGTGACGCTCAACGTCGACTCCGCGGTGGCGCGCATCGACGGGTTCACGACCCAGGCCGTCTCCGCCGTCGCGGGCGGGCAGCTCGTCAGCTCCGCCCAGACGCAGTCGTTCATCCAGCTCCCCACCGTGACCGTCACGCGGATCCAGAACACCGTCACCGTCCCGGACCAGGGGACGATCCTGATGGGCGGGCAACGCCTCATCACCGAGCAGGAGGTCGAGGCGGGCGTCCCCGTGCTCAGCAAGCTGCCCATCATCAACCGCCTCTTCACCAACCGCACCGAGTCCAAGGAGGAGAGCACCCTGCTCATCCTCTTGAAGCCCACGATCCTCATTCAGAACGAGGAAGAGGACCGGGCCTTCCCCGGCATCGGCGAAACCATCCGCGCCGGCTTCGGGGGCTGAGCCGACTCGCTCCTTGCATCCAAACGCCCGGGGTCGACCCCGGGCGTTTTCGTTCCCCGACGCGCCCCTATGCTTGGCCTTGACGATCGACCCGAGTCTTGGGGTCTCCCCCCAGGCGTCCAACGTTGCAGGAGAAGAACGGATGGCAGGCGACTCGCGTCTCCGTGTGCGCAAGCAGGATCAGGTCACCGTGGTCGAGTTCATCGACCGCAACATCCTCGACGAGGCCAACATCCAGGCCATCGGGGAGGAGATCACCGCCCTCGTCGACGCCGAGAACTCCCCCAGGCTCGCCATCAGCTTCTCCAACGTCGATCACCTCTCCTCGGCGGCGCTGGGGGCGCTCATCACGATCGACCGGCGCGTGCGAAACAAGAGCGGGCAGCTGCGCCTGAGCAACATCGACCCGCAGATCTACGAGGTGTTCGTCATCACGCGCCTCAACAAGCTGTTCCAGATCCACGAGACCGTCGACGACGCCGTCAAGAGCATGGGCTGAGCCGCACCCCTCCGTACCCGCACCCCATGCCCGGGCGCCGCCCCACGAACCCCTCGAACGCCTCGGACCGCGCGACGGTCCGTCTGGCCAACGACCGCGCGAAGGTCGAGGAACTCCTCAACGGCGTCGTCGCCGTGCTGGACAAGCACGCCTACGCCAAGGCCTCCATCTTCGCGGTGCGCCTCGCGCTGCACGAGGCGCTCGCCAACGCCTTCGAGCACGGGCACAAGGCCCTGCCCAAGGCCACGCCCATCACCGTCTCCTACGAGGTCTCCGACGCCTGTGTCACCATCATCGTCGAGGACCAGGGCCCGGGGTTTGTCCCCGCCGCCGTGCCCGACCCCACGCTCGACGAGAACCTCGAGGTCCCCTCGGGGCGCGGGCTGATGCTCATGCGGGCGTACATGACCAAGGTCGCGTACAACGCGCGGGGCAACCGCCTCGAGATGGTCTATCAGAAGCCGTAGGTCAACGCCGCCCGACGCTCCCGCCGCGACATCACGCCGGCGTTCGCCAGAACCGTCCGCAGCTGGTACTCAGAACGCGGCGCGGACATCGCGTGGGCCGACTCCAACCCGACGCGGGATCCCCCCGAGCGAGAACGGGGAGCGACCCAGCCTAGAATGATTCTAAGATGCAGGACCAAACCATCCGGTTTCCCGCTCCGGGGACCGGCGGCGATTCTGGGAGACGCACATGACCGCCCCGCCCATCTATCTCGACCACGCCGCCACCACGCCCTGCGATCCGCGAGTCGTGGAGGCGATGCTCCCGTACTTCACGAAGCACTTCGGGAACCCCGGGAGCCGAAACCACCGGTTCGGCTGGGAGGCGGAGGCGGCGGTGGACGCGGCCCGCGAGCAAGTCGCCGCGTTGATCGGGGCCGACGAGAAGGAAGTGCTGTTCACGTCGGGCGCCACGGAGAGCAACAACCTCGCCCTCAAGGGCGCCGCGGCGATGTACGAGAAGGCCCCCGCGGGGAGCGCCAAGCGTGGGCACATCATCACGGCGTCGATCGAGCACAAGGCCGTGCTCGACCCCTGCAAGCGCCTCCAGAAGGAGGGCTTCGACGTCACGTTCTTGGAGCCCACCAGCGACGGGGTCTACACCGCGGAGATGGTGCGGTCGGCCCTCCGCGACGACACGATCCTCGTCAGCATCATGTGGGCCAACAACGAGATCGGGACGGTCAACGAGATCCGCGAGATCGGCGCTCTGTGCCACTCGCGCACGGGCGAACGCGAGACCATCTTCCACGTCGACGGGACGCAGTGGGTCGGGAAGATGCCCACCGACGTCGAGAAGGACAACATCGACCTCCTCTCCTTCAGCGGGCACAAGATCTACGGGCCCAAGGGCGTGGGCGGGCTGTACGTGCGGCGGCGGCGCCCGCGGGTGCGCCTCCAGCCCCTGCTCGATGGCGGCGGCCAGGAACGCGGCTTCCGCTCCGGCACGCTCAACGTCACGGGGATCGTGGGGCTCGGGAAGGCGT
>CAZTJZ010000075.1:0-15349 GCA_964614075.1 uncultured Phycisphaeraceae bacterium
GACGGGGGTGATGAAGGACCTTGGCCTCGAGCTCGACAAGGTCGAGATCAAGCACCTGGGCGTCGCCAAGCGCGTCGAGATCGACGCCGACAACACGACGATTATCGAGGGCGCGGGCAGCACGAAGGACATCCAGGCCCGCATCGCGCAGATCCGCAGCGAGATCGAGAAGACCACAAGCGACTACGACCGCGAGAAGCTCCAGGAGCGCCTGGCGAAGCTGGCGGGGGGCGTGGCGCAGGTGAAGGTCGGCGCGGCGAGCGAGGCGGAGCTGAAGGAGAAGAAGGCGCGGATCGAGGACGCGCTGCACGCCACTCGTGCGGCGGTGGCCGAGGGGATCGTGCCGGGCGGCGGGGTCTCCTTCGTGCGCGCCCGCAAGGCCCTCGAGTCCATGAAGGAGTACAAGCAGGTCTTCGGGAAGAGCCAGGCCAGCGGCGACGACAAGACCGCCGAGGACGTCGGGCGCTTCACGTTCGACTTCGCGGCCGGAGTCCGGACGGTCTACACCGCCCTCGCCGTGCCCCTCCAGACCATCGCCGACAACGCCGGGGCCAAGGGCACCGTCGTCGTCCAGAAGGTCGCGGAGGGCAAGGGGAACTTCGGCTACAACGCGCTGACGGGCGAGTATGGCGATCTGATCGCCGACGGCGTCATCACGCCCGCCAAGGTCGACCGCTCGGCGCTCCAGAACGCGGCGAGTGTGGCGACGGTGCTGCTCGCGGCGGACTGCATCGTGACGAGCAAGCCCGAGCCCAAGGAAGCAGCCCCGGCGGGCGGGGGCGGCGGGATGCCGGGCATAGGTGGCATGGGCGGCATGGGCGGCATGGGCGGCATGGGCGGGATGGGGTTCTGAGTTCACAGCCCGCAACGCGCGGTCGGCAGCGGAACCGTTATCGAGTTGCGATGAGGAGCACGGCGATGGCCAAGGGATCTGATCTTCACAGCCGGATGGGCACGGGCGGCACGCCCTCGCCCAAGGCGAAGAACGTGGTGGACGTCGACGCGGGGGCGAAGAAGGAAGAAAAGAAAGAGAGCGTCGCGTCGCAGAAGTTCGACGTCGGGCACAACCTCCACAAGGGCTCCGACAAGAGCAAGGGCGGGGCGGGCGGCGCGGGGGGAAGGCCCAAGGTCTGAACCCGTCGGCGTGCCGAGCGTGGGAAGTGCGGACGGTGAGGCGGCGGATCCGCCGAGCGGACATGCATGCAGAAACTGATCGACATCTTCCTGCACGTCAACGAGCACCTGGAGCGGCTCGCGGCGGACTACGGCCCGTGGATCTACGGGCTCTTGTTCGCGGTGGTGTTCTGCGAGACGGGGCTGGTGGTCACGCCGTTCCTCCCGGGCGATTCGCTGCTGTTCGCGGTGGGGGCGCTGGTGGGGACGGGGGTGCTGGAGTGGTTCGTGCTGCCGCTGCTGTTCGTGGCGGCGGTCTTGGGGAACACGTGCAACTACTGGATCGGGCGCAAGACAGGACCCAAGATCTTCCGGGGCGAATCGACGTCGGTGCTGTCGCGACTGATGAGCCGCAAGCACCTGGAGCGCGCCAACGCGTTCTTCCAGAAGCACGGCGGCAAGGCGGTGATGCTGGGTCAGTTCCTCCCGATCGTGCGGACCTTCGTGCCGTACGTCGCGGGCGCGGGCGCGATGCACTATCCGCGGTTCATCATGTTCAACGTGCTCGGGGCGTTGACCTGGGTCGGGGTGTGCGGCGGGGCGGGGTACCTGTTCGGGCAGCACCCGTTCGTCCGCAAGCACTTCGAGCTGGTGGTGATCGGGATCATCGCGGTGTCGCTGCTCCCGATCGTCATCCACGCGGTGAAGTCGAAGTGGGGGAAGCAGGCGGCGTCGGCATGAGGTCGAACAACGCGGGCCGCACCGGCGCGGTCGGCGGAGCATGGCAACACTCGGGCGAGCATCCCTCGACGAGATGATTTCAAGAAAGCAGGAGCGCAACATGGCGGTAAAACCACTGGAAGATCGCGTGCTGGTCAAGCCCATCGAGAGCGAGTCGAAGACGGCGTCGGGGATCTATCTCCCCGAGACCGCGAAGGAAAAGCCCGTGCGCGGCGAGGTGATCTCGGTCGGCCCGGGCAAGCGCCTGGAGAACGGCAAGCGCGCCGAGATGAGCGTCCGCAAGGGTGACACGGTGGTGTACGGGAAGTACTCCGGGACCGAGGTCGAGATCAAGGGCCACAAGCACCTGATCTTGAGGGAGAGCGAGCTGCTGGGCGTGATCGAGGGATAACCGCGGGGTGGCCTGCGGTTCGGGGACGAATCGCGGCGCGGCCGCGGCCCCGGCCCTGTTCGGAAAAGTCACGCGCGAGCGTTCGGAGTCTGTGGTGACGGGAGTGAGCGAGAGTGCCCGGGCGTGATCCGGGCGGAACAGCGGTAGTGCGGGAGACGCGGGCTTGGCCGATTGGCGACGCCCACTTCCCGAGAGCCTTTGAGGGATACACATGGCCAGCAAGCAGATCATGTTCGACGACGCGGCGCTTCTCGAGATGAAGAAGGGCGTGGATCGTCTGGCGGACGCGGTGAAGTGCACGATGGGCCCGAGCGGTCGCCACGTGGTGATCGAGAAGAGCTACGGCGGCCCGCACGTCACCAAGGACGGCGTGTCGGTGTCGAAGGAGATCACGCTCCCCGAGCCGTTCCAGAGCATGGGCGCGAAGATGGTCAACGAGGTCGCCAAGAAGACCGCGGACACCGCCGGTGACGGGACCACCGCCGCGACGGTGCTGGCGCAGGCCATCTTCACCGAGGGGCTGCGGCACGTCACCGCCGGCGCGAACCCGGTGCTGCTGCAGCGGGGCATCAACGCGGCGGCGGGCGTGGCGAGCGGCGCGATCGACGCCATGGCCATCAAGTGCAAGGGCAAGGACGACTACGCGAAGGTGGCGACCGTCTCCGCGAACCACGACGCCACGGTGGGCGAGCTCATCGCCGAGGCCATCAGCAAGGTGGGCGCGGAGGGCGTGGTGGAGGTGGAGGACGGGAAGGCCGCCGAGACGACCCTCGAATACGTCGAGGGGATGCAGTTCGACAAGGGCTACATCTCGCCGTACTTCATGACCGACCCCAAGACCGCGGAGTGCGTGTTCGAGGACTGCCAGATCCTGATCTACGAGAAGAAGATCGCGAACCTCGTGGACCTGCTCCCGCTCCTGAACAAAGTCGCGGTGGGCGGGAAGCCGCTGCTCATCATCGCGGAAGAGGTCGAGAACGAGGCGCTGGCGACGCTCGTGGTGAACCGCCTGCGCGGCACGCTCAAGATCTGCGCGGTGAAGGCCCCGGGCTTCGGGGATCGCCGCAAGGCCATGCTCGGGGACATCGCGGTCTTGACGGGCGGGACGTTCATCAGCGAGGACCTCGGGCGGAACCTGGACAGCGTCGAGGCTTCGGAGCTCGGCCGCGCGAAGAAGGTCGTGATCACCAAGGACGACACGACCATCATCGAGGGCGCGGGCAAGAAAAGCGACATCAAGGCCCGCGGCGAGCAGATCAAGAGCCAGCACGACAAGTCCACCAGCGACTACGACCGCGAGAAGCTCCAGGAGCGCCTCGCGAAGCTCACGAGCGGGGTGGCGATGATCTCCGTGGGCGGCGCGACCGAGATCGCGATGAAGGCCACCAAGGACCTCGTCGACGACGCGCTCAAGAGCACCCGCGCCGCCGCCAAGGAGGGGTACGTCCCGGGCGGGGGCGTGGCGCTGCTCCGCACACAGGAGGCGATCGCGCAGGCGGCGAAGAAGTGCAAGAACGACGACGAGCGCCTCGGGCACGAGATCGTCTCGCGGGCGGTGGAGAGCTGCTGCCGGCAGATCGCCGAGAACGCCGGGTTCGACGGCGACGTCGTCGTGGAGAAGGTCAAGGAGCTGCGGGGTAACCAAGGGTTCAACGCGGCGACGGGGGACTACGTGGACATGGTGAAGGCCGGGCTGATCGACGCGTCGCTGGTGGCCAAGACGGCCCTGGTGAACGCGGCGAGCGTGGCGGGGCTGATGCTCACCACCGACGTGCTCATCACGGAGCTGAAGGAGGACGCCAAGAGCGAGGCGGGGGCGGTGGCGTAGGCTGCGCGCAAGAGGAACCCCACGCGCGAGCGCGGGGCACAGTTGTTAACATTACGAGCCCGGTCGTGACAACGAACGGGCTCGATTCATGATCCTGATCGCGGAATCCAACTTCTGGACGATCGCGTCAACGATTGCGACAATCGCGTACACAGGCCTTACGTTGTGGCTCGTGTGGGAGACTATCAAGACTCGACGGTCCGCACAAGATCCTTGCGTGGTTGTGCATGCGACAGTAGATGAGTCGCGACCAACCTTCATTCTCTTGATAATCGAGAACGTGGGAAAGTCTGTGGCTCGGGACATCCGATTTGCCGCTGACGGACCTATTCCACGCAGAGCATTTGGTCTCACAAAGGACGCAGCGATTGTCGAGCCGTACTCAGAGGGACCACTAATGGACGGTATCGCAGCTCTTGGCCCTGGAGATAAGCGCAAGATTCTCTGGGGTCAGCTCGCGGCGTTGAAGAAAAACGTCCCCAATGGCGTGATACATGTCACTGTTTCATTCAAGGCGGACAATCGCGATTGCAAGCCCGTGATGTGTGCGTTGGACATCAACTCGTTCATTTCAAGCGATGCTGTCGATCCGGATGGAGCGAGACAGTGCGCGGATCACCTCAAGCGTCTTGTCGAGATTGTGGATCAAGCAGGACGAGGTTTTCGACAACTGCATGTTCAACTCGTGAAGCGCAACGACCCGGATTGAGATGCAGATGCCCACCACCCGCGACTACTACGAGATCCTGGGCGTTGCCAAAACCGCCGACGCCGAGGAGATCAAGCGCGCGTACCGGCGCCTGGCGATGAAACATCACCCGGACCGCAACCCGGGCGACGCCGAGGCCTAGGCGAAGTTCAAGGAGGCGGCGGAGGCGTACGAGGTTCTCGCCGACGACGCCAAGCGGAAGATCTACGACCAGTACGGGCACGAGGGGCTGCGCCGCGGGGGCGGGCCGGCCACGCACGATTTCTCGCGGATGGACGTCTCGGACATCTTCGAGATGTTCAACGACATCTTCGGCGGGATGGGCGGGCGGGGCGGGCGCGGGCGGCCTCGCGAGGCCCGCGGCTACGACCTCGAGACCGAGGTGGAGATTACCCTCACCGACGTGCTCCACGGGTGCGAGCGTGACGTGGAGTTCACACGCCTGGACGTGTGCGAGAAGTGCACGGGGAGCGGGGCCAAGCCCGGGACCAAGCCGCAGCAGTGCCCGACCTGCGGCGGGCAGGGGCGGGTGACGCAGGCGGGGCTGGGCGGGATGTTCCGGATGGTGACGGCGTGCCCGTCGTGCGCGGGGAGAGGGCAGGTCGTCCGCGAGTTCTGCGACTCCTGCCGCGGGAAGGGAAGAGTCCCCAAGAAGCGCTCGCTGAGCGTGAAGATTCCCAAGGGGATCCACGAGGGCCAGGCGATCCGGGTGAGCGGCGAGGGCGAGCCCCCGCCGCCGGAGGTGTCGCCGGGCGGCGTGGGAACCCGGGGCGACCTGCACGTGGTAGTGCGCGTCGAGGAGCACGAGCTGTACAAGCGCGACGGCGACAGCCTGGTCCTGGAGCTTCCCGTGAGCTTCACCCAGGCGACGCTGGGCGCGGAGATCGACGTGCCCAGCCTCGACGGGTCGGCAAAGCTCGAACTGCCCCGCGGAACCCAGTTCGGGAGCGTGTTCCACGTGAACGGGAAGGGGCTCCCCAATCTCCAGCACGGGAGGCGTGGGCACCTGGTGGTCGTGGTCAAGATCGAGACACCCCGCAAGCTCTCGGAGAAGCAGGAGCGGCTGCTGCGCGAGTTTGCTGGGACCGAGGACGCGAAGGTGAACCCGGAGAGCACAAACTTCTGGAAGCGCGTGAAGGACCTGCTCCGGTAGGGGTATCCTGACGGGCGGGCGTGGCCCGTCGGTGTGAAAGAGTGCGCCCCGGCGGCGGGCAAGTCGGGCGAGGAAGGTGCGGGATGGCGGGCGACGGGCACAACAAGCCGGGCGGGAGCTGGGAGGACGAGGCCGAGCGGTACCCCCTCGAGGGCGAGGAGCCCCTGGGGTCGGGGCCCGAGCTGTCGGCGGTGGAGGCGGAGCTGTCGCGGGTGTCGGCGGAGCTGCACGAGGCGCGGGAGAAGTACCTGCGGTCCATCGCCGACTTCCAGAACTACCAGCGTCGCGCGCTGCAGAACGAGCAGGTGGCCCGCGTGGGCGGGATCGCGAGCGTGGTGCAGAACGTCGCGAACGTGATGGATCACTTCGACGTGGCGCTCTCGCACGACCCGGCGCGGGCCTCGGCGGAGCAGGTGATCGAGGGGCTGCGGGTGATCCGCGACGAGCTCGTCAAGGCGCTGCAGCAGTCGGGCGTGCGCGTGGTGCGCCCCGAGCCCAACGACGAGTTCCAGCCCGGGATTCACGAGGCGGTGATGCAGCAGGCCGCCGAGGGCGTCGAGCCCGGGCGGATCGTCCGGACGTTCCAGCCCGGGTATGTCCTGGGCGAGCGGGTCATCCGCTCGGCGAAGGTCGTGGTCGCGCCGTAGCGGGGGAGGGTGAGCATGCCGACCTACGAGTACCGCTGCGGGGCGTGCGGGCACGAGTTCGAGGCCTTCCAGTCGATGAAGGACGCGGCGCTCAAGAAGTGCCCCGCGTGCGCGAAGAACTCGCTGGTGCGGCTGATCGGCACGGGCGCGGCGATCGTCTTCAAGGGCTCGGGGTTCTACCAGACGGACTATCGCAGCGAGAGCTACAAAAAGTCCGCCGAGGCCGAGCGCGGCGAGAAGCCCTCCGGCGAGTCCTCGGCGAAGAACGAGACCAAGGCCGGGGAGTCGGGCCCGAAGCCCGAGAGCGGCTCGGCGTCAAACGCCAAGGCCGACACCAGGCCCGACGCCAAGCCCCTGTCCAAGCCCGATTCCGGCTCGAAGTCCGGCTCCAAGTCGGCGTCCAAGTCACGGGGCGCGTCGGGCGGCCCATCGGGTTCGGGCGGGAAGTCCGCCCGTGGCGGCGGGGGAGCGTGATGCGGATCATCGGGCACGGCGTGGACATTGTCGAGGTGGCGCGGATCCGGCGTTCGCTCGAGGAGCACGGCGAGCGGTTTCTCGCGCGCGTGTTCACGGCGGGGGAGCGGGCCTACGCCGTCGGGCGGGCGCGCCGGGACGAGCACCTCGCGGCCCGCTTCGCGGCGAAGGAAGCCGTGATGAAAGCCCTGGGCACGGGCTGGGGCGAGGGCGTGGGGTGGACGGACGTCGAGGTCGAGCTCGACGCCTCGGGCCGCCCCGGGGTCAGGCTGCATGGTCGGGCCGGGATGACCGCGGCGGCGCGGGGCATCGACGCGTGGACGATCTCGCTCAGCCACACGGAGAGCTACGCGGTGGCGTCGGTGATCGCGCTGGGAGAGTGACGCGCGGGCGGCCCGACCGTACGATTCCCGCGTGAGTTCGAGCAAGCCCAAGGTGCTGGTGGCGATGTCGGGCGGCGTGGATTCCTCGGTGGCCGCGGCGCTCCTGGTGCGCGCGGGGTACGAGGTGGTCGGGTGCTTCATGCGCCTGGGTTCGCCCGGCGACTCGCTCGACTCGCTCACACGCGACGACGCGGGCGGCACGGGCCCCCAGCCCTCGCCCAAGCTCAAGATCGGGCACCAGGGCTGCTGCTCGATCACGGACGCGGCGGACGCGCGGCTGGTGGCGGCGGAGCTGGGCGTCGCGTTCTACGTCTGCAACTTCCGGCGAGAGTTCGGGCGGGTGATCGAGTACTTCGTCGACGAGTACGCCGCGGGGCGGACGCCCAACCCCTGCGTGCGCTGCAACGACTGGCTCAAGTTCGGGACCCTGCGCGAGTACGCCTCGCGCATCGGGGCCGAGTTCGTCGCCTCGGGGCACTACGCCCGCTGCGAGGGCGGCGTGCTCCGGCGCGCCGTGGACCTGGGCAAGGACCAGTCGTACGTGCTCTTCGGCGTGGCCAGGGACGATCTCCCGCGGATGCTCCTGCCCATCGGGGCGATGGAGAAGCGCGACGTCCGCGCGGAGGCCAAGCGGCTGGGGCTCCCCGTCTTCGACAAGCCCGACTCGCAGGAAATCTGCTTCGTCCCCGACCAGGACTACGCGGGGCTCGTCGAGCAGAGGCGCCCCGAGGCCAAGCGTTCGGGCGACGTGCTCGACGCCGACGGCACGCGCGTGGGCACCCACGAGGGACAGCACCGGTACACCATCGGGCAGCGCCGCGGGCTCTCGCTCGCGCTGGGCAAGCCGGTGTACGTCGTCTCCAAGGACGTCCGCCTGAACACGGTGACCGTGGGACGCAAGGAGGATCTGCTCGTGCGCTCGTGCGTCGCGGGAGAGGCGAACTGGCTCGTGGACGCGGGCGCGGCGGAGCGGCGGGTGCTGGCGAAGTACCGGTACAACTCGCCGCCGGTGCCGGCCCGGGTGCGCGTGCTGGACGATGGACACACACAGACGCCCTCGGGTCGGGCGGGGCGGTTCGCCGTCGAGTTTGACGAGCCGCAGCACGCGGTGGCGCCGGGGCAGGCGGTCGTGCTGTACGACGAGGACCGCGTCCTCGGGGGCGGGTGGATCGAGAGCGCGCAGCGGGCGGGGTAAGCGGGCGGTGTAAACGAGCAGTGTTCGAGGGGAAGTGCGCATGGCAAACTGTGCGGTGAGGCTGACGGCGGGCGCGATGACGCTGATGATGGTGATGTTGGCTTCCGCGCGTGCGGAACCCGCACCCGCGAAGGCGAACCGTGCCGAAGCGGGCGCGCGGGCGCTGGCGGGGCCGACCAACGCGGCGCTCGCGTACTGGCGCGCCTGGTCGGCGATGCCGCCCGAGCTGCACCGGCGCGTGGTCGAGACCTTCGACGGGCGGGATCTGGCCTGGTCGCCGGGCGAGGTGCTGTCGGGCGAGCTGGAGTCGGCGCGCGGGGCGATCGAGTCGGCGCAGCGGGCGGCGGGGGTCGGCGCGTGCGACTGGGGCGTCGATCAGACGCTGGGCGTGGAGCGCGAGCTCCCGCACCTGGAGAAGCTGCGCGAGACCTCGCGGCTGTTCGTGTCGGACTGCCGGAGACTGCTCGACGCGGGGCGCCTCGACGAGGCCGTCGACCGCTGCGAGGCGCTCCTCCGCATGAGCCTGCACACGCGGAGCGACCTGGGCGCGCAGTCGTCGGCGGTGGGGCAGGGCTTCGCGCTCATGGCCTGCGACGAGGTCAAACGCTTCGTCGAGCACGCGCCGCTCACGGAGGCGCACCGCCAGCGCCTCACCGCGGCGCTCCGCCCGCTCGCTGGCGCGGACCCGTTCGGGTTCGGCGAGGGGGTCGCGTTCGAGGGCGCGCTGCTGCGGCGCTACGTCGAGCGCCGGTTCACGGGCGAGAACGCCGGCAAGGAGTTCTTCATGGCCATCCAGCGAGGCGGCGAGCCCGACGCGCCGGCCCGCGAGCTGAGCGCGATGAACGCCCACTCGCTCCGGCAATCGGTGGACAAGGTCGTGGTGTACTTTGAGAGCGTCGGCGCCGCGTGGGGCGAAGGGGCGGCGCGCCTGCGAGAGCTGGAGAAGAAGGTGGTCGAGCAGGAGTACGGGTCGCTGGGCGTGCTCGTCTGCCCGGGCTACGCGGGGGCGTGCGAGGCCTCGGCGCATGCTCGGGTGCGGATCCAGGAGGCGATCGGGCTGCTGGCGCTCCCCGCGCGGAGCGCGGCGGAGCTGAAGCCGCTCCCCAAGCGTGAAGGTGTGCCCTCGGGCCCGCCCTCGCCGTGACGCACGGCCACGACGGCTCTACGCTGTGCCCATGGGGTTTCCCGGGTTGGATGATCTCGTGCCCAAGCGTCGCGGGCGCCGTGCGCGATCGTCGCTGGGCGCGCCCGCGGGGAGCATCACGCCCGCGCCGGACGCGCCCCCCCCCGTGCTGGATGTCTTCGCCTACGACGGCGAGCGTTCGCAGGAGCGACGCGGCGCGACTCTGGACGACGTGCGCGAGCTGCGGGCACGCCACCGCGTGACGTGGGTCAACGTGACGGGGCTGGGCGACGCGGCGCTGATCGAGAAGCTCGGCGAGATGTTCGGGCTGCACCGCCTCGCGCTCGAGGACGCGGTCCACACGCACCAGCGCCCCAAAGTCGACGAGTTCGCGGACCACCTCTTCGTGGTCTTCCGCGCCCCCGAGCCCCGGGCGAGCGACGCGGGGGAAGAGCCCGAGCAGATCTCGATGTTCCTGGGGCGCGACTACCTCGTGACGTTCCAGGAGCGTGTGGGGGATTGTCTGGATCCCTTGCGGGAGCGTCTGCGCCGCGAGAGGAGCAAGCTCCGCTCGCTGGGCCCCGACGCGCTCGCGCACGCCGTGCTGGACACGGCCATCGACGCGTACTTCCCGGAGGTGGAAGGGTTGGGCGACCGCATCGAGCGCATCGAGGAGCGGGTGATGCGTCGCCCCACGCCGGCGATGGCGGCGCAGATCTATGGCGTCAAGCACGCGCTGATGCACATCCGCCGCGCGGTGTGGCCCCTGCGCGACGTGGTGAACGCGCTGGTCCGCGACCAGAGCTCGCTGATCTCGCCCGACACGCGGGTGTACCTCCGCGATTGCTACGACCACACCGTGCAGCTCATGGACCTGGTCGAGATGCACCGCGAGGTCGCGTCGGGGCTCATGGAGCTCTACCTCTCCAACGTCTCCAACCGCATGAACCAGATCATGAAGGTGCTGACGGTGATGTCGACCCTGTTCATGCCCCTCACGTTCATCGTCGGGGTCTACGGCATGAACTTCGACACGAGCTCGCCCTGGAACATGCCGGAGCTCAAGTGGCGCTACGGGTACGTCATGGTGGTGGGGCTGATGGCCGCCGTCGTGATGGGGATGATCTGGTACTTCGCACGCAAGGGCTGGCTGCGCGAGCGCTAGAGCGCGACGTGGGCAAGGCCGGGCGTCGCGGGGCGCGGGAGTGTCGCCATCACACCGCGAGAATGTCCTCGACCGCCTTCACCAGCTCGTCGGGCAGGAAGGGCTTGCGCAGGAACGCGGAGGGCCCGTCGGCGGCGGCGAGGACCATCGCCTGGCTGTCCTCCGCCCCGCTGATGAGCACGCCCGGCAGGCGCGCACGCTTCTCGCGGAGCATCGCCAGGAGCTGCGCCCCGGGTCGGTCCGGCAGGCGCTGGTCCAGCACGGCACAGTCGAAGGGCGCCGGGGCCGAACGCATGCGGTCGAGCGCGGTCGACGCGTCGCCCACCGCGACGACCTCGTACCCCGCGCGCTCGAGCGACCGGGCCACGACGCTGCGCACCGCCTCGTTGTCCTCGGCCACAAGCACACGCCGCGTCTGCGCCAGCCCCCCGAGGCGCGAACCCGTCGCCCACAGCCCGGACTGCATCGGCAGGGACGGGTCCGCGGGGGGAGACTTGGCCAGGGGGAAGCAGACCAGGAACGTCGTCCCCTTCCCCGGCGCGCTGGTCACGTGGATGATGCCCGAGTGCCGCCGCACCACGCCCGCGACGACCGAGAGGCCAAGCCCCCGCCCGCTCCCGCGCGTGGAGTAGAACGGATCGAACAGGCGCGAGCGCGTGTGCGCGTCGATCCCGTGGCCATCATCCACAACCTCGACGCACGCAAACTCCCCGGGCTCCGCGGCCGAGCCCACATCCGCGGTCTCGATGTCCGCCTCGTCGAGACGGCTGATCCGGGTCGAGACGCGGATCGATCCCCCGCCGGCGGGGAGAGAGTCCGACGCGTTCTTGATGATGTTGAGAACCACCTGGCCCACCTGCGTCGCGTCGGCGCGCACAGTGGGCAGCCCCGCGGCGAATGCGGTCTGCACGCGGGTCCCCGCGGGGAGCGAGGCGTGGATCACGCGCAGGGTTTCTTCCGCGAGGGCCGAGAGATTCACGTCGCTGATGCGCGTGCTCCCGTGGCCCGAGTACGCGAGGAGCTGGTGGGTCAGGTCCGCGGCACGCCGGGCCGCCTGCTCGACGGTGGACGCGTGAACATGCGCGTCGGAGGTCGGCGGGAGCTCGCTCTTGAGCAGCGACGCGTTGCCCAGGATCCCCGCGAGGAGGTTGTTGAAATCGTGGGCGATCCCCCCCGCGAGCAGGGCCAGGCTCTCGAGCTTCTGCGCCTGGCGGACGCGCCGGTCCAGCTCGACGCGGCGCTGCTCGGCGAGGCGCGCCGGCGTCACGTCCACCACCGCCGACATCACGCCCACCACCGCGCCCGACGCGTCGCGCCGGGGCTCGGCGAGCACATCCAGGGCGAAGGTCTGCCCGCCCGCCGCGTGGGTCACGTCCAGCCGCCCCGCCGAGCCCGTCGAGGCCACACGCGCCTTGAGTTCCGCCAGCCTCTGCCCCGCGCTCCCGCGGAAGACCTCCGCGTCGGTCTTCCCGATCATCGCGATCGGGGAGAGCCCCGCCGGGGGGTTGTGGACCCACGTGTACCGCAGCTCAAGATCCTGGTCCGCCACGCTGATCGGCGAGCCCTGGAGCGCCAGGCGGAACCGGCTCTCGCTCTCGGCGAGCGAGGCCTCGGCACGCCGACGCTCCAGCAGCTCACGCTGCAGCTCGACCGTCCGCGCCTCCACACGCCCGCGCAGCGCGCGGTTCCAGAAGAGGACGCCCACGGTCACCACGAGCAGCGGCCCGATCACCCACGACGCGTACCGCAGCGCCTTGCGGATCGAGATCGTCGGACGGTCGTGCTCGGCGAACCACCGCTGCGCCAGACGCTCGAAGTGCTGCGAATCCCGCACCCGGTCCAGCCCCTGGTTGAGCGCCTCCAGCATCGCAGAGTTGCCCTTGCGCACCGCGAAGCACACGCTGGACTCCAGCACGGGCGGGCTCGTGCTGATCACGTTGTCGATCTCGTCCTGCAGCATCGCGTGGCGCGCCCCAAAGTGCGTGAGCACCGCGGCGTCGCCCGTCCCGCGCGAGAGCACCCGCATCGCCTCGCGCTCGTCCGGGCAGCGGATGAACGTCGCCGCGATCCCCTTGGCCGTCAGGTAGTCCTCCGCCAGCGCGCCGTCCTGGATCACCACCACCGCCCCGGCGAGCGAGTCGAGCGTCTCCCGCCTCGCCGAGCCGGCCCGCACGAAGATCTCCGAATACTGGACCGCGAACCCCTTGGAGAAATCGAACAGCTCGCGCCGCTCGGGCAGATCGAACATCGCGACCGCGTCGAGCCGATCGCGCAGCAGGTCCTCGCGCACCCTGGGCCACGGGCCCAGCGAGATCTCGACGGGCCGCCCCAGGGCCTGCGCCACCTCGCGGATGAGCTCGACCTGAAACCCCGTGGGCTTCTGGTGCTCGTCGAGCCACTCAAAGGGGCGGAAGTTGGCGTCCCCGCCGTACCGGATTGCCGTCTGCGCGTGCGCCAAGGCCGACCACAGAACTGTGGCGAGCAGAACCACGCCCACGCGCACGTGCCGCATGCCGACTCCACGCGTCAGGGCGACCGACGGACAGCGACCGACGGCCACCCCACACGCCCTTGGCGAGCGCCTGATTCTAGTGGAGTTTGCCTAGCGGCCGCGGAACATTGTTCGCCAGGATACGAATGCGACCCGAACATCGGGCGAGCGCACGACGCTTCTTTCCCGCGGGGTGCTCCGGTAGACTACCGGCACACAGGATCCCACCGCATGACCAGCACGCCCTCGCGTTCCGTGGTTCACCAGCCTTCTCCCGGACGGATCGACCCCCACGGGGTCACGATCTCCGGGCTGGTGCTGAACCACGCCTACGGCCCGGACGCCCCGCCCCAGTCCCTGGGGAACCTGGCGCGAGATCTGCCCGCGCCGGGCCAGTATCCGTACACACGCGGGCTCTTCCCGCAGGGCTACCGCACGCGCCTCTGGACCATGCGCCAGTTCGCGGGCTTCGGGAGCGCCGACGACACCAACGGGCGCTTCAAGTACCTGCTCCAGCAGGCCAAGGGCACGAGCGCGAACACGGGCCTCTCGACCGCCTTCGACCTGCCCACGCTCATGGGCCGCGACAGCGACGAGGATCTCTCGACCGGCGAGGTGGGGCGCTGCGGCGTGGCCATCGACACCGTGGAGGACATGCACCGCCTCTACGCCGACATCCCCGTCGATAAGGTCACCGTCTCGCAGACCATCAACGGGCCGGCGTGCGTCATCTGGGCCATGTACCTCGCGATGGCCCGGCAGCGCGGGATCTCCTGGGACACGCTGGGTGGAACGCTCCAGAACGACATTCTGAAGGAGTTCCACAGCCAGAACGAGTTCATCTACCCGCCCGAGCCCAGCGTCAAGCTGGTCGTCGACACCATCGAGTTCCAGTCCAAGTTCGTCCCCAGGTGGAACAGCGTGTCCATCTCGGGCTACCACATCCGCGAGGCGGGGAGCACGGCCACCCAGGAGCTCGCGTTCACCCTCCGCGACGGGATGGAATACGTCGAGGCGTGCCTCGAGCGCGGGCTGGACATTGACGAGTTCGCGCCGCGCCTCTCGTTCTTCTTCAACAGCCACAACGAGTTCTTCGAGGAGATCTGCAAGCTCCGCGCCGCCCGGCGAATCTGGGCCCGCGCTATGCGCGATCGGTACGGGGCGAAGAACGAGCGCTCCTGGTTCATGAAGACCCATGTCCAGACCGCCGGCTGCAGCCTCACCGAGCAGCAGCCGCTGAACAACGTCGTCCGCGTCGCCTACCAGGCCATGGCCGCGGTGCTCGGCGGTTGCCAGTCGCTCCACACCGACTCCATGGACGAGACCCTCGGCCTCCCCACCGAGCAGGCCGTCACCGTCGCCCTGCGCACCCAGCAGATTCTCGCCCACGAAACCGGCGTGACCCGCGTCACCGACCCCCTCGGCGGCGCGTGGTTCATCGAGGATTTGACGGACCGCATGGAACGCGGCGCGCTGGAGTTGATCGAGGAAATCGATTCAATGGGTGAGCCGGTGGGGAAGGCATCAGGCACTGGGCAACAGCCACTAGGAAGACAAACCAGTGCCTCTTCCCCCACCAGTGCCCAGTGCCCAGTGCCCAGTGCCTCCCACGGGGCATACGCCCCCTGGTCCCGATCCGGCGGCGTCGTTCAGGGCATCCACAAGGGCTACTTCCGCCGCTCCCTCGCCGAGGCCAGCTACCGCTTCAGCGAAGAGTGCGAGGCCAAGGACCGCATCATCGTCGGCGTCAACGAGTACATCGACCCCGACGAAAAGCGCCCCATCGAGATCCTCGAAATCCCCCATCAGGTCGAGACCGACCAATGCGACCGCCTGGCCAAGTTCAAGCAGCGCCGCGACGCGGCGAAGGTGAAGCAGGCCCTTGAGAACATCCGACTCGCCGCCCAGGGCAAGCCCATCAAGCTGCTGCACCCCC
>CAZTJZ010000076.1:0-14873 GCA_964614075.1 uncultured Phycisphaeraceae bacterium
AGTAATATCCCTCGTCGAGCACCAGCCGACCCGCGGCGTCGTACCCGAGCGCCGCCGACGACACCGACCCCGGCTCGCTCCGCGTCACCACCCCCACGCCGTTGAACCCATCCGCCCCCTGCGTGACCGCGTGCTCCTCGATCGGATTCGATAAGCCATCCCACGGACCCTCGACCTCGAGCCCGGCGTTGGTGCCGTCACCGGCCCAGTTGCCCAGGCGGTCCAGCGCCCAGCGATATCGCCACGGAACCGCCGGGCCCGCGACCACCGCCGTGTTCGCCGTGTTAAGCGTCCCGCGGTCGGCGGACGTGAGCCGGTCCAGCGCGTCGAACGCGAAGAGCCACGAGCGGTCGTTGTCGTGCGTCGAGCCGAGCGTCGCCTGCGTGACGCGATCGAACAACCGCCGCCCGCCCGAGTCATATCCGGACTGGGCGCGGTGCACGAGGGCGTTGAGCGGATTGGAACTCGTGAACTCGGTGGTGATGGGCCGGCCCAGCGAGTCGAGCCGGTCGTAGCCCGCGCTCGACCCCGCGGGATCCCTGAAGCTCTGCGCCGCGGCGTTGAAGGCGGCGCCGGCGCCCAGACGCGTCTCGACCCGCCGGCTACTCCCGGCGTACGCGTACGCCGCCAACGCCGCGGTTCGCCCCGCGTCCCCGACTCGGGTCACGCGCGAGACAAGGTCGTCCAAGCTCCCGGCGTTGCCGTAGCCCAGTTCGAGCTGACGGCGCAGCACCCCGGCGTCGGGGTTGCGGTCCGGATAGGTGATCGACGCGAGACGATCGAGGTTCTTGACCGATGCGCTCGCCGACGCGGTGACAAACTGCCACGCGTAGTCGACCCTCGGCGAGTCCTCGTCCACAAGCCGACCGTGCTGCTGCTGCTCGGAGATCAGATTGCCGCGCCCGTCGTATTCAAACGCCGACGCCGCGACATTCTTCCCCTCGTTCCCAATCGTGAACCCTGTCGAGGCGATGACGCCGAGGAGCCTGTCGGCGGCGTCGTATTCGAGGTTGATGCCCTCGACCTGGTCCGTCGCCCGTCCGCCGAGCACGGGCGCAGCGAACTCGAGGTCGATCGTGACCTGCACGAGATTGCCCCGCTCGTCATACTCGTAGCGGTGCGAGGTGTTGGTGCCGACGTGGCGACGCGAGAAGAGCTCGCCCGTCGGGAGATAGGAAAACTCCAGCCGGTTCGTGGTCGACGGGTGTCCGGTGGCGCGATCCGGGAACGCGATGGCGATCGGCCGCTCCGGATCATGAGTGATGACCTCGCCGTCCTCGTTGACGATCGGCGCTCCCAGCGTGCTGAACACGAGCTCGGTGAGCTGCACGCTGCCGTCGCTGGCGTTCCAGTCGATCGCGGAGAGATCACCCGTGCACGCCGTGCCCAGCCGCACGAGCCGACCGAGCGTGTCGTAGAAGTACCGCGTGACGCGGCGCTGCGGGCTCGTCGGGCTCGCCAGCGCGTTCTCGGTTCGGGAGAGCACCCTCCCGAGCGGATCAAACTCCGTGCGCGTCAGTACCCCGGTCGGCTCGACCAGGCCAATCTCTTGGCCATGCACGTCGAACTCCCTGCAAATCACGAGCGCCTTGGCCGGTAGACCGCCACGGTCGAACCCGTTCAGCCGCCCCGAGGCGTCAAAGACCCGCGGCGAGGGCGTGGACGCACGGTCGAGCATCGACGCCGAGTTCTCGAACACATCTCCCGAGTGTTCCGTGCCCAGCATCGCGGTCGCGACTTCTCGGTGCGCGTCGTCCCACCAATGGAACGTTCGCGTGCGCACGGCGTTCGCCGTCGAGAGAAGGTCCCCGACGCCGTCGTGCGTGCGTTCCAGGTGCGTCGTGACGACAACGTTTCCGAGCGCGTCAAACCCGCGGTCGGAGCGCTCGACCTCGGCGCTACCCGCTCGCGTGATCTCGGAGATCGGCCACCCTCGGGCGTTGTAGACCGTCGCGAGCGCTGTGCCGCCCGGACCGCGCCGTTCTATCTCACGCCCCTCGTGGTCGTAGCGAACGTGCTCGCTCGTGTACGCGCTCCCGTCGCTCACGCTTACGTCGTACCGCCTGGTCTCGACGACGCGTCCCTGGCGGTCGTAGCGCTTTTCAACCAGCTCGAGCGGCTCGGCCGAGAGCAACACCGAGGCCGCGGGCACGTCCTGCCACGGCGCTTGAGTCCTCGGGTCCGCGGCGTGAGCGGGGGAGGCGCCCGCCATCACCGACTCTGGGCCGAAGACCGCCTCGAACCTCGCCCGCCCACGCCCGTCGAAGTGCGTGGTGTTCACGCGTCCGACGGGCGCATTCTCCGCGGCGTTGGCGTACGTCCCACGCCACACCGAACGCTGCAGAGCGTCATACCGGAATCGCTCGATCACTCCTAGCTCGCTCTCGTCGCCGATCTCTGTTCCCGGGCAGGTGGAGATTGGATACTGGTTTGTCGGACGCGCGCGGTATCGCTTCACGCGGGTGAGTTGCCCCGCGTCACGCACGCCGCGCCCGTACGACCGCGACTCCAGCAGCGTCAGGTCATCGAGCTGGACCGCGTTGCAGTCCGGATCGATGTGCGTGCCCCAGTACGTGTGCTCATCGTTCGTCCCGAAGAACACGCGCGTGACACGACCGAACGTGTCGCGCTCTGTCCGCCGGATTAGGCCCGCCGCGGAACGCGACTTCGCGACGTTTCCGAAGCTGTCGTACGCCAGCAACAGCCCGCCGTCGGGCGCGCCCTCGGCGACGACCTTCAGCTCCTGGGGACGCCCGGAGGGATCCCGATCCACGAGCGAGCGCCGCAGCACCGTGCCGGGCTCGGAGAGCGTCGGCGGATCCGGGATCACCCCGTCGACCAGCCGCTCCTCCCGCGACTCGATGACCCCGCCACGCAGACGCTCGACGATCACCGGCTCCGAGAGAGTTCTCGTGACGCCGTGAACGTTGGGATAGGTCGTGTGCCGCGTCACGTTCCCGTCGTTGGGGTCCGCGGAGTACAGATGGTACGTGATGCGGCCGTCCGGACCGGTCACGATCTTCGGGCGGTCCTGCGCGTCGTACGTGGTCTGCGTCGTCCACCCGTCTGCGCTGGTCACGTCGCCGAGCCAGCTCTGCACCACGGCGGTCTTGGTCGGCCGTCCGAGCGGATCATTCTCATACGCCAGTGAGGTGAACGTCTCGGGCGTGCTCGAGAGCACGCCGCCCTCCACGCGGAAGTACCCCCTTGCCCGGTGGGTCATACGACCCTCCCCGTCGAACTGTTCCACTTCTTTCAAACGGAACACCCGCCCCTCCGCGTCGGGCGGCTCCGGGCTGTGCAGCGTAATACTGCTGAACACCGCGTCGTACGCTTCTCGCTCGAGATATGGATCGGCCGGGTAGAAATAATATTGCGTGTCGCTCACGGTGTCTCGGTCGAGGTCCGGCGGCGGGGCCGTGTTGGTCCCCACCAACGCCGTCGGAACCGCGAACTCCACGACTCGGGTCACGAGGTCCGGGCGCTCCAGGTGATAATCGAGCGACCGCGTGACGTACACGGTTCCCGAGGTGCCAAGCTTGAATCCATCCCACCGAAGGCGGTGCACGCTCAAGGGCACGCCGAACGCGTTCGTGCCCTCGCTGGAAGTCGAGTCGTAGCCGTGGCGTTCGATCACTCCGTCGGTCGACTGCGTCGCCGTGTTCTCCTCGCTGGTCCACGACGCCGTTCGCCGCTCGACCACGGCACCACTCGAGTTGACCTTCCGCTCCTCGCGGAGCTCGCCGTCCTGCGCCGTCATCTCGCCGTTCTGCAGCCACGTCGAGTCGCGCAGCACGATCCCCGCGGCGTTCATCTCCACGAGCCGCGTTGACCGGGTCCGCCCGCTGGGCACCCCCGGCGCAAAGTCCGTACGCTGGATCACGGCGAACCATGTCGTCTGATCCGCCGCGCTCGCCGCCGCCCATTCCTGGGGCTCGTTGATCCAGGACGGCCTCAGGATGAGCCGGTAGGGATGGTGCAGCGCCCCACGCCCGAGCTGAGGGCTGATCGGGCTCGAGCCCGGGTCCAAGAGCTTGCGCCATCCACCTTCCGACGGAAGTGGGGCGGGGTACCCGTCGTACTGGAGCGTGGCGATCTTTGGATGTGCCAGAAACCGCGAGACGCTGTACGTCTCGGACGGCAAACCGGGCGCGTTGTACCGCGCGACGCCCATCACGCCGCCGTAGAGCTGTACGCACTGCTCCACGGGCACCGACAACCGGTTCCGAACCTGCTCGATGCCCAGGGACTGGATGGGCACCGTCGGTTCTCCGGTGCAGCGCAGGATGTCGCGTCCGTAGTACTCGTCCACGTGCCTCCAGAGCGGCGTCATGACGATCAGGCACGTCTCACCCTGGGGCGGCGTCGAGTACTTCACGATCTCGCCCTTCCCGTCGACCCTCGGCACGTGCTGATTGATCGGCGTGCACACGACATCATTGACGCCGATGTCCTCGGTCTTTCTTCCCGGCGCGGGCTCCCAGTACGCCGCGTGCGAGCAGCGGTCGTTCGCGGCGAGCGCGGAGTATGCCCGCATCGCGCCCACGATCATCCCAATCTTCTCCGGGCCGATGCACGCCTCGAGCACGTTCGTGTCCATGCTCCGGTCGGGCTGATAGAAGTTCTTGGGGAAGGTGTACTTCCAGATCCAGCTCCGTTCCGAGGGTGGCCCGCTCTCGTTCCGCTCGATCTCGGTTTTCTTGAGCAGCCGCGGCACCCACGTCGCCTGCGTGACTCCCACCATGTCCCCGTCGTAGCTCAACCCGGATCCGAAGAACACATGCCCGCGGAAGTACACACCGACCCGCGGCGAGTTCTGCTTGGGCTCGGGGTCCGCGTACAGGTACCGCACCTGCTTCGTCCAGTTCGTCGGCAGGCCGAGCAGGCTCACCGTGTCGATCTCGTCGAACTTGTCCAGGATCTCGGGCGCATTGTGCCACTGTCCGTTCGGCATCAGCCCGATCGCGGAAAACGTCGCCGCGTCGATTGTCAACGGCCCCGCGGGAACGGTCGCCGCGCCGGGGTACACGAACATCGCATGGATCGCGTTCTGCCGGTGGTACCGGAAGGTCTTGGCCATGTACGCGTCCCCGGTGAGGCGGGTGTAGTTCGGCGGCACGCGCACATACCCCGGTGGTAGTCCGTGCGGGATCGGATCCGGTTCCGTCGGGCTCGCCCACTGACTCTGCTCGTTGGCGTAGAACGAACGGCTGACGACCACGATCGTCCACGTCGGCGCACTTTCCGGCGCGCCCGCCGCCACGAGCCGAATCGCCTTGAGCTGCCCGCGCTCGTTGCTGTTCTGGAAGCAATACTCGCCCGTCGTCCCGTTCACCTCCGACAGCGACTGCTGGAACGGCGCGTGCTCCAGCAGAATCCGATTCCCCAGACGGTCCTCGATCCGCGTCGTCAGACCCCAGTACGGCATCCCCACGCCCGGGTTCGACGACGCCACCGGCGAGTTGTGCAGATCATCACCCGCCTCGTTCCTGGGAACATCCGTGCCGCGAACCGTCGACTCCGACGTGTTCAGTTGCAGCTCGATGTGGTACCGCACCGCCCCCTGCAGCAGCACCACGTCCACGCTCTGAGGCGGCGTGGTCCACGCGCTCCCGCTCCACACCCCACCATTCACCCGCATCGCCGCCTCGAACTGCGGCGGCGCGACATATACGGGCGGCTGACCCGCGACGGGCACCGTCCGCTCGAACGGGATCGAGCGGTGCGCGTCCGGCATGAAGTAGCACATCCGCGTCGACTGCGCCGCCTGGCTCCCCTGCGCCGGAACGGCGCCGATCCCGAGGTACTCCGCGTCGAACAGGAACATCGGGTTCTCCCCGATCATCCACCCCTGCCCATGCCAATCCCAGAACAGCTCCTCGCTCACCGCACCGCTCCGCGGCGGCGTGGTGTCCACCCCGAACGATGAGGAGTGGTGCAACGCCTCGTTCTCGTGCCACACGGTCGACCAACCCTCGCCGTATGTCCGCACGTGCCGGTACACCGCGCTGCCGAACGCGAGCTCGAGATCGATATCTCGCAGCAGCGGCGCGCCCGTGATCAGATCCACCACCCCTCCGCCCAGCGCCCGAGTCGGACGCTCTACCGTCCGCGCCCGCGGTGTACCCGGCACCAGCGGGAGTGTGCCCTGCACTTCATCGTTCGAGATCGCCGGGAAGTCCCCGGGACCGATCCCCCAGCTCAGACTGAGATTGAGCGGAAACCCGCGGAACAGCGGGCCGGCGCCGCTGTTCGGCACCGCGTACGTCGACGCCAGAAAATGTGAGTTCCACGCGGCGCTTTTCGATGCGTCCCCCGAGGCGCAGTGCTCCGGCAGCTCGACCATGTACCGCGGCGGCTCCTGCGCCAACGTGCCGCCACTCACCATGAGACACGACGTCGCCACGACAACACGCGTGAGATTCATCCGATGCTCCCTCGATATCCGCAACACAATCCCGTTCGCGTTCTGTATCCTGCTTCCATCTGTTTCCCACGTCCGAGCTCTTGGGCCGACTTGTTCCTCTGTATTGGCGCTGCTGCAGCGCAGCACCCCACTCCGGCGACGCCCTTGCCGATCGCACGTGTCAACGCGCTCGCCGTCCGAGCGAAATCCGCACAGTTCCGGCGCGCGGACCTACCCCGCGCCGGAATGATTCGCGCAGCCTTACCCGAGTTCGTGTGTTGCGTTGGATCTCAGTTGCTTCATCGGGTCAATCTCACGGTGCATGATGCCTCCTCGTGACTGGTTGACCCACCGCAGCAGGGGCATTTGAACACAATTCGCGGCGCGTGTCAAGGCCATCTTCTTGCTTCAGCGCAGGTGTCGGGCGCATGCAGCCCACATGTGTGTGAATCACGCCGAGGCGTCCACACTCTCGAGCGAAGCACCCAGATCCATGCGCCGAGTTCGATGTGCCGCGTGCTCACACGGAACTCCACCGCCCGCGAGCAAGTGGATCGGCCCAGCCAGTCGCCATCCGACTTCGCGGGCCGAGGAGATGCCTCAACATTGTGCACTAGAAAAGCTACGAACGTGAACAGGCTCGTCGCCCGCTCCGCACGCGTCCTGGAACGCGGGTCATGTTTCTGGCCGTGGGGAGGGATACCCAGTGCGCCCGACGCCTTCCGCTCGCGCACTCGTCGAGCCCGGCCGGCGTAGGAGAGGTGGACGCTCACGCGACGCCTGGTATGGAGGCGTGGCGTGTGGCGTGAAAGGAGAAAGTGGGCGGAGAGGGATTCGAACCCCCGAAGGCTTTCGCCAACAGATTTACAGTCTGCCCCGTTTGACCACTCCGGCATCCGCCCTGGGGTCCGCCCTGTTCGGCGGGCTCAAATATATTCCCGCCGCGTCGTGCGGGAAAGCCGACAAGCCACCGACAGGACTTGAACCTGCGACCCGCGCTTTACAAAAGCGCTGCTCTACCAACTGAGCTACGGTGGCGATACACGCCGGCCCGAGGCCGACGCGATGAGCCTAGGCCCGCCGATGGGGCATCCAGCACCCACGTACTGGGCGGCCCTCGCCGACGCTCACGACACTGTGGTGCTGGGCTTGATCGTGCCGACGACCTCGGGCGTCTGGGCCACGATCTGATCGGCGATCTCCCGCCGGTGGATTTCCACCTCGCGCGGGAACTCGAACGCGATCCGCACCCGCTCGCCCTTCACCGACGCGATCCGCACCACGCCGATGGGATTCCGCGGGTCCCCGATCACCACTTCCTCGCCTTCACGCCTCGTAATTACCAGCATGGCCACCACTCCCGTCCTTGGCGTTTGCCACGGCGCGCCCGACTCCACCGAGGGACACGTCCAACCACCGGAGAACGTTATACCACACCCCGCCCCGGGACGGAAATCCTTTGTGTCGCTTGTCTTGGGCGCACCTGGCCGGCGAACCGCCTGGCCCACGTTCGACCCAGCCGATGGCCCAGCCCGGCCACCCAGCCCCGCCCCCCAGCCCAGCCACCCAGCCCAGCCACCCAGCCCAGCCACCCAGCCCGGCCACGCAGTCCGGCGCGCCAACGCCCGAACGCCCGACAAACTCACGCCGTAGCCACGCCCGGGATCCGCTTTGCCCCGGCGGCCCCGCTACCCCACGGACTGAACGCTCCGGACCCCCGGCACATGCGCCTTGAGGTTCCGTTCGATCCCGATCTGCAGCGTCACCCCGCTCGACGGGCACCCCACGCACGCCCCGTGCAGGCGGATCCGCACCACCCCGTCCGGCGTGATGTCGACAAGCTCCACGTCCCCCCCGTCGGCCTGGACCGCGGGGCGGATCAGGCTCAGGACCTTCTCCACCCCCCGCCGGACCTCGTTCTGGCTGTCCGTCCGTGCCATGTGTTGATAGTAGGTCGGGCCGTCCCTGCTCCCACTACGCTGGGGTCGGCATGACCATTCCTCGCGCGACGTCCTGGGTGCTCACCGTCCTGATCCTGAGCGGGTGCTCGGGCGACCCGGCCCGTCCCCCGGTCGCGGTCTTCGCGGACGCGTCGTCCACCTCCCGCGAGCGGCGGGACGCGATGGACTCGATGCTCGCGCTCCCCCCCGCGTCGCTGCGCGACGCCGAGATCGCGCTGCTGCGCCAGCTCCTCGTGGACGAGCGTGCGGACTCGGACCGGCGCCGCAAGGCCTTTGTCGCGCTGGTGAACCACCCCAACCCGGAGATTGCTGACGCCGCGCGCGAGTCGGCCCGTCGACTGCTCCCCCAGGAGTCGAGCCGGGCGATGGTGGCCCAGATCGCCCAGACCGCCGCGGAGCGGTCGTGGACCGACTTTGTCCCCGCGCTGGTGCGCAGCTACCGCCGACCCGTCGCGGGAGTCTCCGACGCGGAGCGTGGCGAGCGTGCGGCCATCGCCGCGCTGTCGCCCGGCGGGGTGGAGCAGGGCGTGATGTCCGTCTTCCTCGACGCGCCCGATGAGCCCGCGACCCACGGGCTGGACTGGACGAAACGCACGCGCGAGGACGCGTGGGAGCTCCTCTCGCGCCTGGACGCCTCGGGCGAGTCGCGCCGAAGACTGCTGGCGTCGGCGGACGCGTCGGGCGACCCGCTGCTGGCCGCCCTTGTCCGCGCTCAGCGCGAGCTGCGCGTCCTCCCGGCGACCGCGATGGAGCTCGCGTGGGTGTCGACGCTCGCGGGAGACGCGAGCGCGGCCCGTTCGGCGTGGTGGACCGACGCCGCGAGCGCGATCCGGTCTCTGGGTGAGGGGTCCGTGCGTCTCCGCCACGCCGAGGCGGTCCGCCTCGCCGGCGCCCGCAACTCCGCGAGGCTCGCCCGCTCCCGGGAGGAGCTCCAGGACGAACTCGCCCAACGCCTGGCGCCGCGCACGCTGCACACCAGGACATGGGCCAACGGCACGCCCCGGTACCACGAGACGCTGGCCCGCCAGCAGGGTCGGCTCTCGCGCGGGGATCTGCTCGCGATCCTGGCCATCGACGACGCCCTGCGCACGCCGGGCGTGAGAGAGGCATTGTTCCGGTTCGCGTCGCTGGACCGCGACGACACGACCACGGAGTACGGCGGGACGGTGAGCGACTCGCCCGAGGGGTTCGCGGCCACGCTGTACCCGCCGCGCCCCGGCGAACGGCGCGGGGATCAACAGTTCGTCGCGTCGAGGGAGATGCTGTCCTCGTCCGACACCGCCCTGGCGCACTTCCATTTCCACGCGCAGGCCGAGGGGAACCGCGAGTACGCGGGGCCCAGCGAGGGGGATCTGGAGTACGCCGCGGCGTCGGGACGGTCGTGCCTGGTCTTCACCTCGTTGAGCGCGGATCTCCTGGGGGTGGACTACTACCACGCCGACGGCGATGGGACCGCGGACGCCGTGGTCCTGGATCTGGGCGAGATCCGGCCCTAGACCAGGCCGCGTCCCCTATCCTGTGGGGTCCTGGGGCGATCGAGGCCCGGCAACGGCATGGCAATACCAGGCTGTCGGCGTCGTTACCCTTGCCGTGCAGGCCTCGGCGCAATCCGAGTTCTTTGTGAGGTCTGCCCCGGTCTCTTTCACGCTTTGGAGATTCCCCGATGGTCCGACTCAGCCGATTGGTGCTCGCCGCGTCGCTTGTGATCGCCTTTCCGGCGTTGGCACAGCCCGGGGGGGGTGGCCGTGGCGGGATGATGGGCGGGGCCATGGGCGATCTGCCCGCGACGATCACGAGGCGCGAGCTGAGCGGCTACGCCGACCTGCTCCGGCTGAACAGCGATCAGAAGGAAGCCGCGACCACGCTCTTCGAGGGCTATCAGGCGGCCATCCGCGCCCAGGCGGACGCGATGGAGGAGAACCGGCGCTCCATCGGCGAGAAGTTCCGCGAGGGGGACCGCGAGGGCGGGATGCAGCTCATGCGCGAGCAGATGACCAAGATGCGCGACGAGCGGGCCAAGATCGAGAAGTCCTTCACGAGCGATCTGCAGGCGTTGCTCACGCCCGACCAGACCGGGCAGTGGGCGAAGTTCGAGCGGACGCGTCGGCGTGACGCGACGATCGCGCGCGGTCGGCTCTCGGGCGAGGGCGTGGACCTCGTGCGCGTGCTGGACGACGCCGCCCTGGACGCGGACGCCAAGGCCAAGGCCCAGCCCGTGCTCGAGGAGTACGAGGACGCGCTGGACAAGGAGCTCACGCGGCGCAACAGCGCCTACGACGCCGCCCGCGAGGCGATGAGCAAGGCGTTCCAGGAGGGCAACCCCGAGTCGGGCCAGAAGGCGATGGAGGAAGCCCGGGCGGCGGGGGTCAAGGTCCGCGATCTCAACCGGACCTACGCCCGTCGGCTGATGGACGTGCTCCCCGAGGAGAAGAAGATCGCTTTGGACCTGGCGGTCAAGAAGGCGAGCTTCCCGCGGGTCTACCGCGAGTCGCACCCGACCAAGGAGCTCGCCGCCGCCCTGGGATTCAGCGACCTGGACCAGGCGCAGAAGGACGGGATCAAGGCGATCCAAGAGTCGTACGCCAAGCAGATCAGCGCGGCGAACGACAAGCTCGCCAAGGCGACCGAGGAGCGGGAGATGAGCTTCAACCTCGCCCAGATGGGGCAGCGCCGGGGCGGAGGGCCAGACGGCCAACGCGGGCAGCGGATGCGCGGCGGCCCGCCCGAGGACGAGAACCCCGCCCTGGTCGAGGCCCGCACGGCCAGGGACGAGCTGAACAAGACGACCTCGGAGAGTCTCCGCAAGCTGCTCAACCAGGGCCAGATCGACCGCCTGCCCAAGCCCACGCCTCAGAATGACCGCCAGCGCCGACGCGGGCGCGACGACGAGGGCGACCCCGACGAAATTTGAGTTCGAGGGATGCCCGAGGGAAGTCTGACAGACCAACGCCCGGCCTTCGGGAGAGGTGCCGGGCGACTTTGGGGTGGCGCCGGTCGCAAGACCGGCGTTTTGTGTTGCGTTCTTGTCGGTGTGGGGTGGTTTTCGCGGTTTCCTGACGGATCGGGCGGGGTGGGACCCTCCAAGGGCTGCGCCCCCACCCCGGGGTACCAAGGAGATTGCGCTCATGTATAAGCCCCATGCCTCCCTCGTGTGTGCCCTGTCGTTCTTCGCTGTGGCGGGCGGCTTGGCGCCGTTGGCCCAGGCCCAGCAGACCATGCGGGTCATGTCGTCGGTGGGGGGGCCTGGCGGGGGCGGGGGGAATACGCAGATTTCGTCTCGCGGGCTGGAGAAGTACTCCTCGCTCCTGGGGCTGGACGACACGCAGCGCGAGGCGGCCAAGTCGCTCCACGAGGGGTACGTCGCGACGATGAAGCAGGCAGCGACAGCACGTCGCGAGGCGATGCAGGCGCTCGTTCACCCCGAGGACGAGGACGACGATCGCAAGGAGTTCATGCAGAAGCTGCGGGAGCTGGGCGAGAAGCACACCAAGGCGACCGAGGCGGCGGAGAAGTCGTTCCTGGGCGACCTCAGGGCGCTGCTCACGCCCGCGCAGGAGGGCAAGTGGCCGCTGGTGGAGCGGACCCGCCGGCGCGAGGTGGGGCTCCAGAACGCGATGCTCAGCGGGGAGGGCGTGGACCTGGTCGAGATCCTTGATTCGTTCAAGCTCTCGCCCGCTCAGCAGGCCCCGCTCTCGGAGAGCGTGGAGCAGTACGAGAAGGAGCTTGACCTCGAGCTGGCGGCCCGGGCCAAGGCAAACGAGAACGCCCCCAAGTTCGACTTCGAGGGCGGGAACTTCGACCTGGACAAGCTCCAGGACCACATGAAGAACACGCGTGCGGCGGCGGCGAAGGTCCGCGACCTCAACGAGCGCCATGCGGGCAAGTTCGCCACGCTCCTCCCCGAGGACATCCGCGAAAAGTTCAACGACGAGGTCCGGCGCGCGAGCTATCCGCGGATCTACAAGCCCTCCAAGGCGGACAAGCACCTCGCCGCCGTGGAGGGCTTCTCCGATCTTTCCCCCGAGCAGCGCAAGGACCTCGAAACGCTGCGCTCGTCGCACGTCCGGGAGGCGGCGCAGCTCAATCGCCAGTGGGCGGCTGCGGCCCGCGAGAGCGAAGACAAGCAGAAGACGGGGATGTTCAGCACCGGGGCCGGGATCGCGACGGTCTCCCTGGGCGATGAGGGGGATTCTCCCGAGAAAGAGCCGCGCAGGGCGCGCAAGGAGCTCGACAAGCGGACGCTCGAGCGTCTGGGCTCGATCCTCAAGCCCGAGCAGAAGGAGAAACTCCCCAAGGACGAGCCCGAACACATGGGTGGTGGGGGCGTATTCATCTCCCGCGACGAGGAGCAGCGGTAGAGGGCCCGGGCGTTGGTCCCGGGGAATCCGGGTGGCGGGTGAAACTTGGTGCGCCCCCGGGGTTTATACTTGTCCCGACGCGCCGAACCGGGTTGGACGTGCAGAACCGGTCGGGGCGCGCCGGGGCGTTGGGCACAAGGAGTTCCGCCGTGTCAAGCTGGATCAAGTCAAGCCGGATCAAGTCGGGGTTGGGGGTTGTGTCGCGTCGTTGGCGTTCTGGCCTGGCCAGAGTGGTGATCGGCGCGATGGTGGGCGTGTCGGTGCTGGCGACGCCCGAGGCCCGGGCTCAGTTCGGCGGGATGATGGGCTCGGGGATGGAGATCGACGCGTCGGTGACGCGTCGCGGGCTCGACGCGTACGCCAAGATCCTCGGTCTGGACGCGGACCAGAAGGACGCCGCCCGCGAGCTGCTCAACGGGAACAAGGCCGCGAACAAGACGCTGCGCGAGGAGTTCCAGGCCAAGATGAAGGCGCTGACGGAGAAGGCGCAGGAGAACCAGGACTGGTCGGTGTTCCAGAAGGAGATGCCGGCGCTGGGCAAGGAGCTGGGCGAGAAGGTCGAGAAGGTCGAGAAGAGCTTCTTCGATGACCTCAAGGCGCTCCTCTCCCCCGAGCAGGAGGGCAAGTGGGTCAAGGTCGAGCGGCACCGCCGGCGTGAGCAGTACCTCATGTTCGGGCTCGTGAGCGGGATGTCGGTGAACCTTGTGGACGCGCTCGAGAAGTCGAAGGTGGATCTGGCCAAGAGCACCGAGCTGAGTGAGATCGTGGAGAAGTACGAGACGGACCTGGACCGGATGCTCGTGGAGTACAAGAACTACGCCGAGGGCGAGCAGAAGAAGATGATGGACGACCCGCAGGCGGCGATGACGAAGTGGCAGGGGTTCATGAAGGACATCCAGGACAAGGGTCGGTCGGTGCGCGACCTCCACCGCGACTTTGCCCGCAAGATGTCCCCGCTGCTGAGCGACGAGGCGCGGGCGACGTTCACGAGCGAGATCAACCGGCGGAGCTTCCCCAAGGTGTACAAGCCGTCGTACACGAGCCAGGCGCTCGCCGCCGCCGCCGCGTTCCCGGACCTTGAGGCGGCCCAGAAGGATTCGGTGAACGATCTCAAGGCCCGGTACGAGAAGGACCTGACGGTGAAGAACGAGGCCTGGGCGCGGGCGATCGAGGCCCAGGAGGAGAAGGCCGGCGGGAAGCTCTCGGTGATGATGAACTCCTGGGGGGGGGGTACGGAGGGCAAGGAGGCCGTCTCGGACGCGCGGAAAGCCCGCAAGGAACTCGACGACGCGTCGTTAGACAAGCTGAAGGAGCTGCTGAAGGAAGAGCAGCGCAACAAGCTGCCCACCAAGACCGTCGAGAAGACGCAGGGCAACGGCTGGTTCGACTGGCAGGGCGAGTTCGGCGTGGAGACGGAGGAGGAATAGCGGTTCGTCCGAGTCGGCGGGGGACGATCGTGCCGCGAGAGGTTCGCGGCGCTCGGGGTGGGGCTGGGCCAGGGTCGCAGCGAACGGGGGTCGGTTGACCACGATCGGTCGTCCAGCAGCGAGCGGTGTCGAGGCTCAGGCGCCCCGCGTCGCGGGCGGGCCCCGGGGCGAGGACGCCGTGCACTCGCTCCTGGCGCAGAAGCCCGACGCGGATCCGGAGGCGATCCGCCTGATCACCGCGGAGCAGGCGGTGCGGCTGCGGGCGGTGCCCTACGCCTTCTCGGGGGCGCGGGTGCTCGTGGCGATGCTGGACGCAGCGGACGTGGCGGCGCTGGACGAGGTCTCGGTCTCGGCGGGGCGTCCGGTCTCGCCCGTGCCGATCAGCGAGGAGGCGTTCACCGAGCTCCTTCGGGCGAGCTACGGGATCACCGCGGCGGCGATGGCGGCCCGCCTGGGCGGGGCGGAATCGCAGGACGAGCTGGTCACGAACCTCGAGGCGATCGAGGCCGACGACCTGCACCGGATGGCCGAGCAGCCCTCGCTCATCAACCTCGTGAACCTGATTATTCTGGAGGCGATCCGCGAGCGGGCGAGCGACGTGCACGTCGAGCCGTTCGAGCGCAAGCTGGCGGTGAAGTACCGGATCGACGGGGTGCTTGTGGAGCAGGACGCGCCGCCCAAGAACCTCCAGCCCGCGATCACCAGCCGCATCAAGATCATG
>CAZTJZ010000077.1:0-14863 GCA_964614075.1 uncultured Phycisphaeraceae bacterium
GGTCCTCGATCCACATGAGCTTGTTGGTGCGGACCTTGGCCTGGATGTAGCAGCGCTGGTTGTGGGCGCCGTACTCGGAGATCTCCTTGCTGCAGGGGCAGAGGCTGGCGGCGGGGGCGGTGACGCCCATGACGAAGTCGTCGGTGCCGTTGCTCGTGCACTCGAAGGTGACCTTGTAGTCCATGATGCCCGGCATCGCGGTGACGGGCGCGGGCTTGGTGATGAAGTAGGTGAAGGAGGCCTGGAAGTGGGCGGTCTCGGCGTTGAGGCGATCCTTGATGGCGCGGCAGATCTCGGGGATGCGGGAGGGGCAGACGGGCTCGCTGGTTTGCTCACCGGTCTGGGCGTTGAGCACCTCGAGGAACCGGCTCATGTGCGTGCCCTTCTGGTGATGGGGCAGCGCGACGTACATGTTGATCGTGGCGACGGTGGTCTGCTCGCCCCCGGCGCGGGTGTGGAGGCGGAGGGGGTAGGTCACGTCCTTCACGCCCACGCGGTCGATGGCGACCTTGCGCCGGTCGGCGGAGGCCTGGACGTCGGGGATGGCCTGGCGGGCCTTGCTCATGGCGGGAGCAGGGCCGGAGGGCTTGGCCGCGACGGACTTGGCCGCGTTGGGTTTCGCCGCGTTGGGTTTGGTGCGGGAAGATTGGGGCATCGGGGTTCCGGGTGAGGAAGTGCCGGCAGGGGAGATCATAGAGAAGCCTCGGGGGTGGGGTTCGCTGGGGATGCCTGGTTGGATGCCGGGGGAGGCGAGCGGGGGTTGCGCGGCGGGAGTGGATAGTGAAGGACACAGGCGGGACGCCTGTGCCACGAGGAGGAGAGTGGGCGGCCGGTCTAGCGGCTCGCGGTGGGCTTGGGTTCGTCCTGGGGCGGGCGCGGGAGCAGCGTGGGCGCGCAGGCGAGGCGGTAGGCGACCAGGGCCGAGCACGTCGCGGACTGTTTGAGATAGGCGGGGATGGCGAGGTCGAGGCGGTCGAACTGGGTGTGCCATCCGTGGGCGTAGTCGGCGCGGCCGACCTCGTCCCAGAAGAAGCCCGGGACGCCGGCCTTGATGAACGAGGAGTGGTCGCTCCCGCCGCTCTTGAGCTTGTCCCCGATCTGGACGTTGACATTGAGCGGCGTGTTGGTGAGGTCGTCGAAGAAGACGTTGTTGATGGGGGCGGAGGCGGCGGCGAGCATGTCGGCCATGTTCGCGGTGGCGTGCAGCCCACCCTGCGAGTTCGTTCCGCCGTCGTCCACGAAGACCGCGGAGATCTTGTCGAGGGAGTCGGCGTGCATCTTGACGTACTCGGCGGATCCGAGGAGCCCCTGCTCCTCGCCCGTCCAGTGGATGAAGCGGATGGTCCGGCGGGGCTTGGCGTTGGCGGCGATCAGGATTCGGGCGGCTTCGAGCGTGACAGCGGTGCCCGTGCCGTTGTCCGTTGCCCCCTGCGAGCCCGGCGTGTCCCACGAGTCGAGGTGGCCCGAGAGGATCACCACCTCGTCGGGGAGCTCGGTCCCCTTGATCTCGGCGATGGTGTTGTAGACGGGGATGGGGCCTTTCTTGAACGTGCAGGCGGCGTCGACCTCGACCTCGATGGGCTCCTTGTCGTAGAGGCGGGAGTTGATGAAGTCGTAGTCGCTCCCGCGGACGGAGACCTGAACGTCCTTGGGGATCGCGTCGAAGTCGAGCTCGCGCCATCCGGGGACCGAGCCGGTCCAGATGCGCTCGTCCTTGCTGGTGGAGAGATACCCGGCGACGCCCTCGAAGGTGAGCCGCTCGGGGATGGAGAGGTCGGAGAGGGGCGTGCCCTCGGCGACCTTCTTGCGCGCGGACTTCATGAGGTCGTACCGAACGCCGTAGAGATTGCGGATCCCGCGCTGCCCGACGGGGCTGGGGGCCTGGACGAGGATCCAGGCACCCTTGAGCTTGTTCTTAACGGCGGCGTACTCGGCGTCGGTCTGGGGCTCCTTGAGGACGGGGGCGCGCACCGGGCCGCCGCAGGTCCCGTCGGGGTTGAGGTTGGTGCCGGCGGCCCAGGAGAAGTTGGTGAGCACGAGGTCGCGGAGGGACTCGAACTCGACGGTGGTGGTGGCGTCCTCGTTCTGAGTCTCGCGGCGCAGGAGGACCTTGCCGGAGACGGGCCCGCGGTCAAAGCCGACGGGGATCGTGCCCCAGGATTCGAGGTGCGGGTTGCTGAGCCCCCATTGCTCGTACTTGTCGCGGCACCAATGGTTGGCCCGGGTGAGGCTGGAGGAGCCGGTGAGGCGGGCGCCGATCGTCGTGGTCAGCTCGGTGAGGTGCTCCATCACCTGGTTGCGGTTCTTGCCCTCGTCGAGGATGCGCTCGATGGTGGCGGGGTCGCCCATCTGGTCGGCGAGGGAGGGAGCGGGGATTTCCTTGCCGTCGACGATGGCGACGGTGGCCTCCCTCTCGGCGAGGGCGAGGGGCGCCAGGGGGGCGATCATGGCGAGGAGCCACGCACGGGCGAGCACGTTCGGGCGGGTGGTCATGGGCGGAGTGTACGGGAAAGCCCTGAAAAGAGCGGCGAGAAAGCGGGGAGCATCGGGCAGGGCGGGCGCTCCGGGTCCTGGGCGAGCACGGGGCCGGCGTGCCGCCTGTCGCCTACGCTTGCCTCCCTGTGCCGGGCCCGGCTCGGCGGGGAGCGAAGAGTGGAGTTCTTGGACGTGATCTGCCACCCCATGAATGGGTGGTGGCGGCGAAGAAACGAGGAACCGGCCATGGCCCAGACCGCGACGAAAGAGCGTAAGCCGACCGTGAAGATCACCGACGCGGGCCCGAGCCGCAAGAAGCTGCACATCGAGATCCCCGCGGAGACGGTGAGCGAGAAGCTGGCGGGCTCGATGGACGCGCTAGCCGAGCAGGCGCAGCTCCCCGGGTTCCGCAAGGGCAAGGCGCCGCGACAGCTGATCGAGAAGCGGTTCGGGCCCTCGGTACGGAGCGAGGCCAAGGACCAGCTGGTGGCGCAGGCGTACCAGGACGTGGTCAAGGAGCACAAGCTGAAGGTTCTGGGCCAGCCCACGAGCGAGACGCTGGGGGGTGTGGAGCTCGTTCCCGGCAAGGCGCTGTCGGTGGAGCTGGAGGTGGAGGTGCTGCCGGAGTTCGAGCTGCCCAGCCTGGACGGGATCAAGGTCTTCAAGCCGTTGATCGAGGTGAAGGACGAGATGGTCGAGAAGGACATCGAGAACCTGCGGATCAACGAGGGGGAGCTGGAGTCTCGCGAGTCGGGCGAGGCGGGGGACTACTGCACCGGGCACGCGGTGATGAAGGGGAAGGACGGGACGGAGTTCTACAACATCCAGGGCGCGGTGATCCAGGTTCCCACGGCGGACAAGAAGGGCAAGGGGATGATCCTGGGGGTAATGGTGGAGGACTTCTCGAAGCAGATCGGGACGCCCAAGCCCGGCGCGACGCTGACGGTGAAGACCAAGGGCCCGGAGAACCACGAGGTGGAGGCGATCCGCAACGCCGACCTGACGGTGACGTTCACGGTGGACCGCGTGGACCGGATCATCCCGGCGCCGATGGACCGGGTGCTGAGCGCTCTGGGGATGGAGACCGAGGCGCAGCTCAAGGACGCGGTGAAGGCGCGGATCACCACGCGGGTGATGGTGGAGCAGCAGACGGCGATGCGCAACCAGCTCGCGAAGCACCTGCTCGAGAACACGAAGATGGAGCTCCCCCAGCGGATGACCTCGCAGCAGGCGGCGCGGACGCTGGAGCGGCGCCGCCTCGAGCTCATGTACCGCGGGGTCAAGCCCACGGAGATCGAGGAGCACATGGCCGAGCTCCGCGCGGCGTCGGCGAGCGTGGCGGGACGCGACCTCAAGCTGTTCTTCATCCTCAACAAGGCGGCGGAGGACCTCAAGGTCAACGTCACCGAGGGGGAGATGAACCAGCGGATCGCGCAGATGGCGGCGGAGCGCGGGGTTCGCCCGGACAAGCTGCGCCAGGAGATCATCGGCTCCAACCAGGCGGGCGGGCTCTTCCAGCAGATCCGCGACCACAAGACGATGGACCAGATCTTGGCCAAGGCGTCGGTCGAGGACATGGCGGTGGACGAGTTCAACAAGAAGTTCGCCGGGAAGCAGAACTAGCCCGAGCACTGAGCCGCGCCCGGGGGGGCGCACGACCCGGGCGATCGCGCGCACGGTGAACCCGCCGCGTTTCCCCAGTGGGGCGCGTGGAGCGGGCGAGCGGCGGCGTCGTTCCGACAGCGTTCCGGGGCGTTCTTAGCGCGATCTTCGCGGTTGTGGCGAGCAGGCGTCGCGTGCACGGGCGACGATTCTGTCGGAGTGCGCTGGGCACCCCGGCGCGGTGTGTGCCTTGTCGTCCTGGGCCCGACTTGAGGGAGCACGATGAGCCGGCACGCACGAAGGACATCGCCGGGCGTGTACGCCGCGGACCGCTTCGCGGGCGCGGTGATCACGGTGGGCGGGTTTCTGGTGCTCGCGGCGGTGCTGGGCGTGTGCGTGTACCTGTTCGCGGTGGCGGCGCCGCTGTTTCGCGAGGGCCGGGCGGAGGTTGTGGAGGGCCGGGCGTCGGCGCGGGGCGAGGTGCTGGCGGTCGAGGTGGACGAGTACGCGCGCGGCGCGGCGTTCCTGGAGCGGGACGAGCAGGGCGCGGGCGTGCTGCGATGGGTCGCGACTGTTTCGGAGGGCGAGCTCGCGGCGCGGGTGCTGACGGGCGGGCGTCTGACGGCGTGGTCGCAGGCCGAGCACGACGAGCCCCGGGCGATTGGGTTCGCGGACGGGCGGGTGAGGCTCGGGCGGTTCGGTTTTTCGCACGAACTGGTGCGTGGGGAGGACGTGCCGGAGGGGGCGCGGGGGCTGGCGCCTGGCGAGCGGCGCGTGGTCGAGCGGACGGGCGACGCGGGGGCGGAGCGTGTGATCGCGGAGCACCTGGGCGCGGGACAGTCCCGCCTGACGTCGGTGTTCGAGGAGTTCGGCGAGGCGCTGGATGTCGGGAAGGGCGCCGGCGCGGTGACGTGCGTGGATGTCCGGTCGACGTCGACGGGCGAGCGGTACCTGGCCGTGCTTCGCGAGGACGGGACGCTGGTGATCGCGACGACGCGGACGGTTCGTCCCTTGGGGGGCGGGGCGGCGCGGACTCGCCTGGAGACGATCGAGGCGGCGCTCCCGCCCGACCCGGAGCGCGGGGTGCCGGGGTGGGTCTTCGTGACCGCGGACGGCGCGCAGGTGCTGTGCGTGTACCGGGACGGGCTGTGCCGACGCGTGTCGCGGACGCACGTGGTGGAGGGGAAGGCGGCGGTGGTGGAGGAGGCCGCGCTCTCGGGCGGGAGGCCGATCAGCGCGGCGCGGATGCTGCTGGGCGGGCTGACGTTGCTCACGGGCGGAGAGGACGGCGTGGTCCTCGGGCACAGCGTGGCGGCGGACCCGGGGACGAGCCACGCGGACGGGATGAGGCTGGTGCCGACGCGCCGGTACGTCGGCGAGGGACGCGTGGGGGCGCTGGGGATCAGCCCGCGGACGCGCCTGGTCGCGGTGGGCGGCAAGGGCGTGGGCTTCGTGCACATGGTGAGCGGGAAGGGGATCGAAACGCCCGACGTGGAGGAGGGCGGCGTGAAGGCGGGCGACGGAGAGGCGATCTCGGCTCTGGCGTTCTCGCCCAAGGGCGATGCGCTGGGTGTTCTGCGCGGGAGAGAGCTGGAGCTGTGGTCGATCGACGCGGGGCACATCGAGGCGAGCGCGGCGAGCCTCTTCGGGCGCGTGATCTATGAGGGGAGCACGCGCGGGGAGTGGGTGTATCAGTCGTCGGCGGCGGACGACGCGGCGGAGCTCAAGATGAGCCTCGTGCCGCTGATCTTCGGGACGCTCAAGGCGACCGTGGTGGCGATGCTGATCGCGGTGCCCCTGGCGGTGCTGGCGGCGGTGTACACGAGCGAGTTTCTCAAGCCCTCGGTGCGGCGCGTGGTCAAGCCGTGCGTCGAGATGATGGCCTCCATGCCGTCGGTCGTGCTGGGGTTTCTGGCGGCGATCATCGTGGCGCCGTTCGTGTCGGCGTGGCTGCCCGAGGTGGCGCTGTCCTTGGTGATGACGCCGGTGGGGGTCTTGGTCTTGGCGCACCTGTGGCAGGTGGTCCCGAGGTCCACGAGGGCGCGGATGGGATCGTCCGGGCGCCTGGCGGCCACAGGGCTGGCGGTGGCGGCGAGCGTGGGCGCGAGCGTGTTGCTCTCGCCCGTGGTCGAGCGGGCCCTGTTCCGCGGGGATGACCGCGACGCGCGGATGGCCGCGGGGCACTACGAGGTCGTGCCCGGGGAGCGCGTGGCGTCGATCGTCCGCGAGCGAGGGCTGAGCGATCCCGGCGTGCGGCGGGCGCTGCGGAGAGACGGGATGTTCGTGCGGGACGGCGTGGTGGTGCGCCCGGTCGAGGGCGCCGCGGCGGGCGCGGCGCCGGGCGGGCTGGCGCGGTGGCTTGAAGGTGAGATCGGCGGGGCGTGGCCGGGGTGGTTTGTGCTGCTGGCGCTCCCGGGTGTGGGCGCGGCGTGGGTCGCGCACGGGCGCCGGGAAGGTCGGCGTCGGCGCGATGCGGGCCGCGTAGGCGCGGGGTGGTCTGAGCGGCGCGAGGCGTGGGCGGAGTTCGCGAAGTTCTGCGGCGTGGCGTCGGCGGGGTTGCTGGGCGCGGCGGGGGTGGCGTGGCTGATCGGGCTGATGGGGTTGGACGCGCGCGACAGCATTCTGGGCACGTTCCAGCAGCGCAACACGCTCGTCGTGGGGCTCATCATGGGGTTCGCGGTGATCCCCATCATCTACACGATCATCGAGGACGCGCTGCGGAGCGTGCCCGAGCCGCTGCGGAGCGCCTCGTTGGGCGTGGGCGCGACACCCTGGCAAACGGCGGTGCGTGTAGTGCTGCCCGCGGCGGGGTCCGGGGTGTTCTCGGCGTGCATGATCGGGCTGGGGCGCGCGGTGGGCGAGACCATGATCGTCCTCATGGCCACGGGGAACACCCCCGAGATGAGCCTGAATCTGTTCTCGGGGCTGCGGACGCTGGCGGCGAATATTGCGGTGGAGCTTCCCGAGGCGCCCCAGGGCGGGACGCACTACCGCGTGCTGGTGCTGTGCGGGCTGGTGCTGTTCGCGATGACGTTTGTGATCAACACCACGGCGGAGGTGGTCCGCCAGCGGGTTCGGAAGCGGACGGCGTCGCTGTAGCGGCGCGGGGGAGTTATGGGCGTGGGCGAGACGCGAGAGCTCGGGGTCGGGACGGGCGAGCGTGCGGCGCTGGTCCGCACGGGCGTGCGCCGCCCCGCCGCGGCGGCCGCGCGCGGCGAGCCCCAGATCTGGCTGCTGGGGGGCGCGCTCGTCGCGTGCGTGGCGCTCATCACGGGGCTGATCGGGATGATCGTCTGGCAGGGGGGGAGGACGTACTGGCCCCGGAGCCTCGAGAAGGTGACGCTGCGGTCGGGCGAGGTGTTCCTGGGCGTGCGCGTGCGAGAGGAAGAAGCGCAGGGCGGGCGCCGCCTGTACCGCGTGGGCAACCGCGACGCGGGGCGTGAGCCCTTCCGCTGGGTGAACGGGAGCGACGTCGCGTCGGTGGAGATGCCCCGTGACGCGGTGCTGGCGGAGCGGGAAGAGTGGGGTGTGTGGCTGGGCGTGCCGCGGGGGATCCGGCGTGGCGGGGAGAGCGTGGCGGAGGGTGTCGAGGAGACGCTGCGCGTGCTGCCCGAGCGGCACCGCGAGGCGGTGCAACGCCGCGAGCGGATGGAGCGGATCCGCAAGCACGACCTGGGCGGGGTGAACACGAGGATGGAGAGCACGCGCCTGGCGGTGCGCCGCGCGGAGCTCGACGCGGAGCGTGCGGCGAAGCGCCCGGCGCGCCCGGGGTGGATCGTCTGGAGTGTGATGCTCGTCGCGGCGGTGGGGCTGGTCGCGGGCGGGGTGCGGATGATGCGGTCGCGCGGCGTGGGCGAAGCGTGGTGGATGTCCGGGGCGCGGGTGGCGATCTGGGGGCTGGCGATCTTGGCGATGCTGGGCGTGGTGCTCGAGAACCCGCGGTCCGGGGGTGTGAGCTCGATGGAGGATGTGGCGAGGGTGCGCGAGCGTGCGGAGGGCGAGCTGCGCGGGCTCGAGGACGAGTACAAGGCGCTCCTCGAGCAGGTCCGCGCGATCGACCGCGAGGACGAGCTCCACCGGGTGGTGCTGGAGGAGGTGGGAACGGGACGGATCGCCCCGGCACGCCGCGACACGCCCGAGGACCCGATGCGCGTGTCGTCGCTGGTGCGCGTGGTGCGGCCCAACGCGATGTCGTGGTGGGAGAAGCTCGGGGTGTACCTGTCGCGGTGGCGTGAGTTTCTCGCCGACGACCCGCGCGAGGCGAACACCGAGGGTGGGGTCTTCCCGGTGATCGTGGGGACGGTGCTGCTGACGCTGCTGTTGAGCGTGGTGGTGGTGCCGCTGGGCGTGATCGCGGCGGTGTACCTGCGCGAGTACGCGCGGCAGGGCCCGCTGGTGAGCCTGATCCGGATCTCGATCAACAACCTCGCGGGCGTGCCGAGCATCGTGTATGGCGTCTTCGGGCTGGGGTTCTTCTGCTACTCGATGGGGGGATACCTCGACGGCGGGGCGTCGGGCGCCGGGATGGCGCGATGGGTGTGGTGGGTGATTGGGGGGCTGGTGCTGGCGTTGGTCGCGGGGGCGGCGTTGCTCGCGGCGCGGGCGCGGCCCAGCATTCACTCCGGCGGGCCGCGAACGGGGCTGAAGCTCGCGGCGGGGGTGGTGTGGATCCTCGCGGCGGGGGGCGTGGTGGTGCTGGTGGCGCGATCGCCTTACTTCGCGGGGCTGAACCCCGAGAAGCTGCCCTCGCCGACGTTCGGCGGGCCCGGGCTCTTGTGGGCGTCGCTGACGCTGGCGCTGCTGACGCTTCCGGTGGTGATCGTGTCGGCGGAGGAGGCGTTGTCGGCGGTGCCCCGGTCGGTGCGCGAGGGGAGCTACGGGTGCGGGGCGAGCCAGTGGCAGACGCTGCGCCGGGTCGTGCTCCCGCAGGCCCTGCCGGGGATCATGACCGGGGCGATCCTGGCGATGGCGCGCGGGGCGGGCGAGGTGGCGCCGCTGATGCTGGTGGGGGCGATGAAGCTGGCGCCGGAGCTTCCGGTGAGCCTGGAGCCGCCCTTCGTGCACCCCGAGCGCCGGTTCATGCATCTGGGGTTCCACATCTACGACCTGGGGTTCCAGAGCCCCGACTCGGAGGCGGCCCGGCCCTTGGTCTGGACGACGACGCTCGTGCTGGTTCTGATCGTGGCGGCGCTCAATCTTTCGGCGATCCTGATCCGCAACTCGCTGCGTGCCCGGGCGCGCGGGGCGGTGATGTAGGGACAATCATCATGGCGATGACCCAGGAACGACCCACGCCCCGGATCGAGCTCACGCCGGAGATCCCGGAGGGTCGCGGCGTGGACGCGCCGCGGAGCGTCAAGTACAAGGTGATCGAGGCGATCAAGCGCCAGGAGTCGTTCGCGCCCGCCGTGCACAAGACTCTCGCCGACGAGGAGCCCGTGCTCCAGATCCGCGACTTCTGCCTGTACTACGGCCCGAACAAAGCGCTGCACTCGGTCTCGATGATCGTGCCCAAGGGCAAGGTGACGGCGCTCATCGGCCCGTCAGGGTGCGGGAAATCCACGCTCCTGCGCAGCGTGAACCGGCTCAACGACCTGATCGACGGGGTGCGCGTCGAGGGCGACATGCTCCTGGCCGGGGAGTCGGTCTACCACCCCAGCGTCGACGTCATCGACCTGCGCAAGCGCCTGGGCATGGTGTTCCAGAAGCCCAACCCCTTCCCGATGTCGATCTTCGAGAACGTCGTCTACCCGCTGCGGATCGACGGCGAGAACCGGCGGAGCGTGCTCGCGGAGGCGTGCGAGCGGGCGCTCAAATCGGCGGCGATCTGGGACGAGGTCAAGGACCGGCTGAAGGACTCGGCGCTGGGGCTCTCGGGCGGGCAGCAGCAGCGCCTGTGCATCGCGCGGGCCGTCGTCGCCGAGCCCGAGGTGCTGCTGCTCGACGAGCCGTGCTCGGCCCTGGACCCCATCGCGACGCTCAAGATCGAGGAACTCATCCACGAGATCAGCGAGCGGTACACCGTGATGATCGTGACGCACAACATGCAGCAGGCGGCCCGGGTGAGCGACTTCACCGCGTTCATGTACCTCGGGCGGCTGGTGGAGTTCGGGAAGACGGTGGACGTGTTCCAGAGGCCCAATCTGGTCGAGACCGAGGACTACGTCAGCGGTCGATTCGGGTGAGCGGTGTTTCGGGTGAGTCCGCGGGAGCGAGAGGGATTTGTTCGTGCTCTCGTTTTCGGAACATCGCTCAAATAGACTGGTCGGTCTACCGATAGTCCGTCTACGATCGAGTCGCAGCACCGCATGGTGTTTGGTTTGTGATTGGGTGCTGAGTTCTCGCGTGAACGCCCGCCCCCTCGGGCATGGAAGGCAGCATGAGCGCTGAAGGCACGAACGGTGTGGGCGGCGGGAGATCGGGCGACGTTGGGTCGGGCGTCGGCGCGATACCCCCTGCGGTGAACGCGTGGAGCGCGGAGTTTCTGGACGGGGAGTACGAGCGGTTCCGGCGTGACCCCCACGCCGTCGCGGGGGATCTGCGCGCGTTTTTTCAGGGCTTTGACCTCGCGCAGTCTCGGGGCGGGGGCGCGACCACGGGCGGCGCGTCGCCTTTTCAGAGCGTCGTCGACGAGCTCATCAACGCGTACCGCGAGCAGGGGCATCTGGCGGCGAAGATCGATCCGTTCGACCGTGCGCGGCCGCGTCCTGCGGTGCTGAACCTGCCGCACTACGGGCTGGGCGAGGGGGACCTGTCGCGCCGGGCCGAGGCGCAGCTCACGGGCGGGGAGCGCAGCAAGACGCTCCGGGAGATCGTGGAGCACCTGGAGCAGACGTACTGCGGGTCGATCGGGCTCGAGTTCATGCACATCCGCAGCGACGCGGAGCGCGAGTGGTTTCTGACTCAGTACGAGCAGCGCCGGGGGATGATCCGGCTATCGCGCGAGGAGAAGCGCGAGATCCTGACGCAGCTCACGCGCGGGGAGGCGCTGGAGACGTTCTGCCAGAAGCGGTACGGCGGGGAGAAGCGGTTCAGCCTGGAGGGGGGGATCTCGCTGATCCCGCTGCTGGCCGAGTGCATCGAGCGGGCCGGGGAGCTGGGCGTGGAGGAGATGGTGCTGGGGATGGCGCACCGCGGTCGGCTGAACGTGCTGAACAACATCATCGGGAAGACGTGGGAGCAGATCTTCACCGAGTTCGAGGACAACTGGGAGGAGGGGTTCGCGGACGGGGGCGGGGACGTGAAGTACCACCGCGGGTATTCGGGGACGCGCCGGCTCCGCTCGGGGAAGGAGATGCACCTGGCGATGGCGAGCAACCCCAGCCACCTGGAGAGCGTGAACGGGGTGGTGATGGGTCGGTGCCGGGCCAAGCAGCGGGTGCGGGGCGACGCGGGGTCGCGGGGGCGGGTGGTGCCGCTCTTGATCCACGGGGACGCGGCGATCGCGGGGCAGGGGGCGGTGGCCGAGTGCCTCAACATGAGCCAGCTCGAGGGATACACGGTGGGCGGGTGCATCCACGTGGTGATCAACAACCTGATCGGGTTCACGACGATCCCGGAGGACGCGCGGAGCACGACGTACTGCACGGACGTGGCAAAGATGATCGACGCGCCGATCTTCCACGTGAACGGGGAGGACCCTGACGCGTGCGCGTTCGTGGCGCGGCTCGCGGTGGAGTACCGCCAGCAGTTCAAGAAGGACGTCTTCGTGGACCTGTACTGCTACCGCAAGTACGGGCACAACGAGCAGGACGACCAGAGCTTCACGCAGCCGATCCTTGCGGGGCTCATCAAGGACCGCCCGAGCACGCTGACGCTGTACACGCAGCGCCTGCGGCGCGAGGGGGAGATCGACCAGGCCACCGCGGAGGCGATCACCGCGGAGATCAACCAGGCGCTGGACAAGGCCCAGGAGGCGGCGAAGAAGGGGCCCAAGGACCCGACGATCGACCCGGGGAGCGCGAAGTGGAAGGGGATGCGCGGGACGTACTCGCACGACCCGGTGAAGACGGGCGTGGCGATGGGGACGCTCGAGGAGCTGTGCGGGGCGATGGGTCGCGTGCCGGAGGGGTTCCAGGTGAACCCGAAGCTCAAGGCGTTGCTGGACGCGCGCCGGAGCCTGTGCACGACGGGGCAGGTGACGCACGCCGAGGCCGAGCTGCTCGCGGTGGGGTCGCTGCTCATCGAGGGCGTTCCGGTGCGGCTGTCGGGGCAGGACTGCCGTCGTGGGACGTTCACGCAGCGTCACGCGGTCTTGCGCGACTATTCGAGCGGGGAGGCGTACATCCCGCTGAACCACGTGCGGGAGATGGGCGAGTGGGCGACGGAGCGTGAGCCCGGGACCAAGGGCCCGGACGGGAAGACACGCCAGGCGAAGTTCTGCGTGTGGGACAGCCCGCTCAGCGAGGTGAGCGTGGTGGGGTTCGACTACGGCTACAGCCTGGCGGACCCCAAGATGCTGGTGATGTGGGAGGCGCAGTTCGGCGACTTCGCGAACGGGGCGCAGGTGATGTTCGATCAGTACCTCGCCTCGTCGGAGATCAAGTGGTCGCGGTGGAGCGGGATGGTGGTGCTCCTGCCCCACGGCTATGAGGGCGCGGGGCCCGAGCACAGCTCGGCCCGGATGGAGCGGTTCCTGCAGCTGTGCGGGAACGACAACCTGCAGGTCGTGTACCCCTCGACGGCGGCGCAGATGTTCCACCTGCTCCGGCGTCAGGTCATGAGGCCCTTCCGCAAGCCGCTGATCGTGATGACGCCCAAGAGCATGCTGCGCGTGCCCACGAGCCCCATGAAGGACCTGGCCGAGGGACGCTTCCACGAGGTGATCGACGACCCCGCGTTCGAGGCCGGCGGGAATGGGGGCGATCGCAAGGGCGTGACGCGGGTGATTCTCTGCTCGGGCAAGCTGTACCACGAGCTGAACGACCGGCGGAACGCGCTGGCCCGCAAGGACGTGGCGGTGGTGCGGCTGGAGCAGCTCTACCCCTTCCACGCGGAGCTGGTGCGGTCGACGCTGGAGAAGTATCCCAAGGGCGCGGAGAAGCTGTGGGTGCAGGAAGAGCCGCGCAACGCCGGGGCGTACCTGTACGCGGCGGATCAGTTCCGGACGCAGTTCCAGGTGGAGCTGCGGTACGTGGGTCGTCCGGCGAGCGCGACGCCCGCGGTGGGGAGCAAGCGGGCCCACAAGTACGAGCAGGAGGACATCCTGATCGAGGCGGTGGGGGCGCTCTCCAAGGACGCGAAAGAGAAGAGCCCGATCAGCACCGAGGCCAAGGACGCCAAGCCCAAGACGCCCGCGCCCAAGCGGTAGCGGCACACTGAGAGCACACCATGCCCGTGGACATCATCATCCCGACGATCGCCGAGTCCGTGACGAGCGGCGTGATCCAGCGCTGGCTCAAGAAGGACGGAGAGCGCGTCCAGCGCGACGAGACCGTGCTCGAGCTCGAGACCGACAAGGTCACCATGGAGATCCCCGCGCCCGCGGGCGGGGTGATCTCCATCAAGGCCAAGACGGGGCAGACCGTGAAGGTGGGCGAGGCGGTGGGGTCGATCGATCCGGCGGGGACGCCCTCGGTGAGCGTGCCCGCGTCGTCCACTGCCTCGGCCTCCGCGCCGGCGTCGAGTTCGGCCAAGGCCGAGGGCGCTCCCAAGAGCGCGCCCCCCGCGCCGGCGGTCGCCACGGCGGCGCCCGCTGCCGGGCACGACGCCAACGGGGACGTGCGGGCCACGCCCCTGGCGCGCAAGCTGGCGGCGGAGCACGGCGTGGACATGTCCAAGATCGTCGCGACCGGCGCGGGCGGGCGGGTTCGCGAGCAGGACGTGCTCGCGTTCGTCGAGTCCCGCGCGGGGCGGGGCGAGCCGGCGCGTCCGGCGCCCAAGAGCACTGGGGGGCGTGGCGTCACGCGGGAGCGGCTGACGCCCCTGCGCCAGCGGATCGCGCAGCGGCTCGTGCAGGCCCAGCACACCGCCGCGATGCTCACGACGTTCAACGAGTGCGACATGGGCGCGGTGATGGAGCTGCGCAAGCAGCACAAGGAGGAGTTCGAGAAGAAGAACGGCATCGGGCTGGGCTTCATGGGCTTCTTCGTGAAGGCGGCCGTCGCGGCGCTCAGGACGTATCCGCTCGTGAACGCGTCGTTCATCGAAGAGAAGGGCGAGACGCTGATCGAGAAGCACGACTACTGCGACATCGCGATGGCGGTGTCGACGCCCAAGGGGCTCGTGGTGCCGGTGGTGCGGAACTGCGAGACGCTGTCGTTCGCGCAGATCGAGAACGCGATCAAGGACCTGGCGACGCGCGGGCGTGACGGGAAGCTGACGCTCGAAGAGATGCAAGGCGGAACGTTCACGATCACGAACGGCGGCGTGTTTGGAAGCCTGATGAGCACGCCGATCTTGAACCCGCCGCAGAGCGCGATCCTCGGGATGCACGCGATCAAGAACCGGGCGGTCGAGTATCCGGTCGGGAGCGGGCAGGTCGCGATTCGCCCGATGATGTATCTGGCGCTGAGCTACGACCATCGGATCATCGATGGCGCGGAGGCGGTGCGGTTCCTGGTGGCGATCAAGCAGGCGATCGAGGATCCAGCGCGATTGCTGCTGGGGATGTAGTTCGTTCGCGCGACAATTAAGCCGGGACGCCCACGGGTTCCAACCCGTGGGCTTCTTCGTTTCTAGCGAGCGGCGCGATCGAGCGCGTGCGCTATGAGCCCCTCGTTCGCCCGCCACAACATGTCGTACACCCGCTGAAAGCCATCGTCCCCGCCGTAGTACGGGTCGGGCA
>CAZTJZ010000078.1:0-14452 GCA_964614075.1 uncultured Phycisphaeraceae bacterium
CAACGTCCTCGCCCACGTCCCCGACATCAACGACTTCGTCGGGGGCGTGCGCGTCCTGCTCAAAGACCAGGGCGTCGTGACGATGGAGTTCCCCCACGTCATGAACCTCATCGACCAGAACCTCTTCGACACCATCTACCACGAGCACTTCTCCTACCTGGGCTTCCTTACCGTCCAGCGCATCTTCGCCTCGCAGGGGCTCACGATCTTTGATCTCGACGAGGTCGACACCCACGGCGGGTCGCTGCGGATCTACGCCACGCCACGCGAGAACGTCGCGCAGACCGTCTCCGACCGCGTCCACGCCTTCGCCCTGCGCGAAAAACGCCGCGGCTTCGACTCCCTCGCTGCCTACGCCGGCTTCGCCCAGACGGTCCAGGCCACCAAGCGCGCCATCCTCTCCTTCCTCATCGACGCCAAGGCCCGCGGCAAGCGCCTCGCCGCTTACGGCGCCCCCGGCAAGGGCAACACCCTCCTCAACTACTGCGGCATCCGCACCGACTTCCTCGACTACACCGTCGACCGAAACCCCAAGAAGCAGGGCAACTACCTCCCCGGAACGCGCATCCCCATCCTCGACCCCAAGGTCATCCACGACACCAAGCCCGACTACCTTTTCATCCTGCCCTGGAACCTCAAGAACGAGATCATGAAGCAGAACGAGTTCATCCGCGCCTGGGGCGGCAAGTTCGTCGTCCCCCTCCCCACACTGAGCGTGGAGTAGCGAAGCACCCCAAAGACCCCGGCCCCGGGCCGGCACCTCCTGCAAAGGAATCGCGATGAAGACCGCGGCGGATGTCGTGAAGATGGACCTCGACCTCATGGTCGCCTCGCTCCAGAGCGAGCTCAAGACCATGGCCGGGCAGCGCCTGCTCATCACGGGCGGCGCCGGGTTCCTGGGGTACTACTTCACCCAGGCCATCACGCACCACAACCGCGCCGCGAGCAAGCCCGACCGCATCGCCGTCACCGTCTACGACAACTTCGCCCGCGGCACGCCCGCGTGGCTCGAGGCCCTCGAGCGCGCCGGCGAGCTGCGCAGCATCGCCCAGGACATGCGCTTCCCCCTCCCCAGACCCTTCGGACCTTTCGAGTACATCATCCACGCCGCCTCCATCGCCTCCCCCACCTACTACCGCGCTCACCCCGTCGAGTGCATGGACGCCAACATCAACGGGCTCCGCAACCTCCTCGACCACGCCCGAGACTCCGCGAGCTCCAAGGACCCCGTCCGCGGCGTCCTCTTCCTCTCCAGCAGCGAGATCTACGGCGACCCCGAGCCCAAGGCCATCCCCACCCCCGAGGACTACCGCGGGTTCGTCTCCTGCACAGGACCCCGCGCCTGCTACGACGAGGCCAAACGCTTCGGCGAAACCATGTGCGCCGTGTTCGCCAAGCACCACGGCGTGCCGGTCAAGGTCGCACGACCTTTCAACAACTACGGCCCGGGGCTCAAGATCAACGACGGACGAGTCCTCCCCGACTTCGCCAGAGACGCCCTCGCCGGACGCGACATCGTCATGCTCTCCGACGGCAAGGCCACCCGCACCTTCTGCTACGCCGCCGACGCCATCATCGGCTACTACAAGGTCCTCGTCCGCGGGCACCCCGGCGAGGCCTACAACATCGGGACCGAGACCCCCGAGATCTCCATGAAAGATCTCGCGCAGCGCGTCGTCGCGCTCTGCTCGCGCCTCTACGGCTACAAGGGCAAGGCCGTCTTCCAGCCCAGCACCGACAAGGACTACATGGTCGACAACCCCAACCGCCGCTGCCCCATCATCACCAAGGCGCGCGAGCACGTCGGCTACAACCCCGCTGTCTCCTTCGACGACGGGCTCGAACGCTCCATCGTCTGGTACAAGGACAACCAGGAGGGCGCCGTCGAGGCCTGGACCTCCACCACCCCCGCACGCACCGGGCACGCCCAGCACAAGGCGGCACGCCCATGAACGTCTCCATCATCGGCACCGGGTACGTCGGGCTCGTCACCGGCGCCTGCCTCGCCGAGAAGGGGCACCGCTGCGTCTGCGTCGATCAGGACGCCTCCAAGATCGAGTCCATCGCCAAGGCCATCCCGCCCTTCCACGAGCCCGGCCTCGACGACCTCCTCAAGCGCCACGTCGGGACGCTCCTCTTCGGCACGACCGACCTCCCCAGCGCCGTCCGCGACAGCGACCTCACCCTCATCGCCACCGGCACGCCCTTCGACGGAAAGACCATCGACCTCTCCTACGTCGAAAAGGCCACGACCGACGTCGGCCACGCCCTCCGATCGAAAAACTCCTACCACGTCGTCGCCGTCAAGAGCACCGTCGTGCCCGGGACCACCGACTCCCTCGTCCGCCCCGCACTCGAACGATCCAGCGGGAAGAAGGCCGGGCCGGACTTTGGCGTCGGGATGAACCCGGAGTTCCTCTCCGAAGGCTCCGCCGTCGAAGACTTCCTCGTCCCCGACCGCATCGTCCTGGGCGGGATGGACGAGCGCACCCTCGACGTGCTCGCGGCTCTTTACAATGCCTTTGACACCACCCCCACCCTCCGCACCTCCAACACCACCGCCGAGTTCATCAAGTACACCTCCAACGCCCTCCTCGCCACGCTCATCTCCTACGCCAACGAGATCGCCAACCTCTGCTCCACGATCCCCGGGGTCGACGCCGCCGACGTCATGAAGGGCGTCCATCTCATGCGAGAACTCCAGCACCGCGCCCGCGACGGCACACGCACCCCCGCCGGCATCAACAGCTTCATCTTCCCCGGCTGCGGCTTCGGAGGGAGCTGTCTCCCCAAGGACGTCAAGGCCCTCTCCGCGTGGGGCGCCGCACGGGGCGAGCCCGCCCGGCTTCTGGACGCCGTCCTCAAGACCAACCACGACCAGCCCGCGCGCGCCGTGACGCTCCTCGAGCGCGGCCTCACCAACCTCCGCGGAAAGAACATCGCCGTGCTCGGCCTCGCCTTCAAGCCTGACACCGACGACATGCGCGAGTCCCCGGCCGTCCCCATCATCGACCAGCTCGTCGCCAAGGGCGCCCTCGTCCGCGCTCACGACCCCATCGCCAACCGCACCGCCGCGCTCGCCCTCAAGGGGCGCGACGTCCGCTTCTGCGAGACCCTCGCTCAGGCGCTCGACGGGATCGACGCGGCGGTGATCGTGACGCGCTGGAAGGACTACCGCCAGGTCCCCAGCCTGCTCCAGGGGCGCTCCCCCACGCCGCTGCTCGTCGACGCACGCCGGATGCTCGGGCGTGCCGACTACTCTCGCTACGCCGGGATCGGCCTGGCGTGAGCGCGGCGAGTGAACACGGAAAGGCGGGCGACTTGACCCCGGAAGCAACCCAGACGTGGCGCGGAAGACGCGTGCTCGTCACGGGCGCCACGGGCTTCATCGGACGCGCCACCGCGCAGCGCCTCACGTCCCTGGGCGCGTCGGTCCTCGCCGCGGCCCGCCGACCGCGTGACGGCGCCCTCGCCCTCGACCTGGGCGACCCGGAATCCGCCCGGCGCCTCCTCGCCGACTCCCCCTGCGACGTGATCATCCACACCGTCGGCCATCCCTTCGCCGCCCGAACCCTCGAGCGCGTCCTCCCCACCTTCCGCGACAACCTCGCCGCGACCGTTCACCTGCTCACCGCCGCCGCGGAACGCAAGGTCGCCCGCGTCGTGCTCTGCGGCTCGCTCGAAGAGCCCGAGACCAAAGATCTCCGCGACGCGCTCTCCTCGCCCTACGCCCTCAGCAAGGCCGCCGCCTCCGCCTACGCCGCGCTCTTCCACTCCCTCTGCGCGCTCCCCGTCGTCACCGCACGCCTTTTCATGGTCTACGGCCCGGGCCAGCACGACTTCACCAAGCTCATCCCGGGCTCGATCGTCAAGCTCCTCCGGGGCGAGGCGCCCGAGATCTCCTCGCCCCATCGCCCCGTCGACTGGATCTACGTCGACGACGTCGTCGAGGGCCTCCTCGCCTGCGCCGCCGCACCCGCCATCGAGGGCCGCACCATCGACATCGGGACCGGCGTCCTCACCAGCGTGGGCGAGATCGCCCAGATCCTTCACACGCTCATCCCGGGCTCCCCGCCGCCGCGGCTGGGCTCCGCGCCCCGCCCCAACGAGCAGGTGCGTTCGGCCCGCCTCGACCAGACCCAGACGCTCCTGCCCTGGTCGCCGCGGATCCCCCTCCGCGAGGGGCTCGAACGCACCATCCGCTGGGCCCGGTCGCTCCCCACGCCTCCCGCCGACAGATAACGCGCCCTCCGCGCGGTTTTCGCCCATGGACTTCTCCGCTGCGTCCTCAGGCGATCCCGCGAACGACCGATAGAATGCCTGCCCATGACCCGCATCGCGATCATCGGCTCAGGCATGGCCGGCTTCGGGGCGTCGCACCGCCTCCACGACGCGGGTCTGTCCACGATCGTCTACGAGAAGCTCCCCCACGCCGGAGGGCACACCAGCTCCCACGAGTGGCACGGCTTCATGTTCGACGAGGGCCCCCACGTCTCCTTCACCCGCGACAAACGCATCCAGAGCCTCCTCGCCGAAAACATCCACGGGAAGTACGAGACCATCCACGCCAAGGTCAACAACCTCTGGCGCGGGCACTGGATCAAGCACCCCGCCCAGGTCAACCTCCACGGGCTCCCCACCGACCTCGTCGTGCGCATCATCGACGACTTCGTCCAGGCCCAGTCCGCGCCGCCCGGCGAGATCAAGAACTACCGCGACTGGCTCTACGCCGCCTTCGGGAAGACCTTCGCCGAAACGTTCCCGATGGAGTACGCCTTCAAGTACCACACCACCACCGCGGACAACATGAGCACCGACTGGCTGGGCCCGCGCCTCTACCGCCCCAAGCTCGAAGAAGTCCTCCGCGGAGCCCTCTCGCCCTCCACCCCCAACGTCCACTACGTCGACGATTTCCGATACCCAAGCCACGGCGGGTTCCGCGCCTACCTCGACCGCTTCGCCCGCGAGACCACCGTCCGCACCGGGCACGAGCTCGTGGCCCTCGACCCGCGCCGAAAAACCCTCCGCTTCGCCAACGGCACGACCGCCGAGTACGACCACCTCGTCTCGTCCATGCCCCTCAACACGCTGATCCCCAAGATCGAGGGCGCCCCGCGCGAGGTCCGCGACGCCGCCGCACGCCTCGCCTGCACCGAGCTTGTCCTCGTGAACGTGGGCGTCAAGCGTGCCGACCTCCTCGACGCGCACTGGTCGTACTACTACGACCGCGACGTCTTCTTCACACGCCTGAGCACCCCCCACCTGCTCTCGCCCCACAACGCGCCCGCCGGCTGCGGGAGCCTCCAGGCCGAGTGCTACTTCTCGCCCAAGTACCGCCCGCTGGACCGGACGCCCGAGGCGTGCATCGAACCGGTCCTGCGCGATCTCAAGAAGTGCAACATTCTCCGCGACGACGACCCGATCGTCTTCGCCAACACCCTCCACATCCCCCACGCCAACATCATCTTCGACCTCGACCGCGCCGACGCCCTCAAGGTCGTCCACGCCTACCTCGACGAACTCAAGATCCGATACTGCGGACGCTACGGCGAATGGGGATACCACTGGACCGACGAGGCGTTCATCAGCGGCGAGAACGCCGCCGAAAAAGTGCTCCGCGATTCGGGCGCACGGGGAGGCTCGCGATGAAGGTCGTTCTGTTCTGCGGCGGGAAGGGCGTGCGCATCCGGCGCGAGGGGTCCGATCTCCCCAAACCCCTCGTCCGCGTCGGCTACCACCCCATCCTCTGGCACCTCATGAAGTACTACGCGCACTTCGGGCACAAGGAGTTCATCCTGTGCCTGGGCTTCAAGGCCGACCGCATCAAGCGCTACTTCCTCCGCTACAGCGAGGCCATGGCCAACGACTTCACGCTCTCCTCGGGCGGCACCGTCAGCCTCGCCCGCGAGGACATGCGCGACTGGAAGATCACCTTCGTCGACACCGGGCCCAACGCCAACATCGGCCAGCGACTCCGCGCCGTCAAGGACCACCTCAAGGGCGAGGAGATGTTCCTCGCCAACTACGCCGACGGGCTCACCGACCTCCACCTCCCCGACATGATCGATCACTTCAAGAAGAGCGGCGCCACCGCCACCTTCCTCAACGTCAAACCCCAGCTCAGCTTCCACGTCGTCCGCATGGGCCAGGACAGCCACGTCGAACGCATCGAGCCCATGTCCATCTCCGATACCTGGATCAACGGCGGGTACTTCATCCTCAAGCAGGAAATCTTCGACCACATGAAGCCCGGCGAGGAACTCGTCCTCGACCCCTTCGCCCGCCTCATCCAGCAACGCAAGCTCGTCGCGTACCGCTACAACGGCTTCTGGGCCAGCATGGACACCTTCAAGGACAAGCAGATGCTCGACGCCATGCTCGCCGAGGGACGCGCCTCGTGGCAGGTCTGGGAGAAACCCCCCGCTCGGCCCTGACCCAACCCAACGCCATGCTCACCCTCTCCCTCCCCGCCAGCCGCCCGCCCCGACTCCTCTTCCTCGGCGCCCACAGCGACGACATCGAGATCGGCTGCGGCGGGACCGTCCTCCGCCTCCTCGCCGACCACCCCAACGCCCACATCACCTGGGTCGTCTTCGGCGCCAAGGGCGACCGCGCCGAGGAAGCCCGGCGCAGCGCCGCCGAGTTCCTGGGCGCCGCCCGCAACCCCAGCGTCATCCTCCACGACTTCCCCGACGCCTATTTCCCCACCCGCGCCGCGGACATCAAACGCGAGTTCGAGAGCTTCAAGTCCCTCGAGCCCGACGCGGTCTTCACCCACTGCCGCCACGACCTCCACCAGGACCACGCGCTCCTGAACGAGCTGACCTGGAACACCTTCCGCGACCATCTCGTGCTCGAGTACGAGATCCCCAAGTTCGACGCCGACCTCCGCTCCCCCAACTTCTTCGTTCACGTCAGCGCCGAGGCGTGCGCCCGCAAGATCGACCTGCTCCTCAAGCACTTCGCCACCCAGCGCGGCAAGCACTGGTTCGACCGCGAGCTCTTCGCCGGGCTCATGCGCCTCCGCGGGATGGAATCACGCTCGCCCAGCGGCTACGCCGAGGGTTTCTACGCCCGCAAGGTCGCCCTCTGATCGCTCCGTCCGGGCTTGTCGTCCAGACGCCGGGTGATCGCCTGGAGAAACCCCCTCGGGTAGTAGCGTAACGACGTGATGGCGGCCCGCATCGCCCGCCTCGCCTCGCGCCGCCGCGCCCACCCGATCGCCTCGCCCACGAGCATGGGCCCGAAGATCCCGACCCAATGCCGACGCCCCTCCCGCGCCGCCGCCTCGAACTCCGGGTGCGCCCGCACATACCCGCGCTGCCCATCGATCACGCTCAGCACCGCCCGCAGCGTCCGCGACGGGCTCTGCCCGCACGCGTTCCCGTCGTGCCACCGATACTCCGCGACGACCCGCTCGTGGCAATGGATCGGCCATCGCTGAGCGACCCGCAGATAGAAATCATGATCCTGCGTCAGCCGCCGCGACCTGTCGAACCCACTCACAGACTCCGCCGCCGCGCGTCGGAATACCGCCACCGCCGGCGGGACCAGCCCCTCCCCCGCCAGCAGCGTCGCGTACCCCGCCCTCTCCACCACCGGAGGATTCGCCCGCGCGTCGATCACCCTCCCTTCGCGATCGATCGTGCGCGAGTACCCGTACACAAACCCGCACCCCGCACGCCGTTCGAACTCCTCGACACCCAGGCGAATCGCCCCGGGCAGGAGGCGATCATCCGCGTCCAGGAACACGACGTACTCGCCGCGCGAGCGTGCGAGCCCCGCGTTCCGCGCCGCGCTCACGCCCTGGTTCTCCTGACGCACCGACACAACACCACGCAAGGACTCCACAACCCTCGGCGTGTCGTCCGTCGAGCCATCGTCCACCACAATGACCTCAACCCCCGGGTAGTCCTGCCCGACCGCGCTGGCCACCGCCTCGGCGAGGTACGCGCCGGTGTTGAAGCACGGGATAATCACGGAAACCGCCGGGGGCATCGCCAGCCTCGATGAAACTACCCCAAGATCGACGCGACCGCCGACCTCGATCAGCCCCATCCGCCGCCCCGATCATCACGAACGTCCGAGTACTCTTTTCGCCCGGCTCGCCGCGAACTCCGCCACACCCTTGGGGTAGTGCCGAACCAGCATCCCCATCGCGTTCATCGCCTTCGCGAGGTTTCCCCGCTTGATGTTCACGATCACCTCGCCGGGAAGCTGAGGCCCGAAGATCGACGCCCAGTGCCGACGCCCCTGCGCCGCCGCCGCCTCGCGCGCCCGGTCCCCCCGGATGTACTCCCGCTGGCGGTCGATCGTGTCGAGCGCCCCGCGGAACGTCGTCGCCGGACTCCGCCCGCACGCGTTGTCCCCGTGCCAGCGATAATCCGCCACGTATTCGTTGTGGCAGTACACCCCGCGCTTCCGCGCCACCCGAAGATACAGGTCGTGATCCTCCGCCAGGTACACCGCCGCGTCGAACCCGCCCGCCTCCATCACCGCCTCGCGCCGGAACATCGCCACGCCCGGCGGCACCAGCCCGTGCCCCGAGAGCAGCGTCTCGTAGCTCGCGCCCTCCACCCGCGCCGGCGTCGCGCCCGGGTGCAGCGGACGCCCCATCGCGTCCACAAACCGCGCAAACCCGTACACAAAACCGCACTCGGGCCGCGCCAAGAGCTCCCGCACGCCCGTCTCGATGCACCCGGGGAGCATCACGTCGTCCGCGTCGAAGAACACCACAAACTCCCCGCGCGCCACCGACAGCCCGTGGTTCCGGGCCGCGCACACGCCCCGGTTCTTCTGATGGATGTACTCCACCCGCGCGTCGCGCCGCGCAATCGCCGCCGACCCGTCCGTCGAGCCGTCGTCGATCACGATCACCTGCAGCGGCTCGTACCCCTGCGCGAGCACACTCTCCAACGCAGCGCCCAGATAGCGCTCCGTGTTGTAGCAGGGAATCACGATGGACACGAGCGGACGCACAAGCCCTCCGCCACCATCATAGCAAACCCCGAGCACACCCCCACGCCCGACGCCCCGCCCGACGTACTATTCCCCGTCCGCGGGCGTAGCTCAGTGGTAGAGCGCAAGCCTTCCAAGCTTGATGTCGAGGGTTCAAGTCCCTTCGCCCGCTTTTCTCGCGTTCTTACCGGACCGCGTTCAGCCCACGCCGTCCTCCTCGAACTTCTGCCTCGCCCGACGCTTCGCCGCCAAGAGCCCCTCCCCGCCGGGCTCCGGGGGTGACACGGCGTCTTGCGTGCTCTCCCCGCCCGCGTCCGGCGTGGACAACCCCGCCAGCCTCGACGCCCGCCGACGATCCCGCGCCGCCTCCGCGAGCGCTTTGGCCTCTTCCTCGCCCAGCGTCATCGACGGCCCCGCCGCGCGGGACGACCCCGGGCTCTCTTGAACCGCCTCGCGCGACGCCACCAGCCGCTCCATCGACGCCCGCGCCGCGCCCCCGCGATCGCGCACCGCCTCGCGCACCCCCGCCGCCACCTCCGCGCCAAACTCTCGGCTCGTCCATCGGTCCCACGCGATCCGCCTCGTCGCGATGTCCAAGAGCAGCATCACGATCGCCCAGATGCACAGCGTCCGCCACAGCAGCGTCACCGCTTCCTGAGGCGTCACGCCCGACCGATCGAACAACCCCGCCGTCTCGGGCGACGCCATGTCCAGCCGACGACCGCCCGTGATCGCCGCGATCCGCTGCATCAGCCCCTCGTTGGACCGCAGCGTCCGAAGCTCGTTCCCCGTGGGCGTCAGCGCCCCCGCGAGCACGGGCGTCAGCAGCCGCCCCCCCTGCCTCGGACGAACCACCGTCACCATCGTCCCCGACTCGCGCACGGGCACCGCCGCCTCGTACACCCCGGGCCCGACCTGCGCGAGCTCCACCGCCGTCCCCTTCCCCGAAGGTCCGTACACCGTCCCCGGCATCGTCAATCCATCGATCGGCCTCCCCCCCTCCTCGCTCGCCTCCACGCGCACCTTCATCACCCCGCCCTCGATCCGGCTCGTCCCCGTCAGCCCGCGACCCCCCGTCGGACGCGCCAGCGCCCGCGCCGTCTGCGACCAGAACGGCGCATACCCCGACCACGACACCCACGACTCGCCCCACCGGTGCGCGTCCGACGTGAACACCCCCACCCGCCCCAGCTCCACGTTCCAGTACGCGAACACCGGCTCGCCCTGCGGCGTCACCAACGCCGTCGTGATCGTCGGCTCGCCCCGCGCCTGCGTCAGCACCAGCCCGTTCAGCGCCGGCATCGCCCCCAAACCCTGCGTCAACGCCGAGCTCGTCGAGCCCAATCGCGGCGTGAACGGCGCCTCGCGGATCTGCGGCGAGCGCACCACCCGCACCGCCTTCAGGAAAATCCTCGGGAGCGCGTTCGCGTTGTACGCGTTGTAGTACGTCCCCTTCCCCTGCTCCGCCATCGCCTGCATCACGTCCGTGTCCGCGTCCTCGCCCACCGCGATCGTCGAGACCTTGATCCCCTGCGCCGCGATCACCGCCGCCTGCGCCGCCAGCGTCTCCCGCCCCCGGCTCCGCCCGTCCGTCACCACGATGATGTGCTTCACCTTCGCGTCCACGCCGCGGATCTGCCGGAACGCCTCGTCGAGCGCCGGCCCGATGTTCGTCCCGCCCCCCGTGCCGATGTTCCGCGCCACCTCCGCGTTCTTCTCCGCGTCGAGGTTGGGCGCGAGCGCGACCCGAACCGTGAACTCGTTGTTGAACGTGATGAGCCCCACCAGATCCGACCGGTCCAGGCGCGAGATCGCCAGCGCCGTCGCCTCGTTGGCGATCTCCTGCTTGCTCCGCCCCGTCCCCGCCGCGTTCCACCCCATCGACCCCGAGTTGTCGATCACGAAAACCGTCGCCGCCTCGGGAGACACCAGCCGCTCCGGAAGATCCAGCCTCACCGGCAGGATCGCCTCCACGCTCGTCCCCTTCCACCCCCCCGCCCCCAGCGCGTCGGGCCCCCCCACCATCAAGAGCCCGCCGCCCATCTCGCGCACGTACGCCACGAGACGCGCGTGCGCCTCCGGGCTCATCGCCTCCGCCGGGACGTTCTGCGTGATGATGAGGTCGTACGCCTGCAGCGCCAGCAGATCCTCGGGCAGCCCCTCCGCCGGACGCATCGTCACGCTCAGCCCCGACTCCTCCAGCGTCCGCGCCAGCGTGCCCCCCCCCCCGGCGTTCGACCCGCCCCCCACACCGTCCAATATCAGCACCTCGCCACCTCCCGGCGTGATCGTGAACGACTCCCCCGTGTTGTTCTCCGTCAGCGTGTCGCCCGCATAACCCTCCGCCCCCGCGTCCGGCTCGAACACCGCCCGCAGACGATGCACCCGCCCCGCCGGCAACCGCGCCTCCAGCACCTCCACACGCCGACCCGCCTCCAGCTCCACCCGGCGCGACATCACCGGCGCCCCCTCCGCGCCCCCCCCCACCGCCACGCTCTCCCCCTCGCGCGTCAGACGCAGCACCCCGCTCGCCCGACCCGTCGACGACAGGCTCACCCGCACCGGCACCGTCGCCCCCGCCGGCGCGTTCTGCGGCGAGTCCACGCCCTCCACCACCACCTCGCTCGCGATGTCGTACCGCACCGGCACCACGTCGATCGCCACCCCCCGGCCCAGCGCCCCCTCCCGCATCCACCCCGCCGTCTCGTTCGCCGCGCCGATCGCGTCCCCGATCGTCTGGTTCCCGTCCGAAAAAAGCACCAGCCGCCCCGACGCGTCCGGCGGGAGCAGCGACCGCGCCAGCCGGATCGCCTCGCCGATGTCCGTGCCCTCCCCTCCCCGCACGTCCAGCGGCCTCTCCAGCACATTCCCGCGCGAGGGCGTCGCGATCGCCAGCGCCCGCCCATCGAACGCCACCACGCCCAGGAGATCCTCCGCCGTGCGCTTCGCGCTCGCCCGCTCCAGGAACGCCCGCACCCGGTCGAGGTACTCCCCGCCCCCGCGCGCCAGCGTCCGCACCGAGTCCGACACGTCCACCACCGCCACCACCGCCAGATCCTGCGTCCGCCGGACGCGGCTCAGCCCCGCAAGCATCGCGCACAGGATCGCGATCAACACCGCCCGCGCCAGGAGCGTCGTCGCGCGCCGACTCCGTCCCATCGCCGCGAACCACCGCCACCCCACCAGCGCCAGCGGGAGCGCGATCACCACACCCCACATCCACACGGGCTGCTCGAATCGCCACGTCACTTCTTGGGCCCCGCGTCCGTCGCGTCCTGCACCGTCTCCCGCACCGCCGACCCGTTCTTCTCCGCCCCGGCCTTCGCGGCACGGTCCACGTACCGCCGGAACACGCGCCGCACAAAGTCCGACCGATCCGCCGGCACATCCTGCTGCTCGATCGCCCGCTCCACACCCTCCGCCGCGTCCTTGAACCCCTCCGAGAGAGACTCGCGCGACACCGACTTCGCTCCGCCCGACTGCTGATCGCGATACCACTGCGCGATGGTCCGCTCTCGAACGCCCCCTCCCGCCCGCGCATCCATGGACTTGCTCGGCATGGGGCTCGGCATCGCCCCCGGCCTCGCGCCCGGCGCCATCGTCGGCCCCGCGCTCCGCGCCCCGGGCCTTGCCGGGTCAGCCCCAGCACCGCTTCCTTCACCCGCGCCATCCCGAGGCTCGCCTCCACGCGCCCGCGTCAACTCACCCTCCGATCCGTCCGGACGCCCGCTCAGCTTCTCGGCCAGCTCACGCAGACGCCGACGCTCCTCGGGCGACGCGTTCTCCAGCATCTCCTTAGCCTGACGCCGCATCCGCTCGGCCTGCTCGCGCGTCGCCCGCGTCCCCTCCGTCATCTTGTGCAGATCCTTCAGCTTCTCCGCCAGCTTCCCCAGCGCCTCAGCGCTCGGCAGCTTCTCGGGCAACGAACCCGGCCCACGCTCCGGCCGCTCGCCCGGACCACCCTCCGACGATGGCTCCTTCGCGCCGGGCTCCCCCGACGCCTCACGCGGCTTGGACTCGCCCCCAGGCCGATCTCCCGCGCTCTTCTCAGCCGTCTTCTCACCGGGCTTCTCGCCCGCCTTCTCACCCGCCTTCTCGCTCCCCGTCTCACCCTTTTTCTCAGCCGACGTCTCGCCGGGCTTCTCACCCTTCCCCTCCCCGGCCTCCTTCCGCCCCACCTCGTCCGCGCCCTTCTCCCCGCCGCTCTCCGCGATCGGCCTGGCTCCCTCGGGCTTCGCCGAACTTCCCGCGGACTCCTTCGCCCTGTTCGCGTCCGTCGGCCTCTGCTCCGGCGATCCACGCGGCCCGGGCGGACCCCCCGACGCCGGCTCCTTCATCTCGCCCTGGCGACGCTCTGCACTCTCCCCGCGAGCCCCAGGCGACTCGCCAGACCCCGGCCGCTCACCAGGCTTGGCCTCCGGCTTCTCGCCCGCCGAAGACCCCTGCGAACCCTTCGCGTCACGCCTCTCGCCAGCGTCAGGCTTCGCGCCCGCATCACGCCTCGCCGAGGGATCCGTCGCCCCCGGCGTGGTCTTCGACTCCCCGCCGCGCTCACCCGTCCCGGGTTTTCCTGACTCCTGGCCCGAAGTCCTGGACTCACCAGATTTCGATTCGCCAGACTTCGATTCTCCGGCCTTCGTTTCACCGGACTTCGACTCGCCCGGCTTCGACTCCGAAGGCTTCGAATCACCAGATCTCGATTCACCGGACTTCGACCCGTCGGGCTTCAACTCCGAAGGTCTCGAATCACCAGATTTCGACTCACCAGATTTCGATTCGCCAGCCTTCGACTCACCAGACTTGGTCTCCGCGGGCTTGGCTCCCTCGCCCCGAGCCTTCTCAGGCCCGCCCGCCTGCGGCTTGGCCTCGCCGCGCTCCGTGGGCTTCGCGCCAGAACTCGTTTCGCCGGGCTTCGCGCCCGATTCGCGCGACGCCTCGCGTGCCTCCCGAGATTCCGATCCCGGCCCGGGCGCACGCTCCGCCGCCGACTTGGCCCCCGCATCCCTCGATCCATCAGAACCCGATCGCGGCTCCGCCGACGCGGGGCGCGCAGGATCGTCTCGCCCCGACTCGGTCCGCCCCGATTCTGTCCGCCCCGGATCGCTCGTCTCCCCCGCCTCCCGATCACGCAGCGATTCCGCCGCCTCGCGCAGCGCCCGCGACAGCGACTCCAGCCCCGCGTCCTTGGCGTTCGGCTCGCCCGCCCCATCCGCGCCCGGATCCCCCTCGCGCAGCGACTCGGCCATCTCCGCGAACTCCCGCGCCAGCCGCTCCCGCTCCTCCTCCGTCAGCGTCGGGGCCCGCTCGCTCATCCGCTCCACCGCCTCCGCCGCGCCCGCCGCGTCGCCCCGCATGAGCGCCTCGCGCAGCGGCCCCGCCCCCCCCCCCCCCCCGCGCGCCGCCGCCCCCGCCGCCGCCCAGATCGCCGCCGCCGTCGCCGGCCGCGTCGCCCGGACCGCGCGCTAGAGGGTATGCCCCGCCAGCCGCCCCGCCG
>CAZTJZ010000079.1:0-14102 GCA_964614075.1 uncultured Phycisphaeraceae bacterium
CCTTCTGGAAGGCCTCGGCGGCGTGAGTGAGGACGTTGTTGAGGGTGTCGGACCCGACGCTCTTGATCGTGCCCGAGACGCCCTGGGCGGGCGAATATTCGGGGATCTTGGGGTCGATGGCGACGTTCTGGGCGGTGGCCGTGGCGGCGAGGAAGGACCCGAGGAACGCGACGAGTGTGGTACGCAGGAGCGGGGCTCGCATAATCTATCTCCCTCTCGAGGGCGGTCCGATGCACGCGCCGGGGGCCGCCGCTCTGGTTTTCAAAGACCGGTGGTTGGGCCAAGCTCAGGACGACGACGGAAGGTCTTGGGTCGTCGCCAGAGGTTAGGGAGCGGCGTGGGAAATCTGAACACTCGCGTGCGGCAAGTGTGTGTCAAGATGATGTTCAGATTTCGTGAAGGCGCACGGGCGTGAACATGAGGCGAACATGAAATGGATGCTGATGGCGGTGGCGGGGGTTGCGGGGTTCTTGCTGCCGTTCCAGGCCGGGGCGAACGCGCGGATGGGGCTGGGCGCGGGTCAGGCGACGCCGAACATGCTGTTCGGGGCGATGATGAACTTTCTGGTGGGGGGCGTGGCGCTGGGCGTGGTGGCGTTGGCGTTGGGAACGCCGCTCCCGACGCCCGGGCGGCTGCAGACCGTGCCGTGGTGGGCGTGGTCGGCGGGGTTGATCGGCGCGGTGTTCGTGGGGATGACGGTCTTCGTGGCGCCGCGCGTGGGCGTGGGGCTGATGCTGGCGAGCGTGGTCGTGGGCCAGATGATCGGCTCGTTGATCGTGGACAAGTACGGGCTCGTGGGCCTGCCCGCGCAGCCGGTGGGGCTGGGCAAGGTGCTGGGCGTGGGGCTCTTGATCGCGGGCGTGGTGCTGATCAAGGGACGCTGATCGCGCGGCACGCGGACTCTGGCTTCATGCCCAGATGCCCTGATGCCTAGATGCCTTGATGCCTTGGTGCCTTGGTGCCTTGGTGCCTTCTCGTTACTCATCCTGCCCGGTCTCGCGCCAGCGTGTGATCTGCACGGCGGGGGCGGTGGAGGTGACGCCGGAGAGCGCGAAGGGATCGCCCTCGCCGATGGAAGTGAGCGAGGTCGAGATGGTGGTGGGCGAGCCCGGCACGCCGTCGGCAAAGACAACGGCGGAGAGGAGATCCACGGGGGTGACGACGTTGGCGCCGGGGGTCACCGAGCCGGAGTAGACGCTGACGTTGCCCGTGGCGGCGAGGAGCCCGGTGACGGCGGCCTCATAGTCGAGCGAGATGGCGCCGCTCAGGGCGTAGACCTCGACGTTCGAGATGGTCGGGTAGTCGTCGGCCTGGACGTTGCCGCTGCGGACATAGACGCAGGCGCGGCCTCCGCCGGTGGACTTCAGCTTGAAGTAGTCGTCGCTGATGAGCCCGCCGCTGTTGATGATGACGTTGACGTCGCCCGCGGAGGTGTTGAGCGTGAGGCGGACGTAGTCGGAGGTCGAGCCGCTGAACGTGGAGAAGATGTAGTTGCCCGCGGAGAAGTTGACGGTGGAGGAGTTGCCGACGGTGAGGGTGGCGTAGGAGCCCGGGGCGACGGACTGTGTGGCGTAGGCGGCGACGGTGACGTTGGAGGTGCCCGGACTTCCGGAAGGTGAGGCGGGGAGGTCGACGCCCGCGACGTTGCTCGCGGTCGGGCCGTAGACGGTGGAGTAGAGGGGCGAGACGGTCCCGGAGTCGGAGTACAGGACGTAGTCGCCGCTGGAGGCGGTGCCCAGGCGTCGCGCGGCGAGGGTGACGCCTGTGGCGTCGGGGCCCGGCGCGAGGTAGACGGAGAGGATCTTGCTGCCCAGGGACGCGGTGGTGCCCTGGCTGGACCAGGCGCCGCCGGTGTAGGACCGGTAGCGGATCGTGCTTGCATTGAGGGCGTGCCAGGCGAAGAGGGCGCGCGAGCCGGTGGGGTCGTAGGCGACGTCGTAGCAGCGAGCGGCGACGGCGCCGGCGTCGGTTTCCATCATGGTCTCGGAGGACCACGACGTGCCATTCCACACGAAGGCGCGGAGGTCGTACGAGGTGTCGAGGATTCCGGCGACGATGTCGTTGGAGTTGGCGGCGGGGTTGGAGGCGAGGGTGATCCAGCGGACGATGACGCTGCCCGGGAGGTAGGCCTCGCTGGTCCAGGCGCTGCCGGTCCAGCGCCGGTATCGCGGCTGGCCGATCATGTCGTCCCACGCGACGATGGCTTCTCCCGAGAGCGTGGAATAGGCGCCGGCGTAGGGCTTCCCGGCGGTGGGCAGGTATGAGGTGACGGTGATCTGGTTCCCGAACGACGTGCCGTTCCAGATCGCGGCGTAGAGGCGGTCGGTGGTGGAGACCAGCAGCAGCATCTCGTTCGAGCCCTTCTTGGGGATGAGCTCGATCCACCGCGGCGGGGCGTTGAGCCCCATCGCGAAGGTCTGCTCGCTGGGCGAGGCGCTGGTGAACTCGCGGAAGTACACGCTGGTGTTCGCGCTCTTGCGGTAGACGACCACGAGCTGCTCGGAGGTCTGCTCGTACGCGGCGGCGTAGACGGGGGTGAGGTACGAGCCGCTGTCCGCGGCGAGCGTGAGGGCGCTGCCCCAGACCGTGCCGTCCCACCGCTGGGAGGAGAGGGCGCGGGAGGAGTTGAGGGAGAGAAGGGCGAGCTTGTCGGCGGTGGGCCCGCGTTCGAGGGACTGCCAGACGATGGTGCCGGTGAGCGCGCCGGGCGCGGTGGTCGTGACCCAGGCGGGAGATTGGTACTTGAGCATCTCGGGGGTGGCTGGGGTGGCGCTGTTGACGTGCGAGAGGACCTGGTCGCCGGCGCGCGCGCCCGAGGACAGGAACGCGAGCGACAGAAACGCGGCGAGGGCACGGCGGGTGCGTGGCGTCATCGGGTAGCCTCCCGCCGGGGCTATCGGTCGGGGTCGTGCGCGGCTCCAGAGGATGGCGGGGCGCCGGTCGCGAGCGCGGGCGAGAAGGGGCGCGGGCGCGGACGCGGCGGCGTTATCGCCCCTTGGGATCGTCGCGGAGCGAGCGGGCGATGCTCACTTCCTGCAGGCGGATGCTGGCCTGCTCGAGGGCCTGCTTGGTCTTCTGGAAGAGGTCGGGGTCGACGCTGCGCCAGTCGAACTCGGCGGCGCTCACGAGGGCGCGGAGGGCGTCGAGCCCTTTGGAGAGATCCTGCGCGTAGGCGGGTTCGAGGTGTTCACGCAGGCGAGCAAGCCCGTCGCCGATCCACTTGAGATCGAGCTTGGAGTGGGTGATGAGGTCGGCGACACGGTGGCGGGTCATGTCCTCTCTGGCGAAGAGGACGCTCTCGCGTTCGAGGCGTTCGACCTCGTCCTTGGAGAGCCCGTGGTTGGGGACGACCTGGAGCTCGGCGCGCTTGCCGCTGCGGCGTTCGAGGGCGGAGACGTTGAGCACGCCGTTGGCGTCGACGAGGAACGTGACCTCGACCTGCGGGATGCCGGCGGGCATGGGGGGGATGCCGCGGAGGTGGAACTCGGCGAGGCGTCGGCAGTCGTCGGCCATCTCGCGCTCGCCCTGGAAGACGCTGAAGCGGATGGAGGTCTGCCCGTCGGCGCTGGTGGAGAACATCTCGGTGGCGCGGGCGGGGACGGCGGTGTTGCGCAGGATGAGCTTGGCGACGCCCCCGCCCCGGGTCTCGATGCCCAGGCTCAGGGGGATCACGTCGAGGAGGAGGGCGCTGGAGTTGAGCCCCGAGAGGATCGCGCCCTGCACGGCGGCGCCGAGGGCGACGACGCGGTCGGGGTCGAGGGCGGTGTAGGGGCGGAGCTGGAAGAACCGCTCGACGCGCTCGCGGACGAGGGGCATGCGCGTGGAGCCCCCGACGAGGACGACCACGCCGATCCCGTCCTCGTGATCGCGCGCGAGCCGGGGCGTGCCGGACTCGTCGAGCATTCCGGCGTCGGCGAGGGCGCGCCGGCAGGCGTCGAGGGTGCGGTCGAGGATGGGCGAGGCGAGGGCGTCGAGCTCGGCGCGGGTCAGCGCACGCCGGAACGGGCCCGCGGGCGTGTCGAGCGTGATGGTGGTGCTGAGGGTGTCGGAGAGGGCGACCTTGGCCTGTTCGCACGCGTGGACGAGGCGGGCCATCTGCTCGGGCGTGGGCGGGGCGTCGGGGGAGATCTCGCGGACGAGCGACTGGGCTAGCGCGTGGTCGATGTCGTCGCCCCCGAGGCGCGTGTCGCCCGCGGTGGCGAGGACCTGGAAGGCGTCGCGGTCGGCGTGAGCGCCCGGGATGAGACGGAGCAGCGAGACGTCGAAGGTCCCGCCGCCCAGGTCGTAGACCACCACGTGCGAGGGCGGGGCGTTCTTGGCGCGGGGGAGCGAGAGCCCGTAGGCGAGGGCGGCGGCGGTGGGCTCGTTGACGATGCGGACCACGTCGAGCCCGGCGAGGCGTCCGGCGTCGCGCGTGGCCTGGCGCTGCGCGTCGTCGAAGTACGCGGGGACGGTGACGACGGCCCGCCGCACCGCGTGCCCGAGCGCGCGCTCGGCGATGTCGCGGAGGCGCGCGAGGATCGCGGCGGAGACTTCCTGGGGCGAGATGACGCGCTCGCCCGAGGCGAGGGGGAGCAGGACCCGGGCCGTGTCGTGCTCGCCCGCGACGACGCGGTAGGGAAGGAACGGCTGGTCGTTCCGGGCGTCCTGGAGCGACCGGCCCATGAGGCGCTTCACGCTGGAGATCGTGGTCTTGGGGAAGTCGGCGGCGCGGAGCTTGGCGTCGACGCCGACCACCGGCGGGTGGGCGTCGTCGTAGCGGACCACGGAGGGGAGGAGCGCGCGGGCGGATTCATCGAGCAGCACGCGCGGGCCGTGCTCGTCGCAGATGGCGACGAGGCTGTTGGTGGTCCCCAGGTCGATGCCCACGATGACGTCGTTGGGCGTTGAACTCGGCGCGGTCATCGGTCGGGCCTCGGCGCCCCGGAGAGGATCAGGAGCCGCTGGGCGAGGTCGGCGGCTCCGGCGCTCTGCGAGTCTTCGCCGGTGAGATCGACCTGGAAGCTGCGGCGTTGTCCGTCGGCGGCGACGTAGACCAGCGCGGTGGGGCGGGAGAGCCCGACGGGAGGGATGTCGCGGGCGCCGGCGCGGGCGTCACGAGCGGCGGGCCCGGTAAAGCCGGCGGCGCTGGCGGCGTGCCAGAGGTCCGCGACCTCGCGGTGGGAGAGATGGCGGGCGATGGGGGGAACGGGCGAGCCGGGGAGGCGTTCGCCCAGCGCGGCGCGGAGCTGGCCGTCGGCGTCGAGGACGTACCACGCGGGGCGGACCGAGGCGTCGCCCTGGGGCGGGGCCAGCAGAGTGACGGAGAGGGCAAAGTCGGGCGGGGGGCCGAAGCCTCGGGGGGGCGCGGAGGCGCAGGCGGCGAGGGCGAGCGGGAGGAGGGCAAGGGCGGTGCGCATCGGGCGAGTGTACGAAGGGGGGCGCAAGAAAGAACCCCGGACCGATTGGGGCCCGGGGTTCCCGTGTTCCGGCGAATCAGACCTGTGCGGAGAGCCCGCCGGTGCTGTGAGACCACGTGCGAAGGACGGTTCAGCAGCCGTCGGCGAAGTGCTGGAGGAAGTAGACGAGGTCGTCGATGGTGACGCCCTGGTCCTGGGTTCCGGTGCCCGTGCCGTTGTCGAGGTCGACGGAGAGGTCGCCCTGTCCGAAGGCGGTGACGAAGTAGAGGAGGTCCTCGATGGTGATGCCGCCGTCGCGGACCTGTCCCGGGAAGACGCCGTCGTCGTCGAGATCGGCGGGGCAGGTGGGCCCGCCGCCGCCGGTGCCGGTGACGCCGGTCAGGAAGAGGGTGTAGTTGTTAGCCGCCCCGCCGGCGCTCCACGAGCTGACCGGGTTGGCCGCGCCGGCCGCGTCGGGCCCGCGCTGTCCTTCGAAGGGCTGATCCAGCCAGAGCTCCGCGCCGGCGGAGTCGAGGGGATCGCGGTCGAACTGGCTGACGGCGATGTAGTAGATGCCCGCGCTGGGGATGAGCGTGGGGCCGATCTCGGACTGGCGGTTGATGGTGGTGGTCGCGGCGATGTCGTCGTTGAACGCGACGCCGACGCCCGACTCGTTGAAGATGAAGAGCTGGGAGTCGAAGGCGGCGCCGCAGCGGAGGGTGGCGAGGAACGCCGCTGGATCGGAGATGCGGACCTTGTACATGTCGGCTTCGCCGACCAGCAGGGCGCCGATGATCGCGCCGACCTGGGACGAGCCGGTGATTTCCTCGGCGTTGCTGGGGAGGTCGTGCGCCGCGCCGGAGTTGACCTCGGTGTAGGGGTTCGCCGGGGGCACATCGCCCGTGCCGGCGACGATGGTGAACGCGTACCCGCCGGCGTCGGTGCCGGGGGTCACGCTGAAGGAGTCGGCGAAGACGGCGTTGTAGTCGACGACGGCGAGGTAGTACTCGCCGGCGGGGAGATTCCCGTCGAGTGTCGCGGCCCCGCCGCTCTGGCAGCCGCTGGCGCCGAAGGAGAGGAGGGAGTAGAGCCCGTTGGGGGAATCGTCGTCGTCGCTTGCGACGAGCGTGCCGTCGGCGCGGAAGAGGCCGATCTCGGTGTCGCCAAGCCCGGCGGGCGAGGTCTCGATCTTGAGGTTGAATCCGGCGGCGATGGTGGCGTCGAAGCGGAGATTGAACTTGTACCAACCGATGGTCGTGGTCGCGTCGACGTTGCCGGAGCCGTTGAGCGTACCGCCGCTGGTCAGATCACCCAGATCGGTCGCGGCGGGCTGCGCGAGGGCCATGCCGCTCACAATGGACAACGCCAGAAGCCCCACCCCGAACTTCGTACTCAATGCCATAGCGATACCCTCCCAATGGTCGTGACACGGACACGCCGAGATGGATCAAACCCCTCGCCGAGCCTGCAGAACCACGAGCGGGTGGACGCCGAGCGACGCCCCGAAAAAACCGCGCGTGGCGAGCAACTTCCGTCATCACGGTACCCGGATGGTGCGTTGACCGCAACCCAAATCTGACATCGCGGCACGGAGGGTCCGAGATTTCTCGGGGTGGGTCGCGGCACCCTTTCAGAGTACAAACAAAGCTCCCGGGCTCGAGAGCGCCGGGAGCTTTGCTGTGTGCGGCCGCGAGGGTTCGCCTTCCGACGCACGCGGCCTGGGAAGACGCGGCGGGCGTGTGGCGCCCGCCGCGTGCCTGGGGCCCGTGGGCGACAAGCCCACGGGTGGGTCGACGGTGTTCGCGTGGGGCGCACCGATCGCCTTGGGGCTCCTGGAGCCCGGGCGAACGAGGACCAACGCGGGGTGTGGAGAGGACGCGTGGGAGCCAAACGGCGGTCGAGGCGTGGGGAAGCTGGTTCTCAGACCACGCGGCCACACTCGAGCGTTCGTCGCCCTCGCGTACCCAGATTGTTCGGATCAAAATCGAATGCGAGAAGAACGGGCTGGCGTGCGGGGTGAGCTTTGGCCGTGCAGATCGCAGGGCACGAACACCGGGAACCACGCCGAAGCACTTCGGCTCGATCTCCAGAACAAGATATCAGAAATCGGACGCTTGTCAAGGCGATCGGCACATTCCATTCGCGTTTCCGCGCGAGCGGTTGCGGAGTTTGCGGACGAATCTCTTGCCGCGGTTTCGGGCTGTGCGGCGTGCGGGGTGTGCGGACGGCGTGCCGGGCGCGAAAGTTGCAGAAGACGGTGTGCGTCGCCCGGGGATTGGTGTATCTTGATGGCGGATGTTCGGGGGAGTTGTCACGCACACCACGCTTCTGGCGCGGCTGGCGGACGGGAGTGATCCTGCCGCCTGGTCGGAGTTTCACTCGCGCTACGGGGATCTGATCCGGGGGTTCTGCCAGCGTCGGGGGCTGCAGCCCGCGGACGCGGAGGACGTGCGGCAGGAGGTTCTGCTGGCGCTGTCGAAGGCGATGCCCGGGTTCCGGTACGACCCGGCCAAGGGGCTGTTCCGGAGCTATCTCAAGACGGTGGTGGTCCACGCGATCTCGCGCCGATTCAGTCAGAAGCCGACGGCTTCGCCGCTATCACGGGTGCCCGAGCCCGGGGCGTCGGGCGAGGAGGAGCATTGGGAGGCCGAGTGGAGGGCGTACCACTTTCAGAGGGCGATGCGTGCGGTGAGTTCCGAGTTTTCGGAGAGCGATCTCTCGGCGTTCGACCTGTACGCGGTGCAGGGGCGGGACGCGAAGGACGCGGCGCTGGCGGTGGGGATCAGCGTGGACGCGGTGTACCAGGCCAAGTCCCGGATCCTGAGGCGGCTCAGCGCGATCATCGATCAGCAGATCGGCGAAGAGGGGTAGCATGAGCGGCGAAGGCACGACGGTCGGGAGCTGGCACCAGGACGAGGCCTCGCTCCTGTTGATCGCCCGCCGGGCGCGCACGGGCGTGCCGGTGATCCCGGGGTACGCCGACCTGGTCGAGCTCAAGCGTGGCGGCCAGGGCGTGGTGTATTCGGCGGTGCAGCGCTCGACGCACCGGAAGGTGGCGATCAAGGTGCTGCTGGCGGGGCACCTGGCGACCGAGGCGCAGAAACGCCGGTTCGAGCGTGAGACGGAGCTCGCGGCGAGCCTGCGTCACCCCAACGTCGTGCGGATCTACGACAGCGGGATGACGGGCGAGGGGTGGGCGTACCTCGTGATGGAGTACGTGGAGGGCCGGGCGATCGACGAGCACGCGCGGGGGCTCTCGGGGGAGAGTCGGGCGCGGGCGCTGGTGGGCGTGTTCACCAAGGTGTGCGACGCGGTGGCGCACGCGCACCAGCGCGGGGTGATCCACCGCGACCTCAAGCCCAGCAACATCCGCGTGGACGACGGCGGCGAGCCGCACGTGCTGGACTTTGGATTGGCCAAGCTCGAAGGGGTGCAGGAGACGCGTGAGGTGAGCGTGAGCGGGCAGTTCCTGGGGTCGTTGCCCTGGGCGAGCCCGGAGCAGGCCGACGGGACGGACGCGGTGGACGTGCGGAGCGACGTGTACTCGCTGGGCGTGGTGCTGTACCAGCTTCTGTCGGGGCGCCTGCCGTACGACGTCGAGGGCTCGATGACCCGGGCGCTGGAGAACATCCGCGGCGCGACGCCACACCCGCTGGAGGGGTCGGGGGTGGACGAGGACCTGGCGACGATCGTGCTCAAGTGCCTGGTGAAGGAGGCGTCGGGGCGGTACCAGAGCGCGGGCGAGCTGGGGGTGGACCTTCGGAGCTGGCTGGCGGGCGAGCCGATCGTGGCGACGCGAGAGTCGGGGTGGCGTTCGATGCGTCGGCGGCTGCGGCGCTTCCGGGCGATCGCGATGGTGAGCAGCGTGGGCGGGGTGTTGCTGGCGGCGACGGCGGTGCTGGCGCTGCGGTTCGCGAACCAGGCCTCGGCGGAGCGGGCGACAGCGCAGGCTCAGGCCGAGCGGAGCCAGGCGAGCCTGGATTTCATCACCGGGACGATCCAGGCGGCGAACCCGGACGCGCCCGGGGGCGGGCGGAACGCGACGATCGGCGAACTGTTGGACCGGGCGTCGGGGCAGATCCCGGACAAGTACAAGGGCAAGCCGGACCTGCAGGCACACCTGCGCGACGTGCTGGGGCGGACGTATACGCAGATGGGCGAGTTCGATCGGGCGCGGGGGCAGTTCGAGCAGGCCGTGGCGCTGTTCGCGGAGGTGGAAGGGAACGAAGGTCGGCGGACGCTCTCGGCGCGGGCGCACGCGGCGGAGATGCTGGCGTACCTGGGGCGCTACGACGAGGCCGAGCCGATCTATCGCGAGGTCGAGTCGGCGCAGGCGCGTCTGTTCCCGGCGGACGACGAGGACCTGCTCGCCACACGCAACGATCTCTCGGTGGTGTACCGGCGGACAAACCGGATCGCGGACGCCGAACGCATGCTGCGCCTGTGCCTCGAGCACGCGAAGGACCGCACCAGCGACAACTACTTCATCACGCAGGCGAACCACGCCTCGGCGCTGATGGACCTGGGGCGGCTGGACGAGTCGGAGACGGCGTACCGGGCGGCGTATGAAGGGCTGCTCGCCAAGTCCGGGCCCGACGCGAGCCTGACCATCAACATCGGGAGCAGCTACAGCACGCTGCTCATCCAACGCGACCGGGCGGCGGAGGCGTGCGCGATCCTCGGGCGGGCGTACGAGGCGGCCTCGAAGTCCCGCGGGGAGACCGACCCGCTCACCATGATCGTCGGGCACAACCTCGCCAAGGCGTACCACGACAGCGGACGCTTGGACGACGCGAGACGGGTGGGCGAGGCGGTCCTGTCGGCCCGCGAGAAGAAGCTCGGGGCGAAGAACGAGTACACGCTGATCACCAAGGGGAATCTCGCGGCGGTGCTGGCCGAGCAAGGCGAGCACGAGCTCGCGCTGCGCATGAGCGAGGAGATCTACGACGCGGAGGTCGCCAACCGGGGGAAGACCGATCAGTCCTCGCTGATCGCGCTGAACAACGTCGCGCGTTCCCACGCGCGCCTCGGCAGGCACGACGCCGCCAACGCCCGGTACGCGGAGTTGCTGGACACGGCGGGGGCCGCGCTGCCCGAGGGGCACTGGCTGGTGGGGCTCTTCCAGAGCAACGCGGGCAAGTGCTTCCTGGACCAGCAGAGGTACAGCGAGGCGGAGCCCCTGCTCCGCGCGGCGTACCCGAGGCTGCTGGAGAAGCTGGGCGCGGGGCATCGCCACACGCGGGCGAGCGCGGAGAACCTTGCGGCGCTGCTGGAGGCGACGGGGCGGGGCGACGAGGCCCGGGCGGTCCGCGAGAAGGCGGGCCCGAAGTAGTCGTGGGGTCAGCACCCGGCGGTGTAGCGGACGAGAAAGTAGATGAGGTCCTCGATGGTGACCCCGCCGTCGGGCTGGGGCGGGTCCTCGCCGTCGTCGTCGACGTCGGCGCGTTCGACGCCGGCGGTGAAGGCGCCGAGATAGAAGAGCAGGTCGTCGATGGTAACCCCGCCGTCGGGCACGCCCGAGCCGAAGCCGTCGTCGACGTCGGCGACGCAAGGCGGGGCGAGGTCCACAAAGCAGCAGCCCGTGAGGTGAATGAGGTAGGGCCCGGACACGCCGAAGACCTGCGTCTCCCACGCGTGAACGGGCTCGGCAGCGCCGGGTCCGTCGGGGAAGCGTTCGATGGCGAGGGGCTCGTTCTCCCAGAGCCTGCGGGCGAATCGGTCTACGGGCTTCTTGTCGAAGCGGGAGATGGCGAGGTAGTAGCGTCCGTTGGCGGGGACGTAGCGGTCGGTGAGCGTGGACTGCGTGCCGCTGACCAGCGGGGAGTCGTCGTTGAAGGCGACGCCGCGCCCGTCGAGGTCGAAGAGGAAGAGCTGGGTGTCCCAGTCGGCGCCGGCGACGGTGGTGGCGGAGAAGTGGTCGGCGTCGCAGATCTCGATGAGGAAGAGATCGGCGTCGTCGCCCTGGACCGTGCCGCGGATCTGCATGAGCGTGCCCGTGCCGCGGCAGACCTGGGCCTGGGACGGGAGGTCGGGCGCGTCGGGGGCCTCGGTCCACCGGGGCGGCGGGGTGAGGTCGTCGAGGGTGAAGCGGATGCTCGTCCACGTGGCGTCGCCGCCGGCGAGGTCGTCGACGAACGACTCGAAGAAGCGGAACGTCCAGGTGCCCGTCGCGGGCGAGACGACGCTGCTCAGCTCGGTCTCGGTGTGGACGGCGAGGGGCGCGTCGAACCCGGCGACGTCGGAGGGCTGGACGATCGTGCTCGTGGAGTTGGGCGCGGTGACGAGGATTCGGGCGTCGCTGGCCCACGTGCCCGGATGCCGCGGCGTGAGCACGCCGTCCACGATCACGCGCCCGGCGCTGTACACGCCCGACGCGGGGAGCTGGCGCGTGAGGTTCAGGCTCGAGCCCAGCGGCCCGCGGGAGAGGACGTTGGTGAACGTGGCGGATTCCTGGGGGATGGCCAGGGCGCCGCCGCCCGGGAGCAGGGCCGCCATCAGGGCGAGTTTGTGACCTCGGGCACGCACCGTCACTCCTCGAAGAGCACCCCGGCGTGGGCCCGGGAGGAGGACCTTAGCAGCCGTCGGCGAAGTGCTGGAGGAAGAAGATGAGATCCTCGATGGTGACCCCGCCGTCGGGTGAGCCGGGGTCGACCCCGTCGTCGTCGAGGTCGGCGGCGATGTCGCCCTCAGCGAAGGCGGAGAGGAAGAAGAGCAGGTCCTCGATGGTGACCCCGCCGTCGGGCGTTCCGCCCGGGAAGACGCCGTCGTCGTCCATGTCGGCGGGGCAGGCCGGCTGCGGATCGCTCACGGTGAGCCTCACGAAGACCACGTCATACGAGCCGGCACGGACCGCGGCGATGTCGCGCGGGGCGCCCGCGGAATCGGTGATCCGCATCCCGACGTTGACGTTCACGTCGGTGGTGGAGGCGAGGAGGGCGTTCTCAAAGTCCAGCACCGGGCCGTTGCGCCAGAACTCGCCGGGCTGGTTGCTCGCGAGGCTGCTGGCGAGGTTGTACGGCGCGACGGCAAGGTAGTACGTCCCGGCGGCGAGCGTCGTCGAGAGGGTCGAGCCGGTCGTGACGCCCGAGGCGTCGTCGTTGCCCGCGACGGGTACGAACGCGGCGTTGTAGAGCCAGAGGTCCGTGTCGGTCTGCGTGGCCCCGGTCTGGCCCACGGTGGTGACCGTGAGCGGACCGGACTGGAACGCCGCGCCGGCGTCGACGGGCGTCACGCCCTCCATCGAATACGTCGCGAGGTAGGGCGCGGTGGTCGCGGCGGTGCCGGTGACGCGCCAGAAGATCTGCTCGGCGGCGCCGAACCCGTACCACTGGTTGAACCGGGACGGGCTGGTCGCGCCGGTGCTGGTCTGGACGGCGGTGTCGGTGGCGCTGATGACCCCGTTGGCCTGCTCGAGCCCGCGGACGGTGCCCGTGAAGGCATTCGTGCCGGTGCTGGTCACGACGAGGCGATGGCGATAGATCGCGGGCGTGGCCTGGGCGGTGCGGATGGAGAAATAGTCGGCGGAGGTCAGACCCTGGACGGTGGTGCTCGTGCCCGTGGTGTACCCGCCGATGGTCTGGCCGTGCGTAATGGCGCTAATGAGCGTGGGCTGGACCTTGCTGTCGTTGGGCTCCACGTCGATGTAGTCACCGGGCGGGGGCGGGGGCGGGGGCGGAGCGCCGTCGTCGAGGGTGAGGGCAAAGTTGGTCCACTGGGCGTCGGGCCCGAAGCCGGCGTCGACGAACGATTCGTAGAACCGGAAGGTCCACGTTCCCGCGGCGGCCACGTCCACGATGTCGGTCACCTGGTCGGTCACGCTCACGGTCGTGAAGGCCCCGCCCGCGACAAAGGGCTGCAGGGCGAAGGCGACCGCGCCGGGCGGGGTCACCGCGATGCGCGAGTCCTCACGGAAGGTGAAGGGGTCGATCGCCTGGAGCGTGGCGGTCAGACGCGTCTGCGTCGCCGTGTACCCGCCCGCGAAGGCGTTGGTAAGCACGGCGTTCTCGGGGTCGTTCTGCGTCCCGATCGAGGGCACGCCGCTGAATGTGGCGGTCTCCCGCGGGGCGGCCCCGGCGATCGAGGCCAAGACCAGCGAGGCGGAGACGCCGAAGTACGTCACGGTCCGAGTCTTCATCTCACTCACCCTTCATGACTAGCCACCACCCGACACTCACCACCACCCGATACTCACCCCCGCCCGCCGCCCGTTCTCAGGCGGGTCGCCGAGCGGGAAGGCCCGGCGGAACGCCCACTCTGAAATCTCAGGCCTTTCCGGGACCGCCCCGAGTCTCGCGTCGAAGGACCCGGAGCGTCGCGATCGTGAGGCGCGCGGGTCCGGAAACGCGATGTTCTTGAGCCGCTCCCTCTCCCACGAATATACCGCGCCGCGGCCACAAAGCCAGAAAAGTCGCGGGTTTCCCGGGATTCCCGGGTGTGGCGCCCTGGATTCGAGCCACGCCGAGGCCCTGGAGCGTGGTTCCCGGAACATCCGCACCGGGGCGGAGAGGGGTTGCACGCCCGGGGGAGAGGAGTCCAAAAAACAAACCGCCCCGGGTGGAGGCTTGATACCCGGGGCGGTGGAAGAGGGCTGAGTTGTCAGACAAGCCGTGTGTAGCGTTCGGACCGCATCAGGGTTGCCCCCGACTCGGTTGAACGGGGTTTAGCACCCGGCCTCGAACCGGCCGAGGTAGTAGATGAGGTCGTCGATCGTCACGCCGCCGTCCA
>CAZTJZ010000080.1:0-14082 GCA_964614075.1 uncultured Phycisphaeraceae bacterium
TGGAGTACTCGATGACCTTCTTGGCGCGGGGGGTCTGGGGCAGCTTGCCCATCGTGACCATCTCGGGCCCGGCCTTGACGAGCTTCTCGACCTCGAGGCGGACCTTGCGCAGGTCCACGTCCAGGTTCTTGAGGACGTTGGCGCCCACGCCCGAGCCTTCCTTCACCAGGCCCAGCAGGATGTGCTCGGTCCCGATGTACTCGTGGTTGAAGCGCTGGGCCTCCTGGTTGGCCAGGGCCATCACCTTGCGGGCACGGTCTGTGAATCGCTCGAACATCCGCGTCTCCTCGTGGGACGGCATGCTCCCACAACCATGGTTCGCACGCCGGGCTCGCCGAGGTTCGGCTTCCGGGGTGAAAACCCTGACTTGCGCCGCAAAGCCCTGGTCATCGGGCCCTTGCGCTCCACCTGCCGCACGCCGTGGGTCGTTTGCGGTCTGTCCGGTAGGGACGTGAAGACGGCGCGGACTCTTGGGTATCGGCAGCGAGCGGCGTGCCGGTTGGGGAAAGTTGACGATCCGCGACATGCCCCGAAAAACAGGCACGCCACGGCACGAGCGCGCTGGCGGCGCACGCGGCCTGCCGGAGTGGCAGCCCGGGCCGAGCCTATCGCCGAGCCGAGATAGTGGGATCCGAGACGATCGACAGCGGCACGATGGCCGACGTGGTCGCGCCCGAGGCCTTGTCGGAGACGGTGACGCGGAGCTGGTACTTGCCCGGCGTGAGCGTCTTGGGGAGCTCGATCTCCTGCACGAGGTAGAAGTCCCGCCTCGTGTTGCGCGTCGTCTCCTTCACGCTGCGCTCGGGTCTCTTCCAGACCGCCAGGCCGTCGCTGTCGGCGTAGAGGGCCAGGGCCTGCGCGAGCTCGACCTGCTTCTTCCCGTTCTCGAGGTCCCGGTTCGTAAAGCCGTCGACCTCGGTGTACAGGATCGCGCGGATCGACTGCCCGGCCAGGAAGGTGTCGCTGGGGAGCGGCTCGTACTTCCCGAAGGACTGCACGCGCGAGCAGAGGATCGCCGCGGGAAGCCTGAGACCCAGCGGCTCGGGGTTGGACGGGGCCGCCGCGGGGTCCACATCTTGGGAGACCGGGGCCGGCGTCGGGGCGACGCCCGTCAGGGCCGCGACGATGTGATCCGCCGCGGATCGTGCGGCGTCGGGGTCGCTCGCGACCTGCGCCCGGGCCGACGCGAGCGTCCGGACATCCTCGTCTGACAACGTCCGCCGGAGCGGTGAGGCGTCGTCGTCGAGCTGGGCGAGCGCGCCGGGGCTCAGGAACTCCAGGGTCGCCAACGCCGCGGGAGACTCGCCCTTCTCGCGTATGGACTTGGCGAGCATCGTGGCGAGGGTCGCCAGCATCTGCTCGCCCGGCGAGATGGGCTCGGCCGGCTGAGTCTGCGGCGGCTGGGTGTTCTGCGGCTGGGCCTCCGGCGCCGGGGCGGTCACGCCCGCAATGGTCGTTGGGGTCGCCTCGGGCGTCGCGCCCGACAGGCTCGCCAGGCCGTTGCCCGTGACCGTGGGGAGCGCCGGCTCGGCGGGCGCCGGGGACCAGGCCTGATCGGCGGCGGCGAGGTCGGCGGCGGGCACGAAAGACTCGGTGTTCTGCCCCGATTCGGTCGCCGCGCCGCGCGCCACGGGCATCGAGGCGGGAGTGTCACGCTTGGCGGAGGCGGGCGGGAGGGGGGTGCCCGCGTCGGCGGGAACCTCGACCGGGCTCCCGCGCAGCGATTCGATGTCCAAGGCGGCCTGCGAGATCGCCGCGAGATCCACGACCGGGGACTCGGTCTCGATCGTCGGCGTGTCGGTGACGGGCGGGGCCGAGACCTGCCCGCCCGCGAGGCGCGAAAGCCCGTTGTTCACCTCGCCCGAAGAGCTCGACCCGGCGCGGTTGCATCCGCCCGCGAGGAGCGCGAGAGCGAGGGGGAGCAGGACGCGGGTTTCGGCGTATCGCGGCATGACGATCTTCCGTGGCGGGTGCATCGCGGGCGCGATGAAGCCGCTAGGGCAGTATCGGCCTGTTCACGGGGGCCGCTTAGGTTTTCAGACGAGGGGCGTCGAGTTATCGCCGGGCCTGGGCCGAGAGGTCCGCAAACTCGATGGCGAGGCGTTCGAGGGACCTCGGGGCGTCGCCCAGCCCGGTGCGGTCGCGCTGGGTCATCGTGAGGCAGGAACGCAGCACGCGCCGGCACGCCCCCGGGGGCAGCCGCCGGGCGGTCTCGAAGATTCGCTCGGCCCCCGACCCGAAGAGCTTCAGAGGTCCGCGCATCTGGTAGAAGTTCGCCCCGGATCGGGCGGCGTGGGCGCACGAATGGAGCTTCTTGGCCAGGTCGGTCATCGCAAAGAAGACCAGCGTCGGCGGGTGGTGCGAAACGAACAAGGCGTCGCGCAGGGCGCTGAGGTTGGCCTGGGGAGAGCCCTGGAGCATCGCCGACTGGATGCTCCACACTTCTTCCTCGCGCGAACGCCCCACGAACTGGGCGATGAGCTCGGGGGTGATCGCGGGGGGGGCCGAGCCCGTGGTCGCGGCGGCGGCGAGCTTCGCGAGCTCGCTGTCGAGACGCGCCAGGTCCGTGCCCGTCCTTTCCACCAGCGCCGCCGCCGACTCGCGGGAGAGCGTGCAGGCGTGGCGTGGGGCGCGCTTGACGGCCCACTCCGCGGCGGCGGGCTCGTCGAGACCCTCGCACGCCAGGACCACGCCCACCTGCGCGATGAGCTTGTCAAGGTTGCCCGCGCGCCAGGTCTTCGCGCGGAGGACGAGCGTGGCGAGCGGGCCGTCGCCCGCGAGCAGCCCCCCGCCCGCCTCGCCCTGCTCGATCACGGACTCGGCGTAGCGCTCGAAGAGCGGGCGGTTGTCCTCCTTGACCAACTGCTCGGCGTTGTCGACGAGGACGAGCTTGTGAGCGGCGATGAGCCCGAAACTCCGGCACTCATCCAGGACCTCCGCCGCCGTCGCCGACGAGCCGTCGAACGTGATGGTGTCGACCTCGCCGAACTTCTTGGCGAGGGCGTCCTTAAGGGCCGCGGTGAGCTCCTGGCGGAGAAAGACCTCCTCGCCGTGGAGCACGGCGATGCGGGTCTCGTGCGAGAGCCCGGGGGCACGGTCGGCCTTGGGATTGGCCCGGGGTGCGGGCCCGGTGGACTTGGACGTGGAGGGCGCGCTCGCCGCGGGAGGAGATTTCGAGCCCGGTTCAGACTTTGGGCCGGACTTGGAACCGGATCTCGCGTTGGACTTGGAGCCAGAACTGGAGTTGGGCTTGGGGGCCATCAGGGAAGGGTAGGGGTGGGGGAGCGCAGCACACCCGCGAGGGCGCTCAGGAGTTCCTCGGCGGTGAATGGCTTGTGCAGGAACCCCGTCCGCGCGGGGTGGGGCGTGGGGAAATCGCTCTCGCTGTACCCGCTCACGATCACCGCGGGCAACCCCGGCGCGATGGCGCGGAGACGGGCCAGGGCGTCGAGCCCGGACATGCCCGGCATGGTGAGATCGATGATGGCGGCGTGGAACGCCCCGGGATCCGCCGCGAGCGCCTCGATCGCCCCCGGGCCGCCGTCGACCGCCCGGCTGGCGATCCCGCGGAGCTTGAGCGCGCCCACGGCCATGTCGCGCACCAGCTTCTCGTCGTCCACGACGAGCACGCAGAGCTCGTGCGGCGCTTCAAAGGTTGCCTCGGGCGCCGGGGGCGTGGTCGCTTCCGCCGCCCCGCGGAGCGGGGGGAGGAGCATGCGGAACGTCGTCCCGACCCCGGGTGTGGACGAGGCCTTGATGCTCCCGTGGTGGGCGTGGACGATCCCCAGCGTCGCGGCGAGCCCGAGCCCTCGCCCCGTGAACTTGGTGGTGAAGAAGGGGTCGAAGACGCGCTCGAGCGTCGACGCGTCCATCCCCACGCCCGTGTCGGAGACCTCGAGGAACGCGTACTCGCCCTCGGGGAGGTCCGCCGGGACGAACGCCTCGGCGAGATGCTCGCGGGAGGCGTGCGTCACGCCCGCGGTGATCGTGATCGTGCCGGCGTTCCCGTCGAAGGCCTCCGCGGCGTTGGTGAGGAGGTTGAGCAGCACCTGCGAGAGCTGGGCCGCGTCGCCCTGCACGGGCGGTGCGGGCGCGAGGGCGGTGCGGATACCCACGCCCGGGGGTAGCGAGGGCGTCAAGATCGCGACGCTCTCGCGCGCCAGCGCGCCCAGGTCCACGGGCGCGCTCTTCAGCGTGCCCCGCCCCGCGTAGGCGAGCATGTGGCGGCAGAGATCCGCCGCACGACGGGACGCGCCCTCGATGGTCTCCACGGTGCGTCGCGCGTCCGATCCCTGGGGGAGCTGGTCGCGGAGCAGCCCGGTGTTGCCCAGGATGCCGGTCAGGAGGTTGTTGAAGTCGTGCGCGATGCCCCCGGCCATGAGCCCGAGGCTCTCGAGCTTGCGGACGTGCTCGTGGCGGGCGCGGAGGCGGGCCTGGTCGAGGCGGGCGTGCATGCGCTGGGTGATGTCCACCATCACGCCGCGAACCCCCACGCTCACCCCGCCCCGGCGCACGATCGAGGCGCTGTCGTGGATCCACACGACGCGCCCGTCGGGGCGGACCATGCGGTATTCGTGATCGAAGTCCTCGCTCTTCTCAATTCGTTGGGCGACGTACGCCTCGGCACGGTCGCGGTCGTCGGGGTGGAGGTGGTCGCGCCAGAACCCCGGCGCGGACCAGCGCTCGATGGGGATCCCGAGGATGGCCTCGCCACGACCCACGATGATGGTGTAGGTGTCCCGGCGGGCGCCGCACTCCCAGGCGATGGTGTTCGTGCCCGAGACGAGCAGGCGGTACCGCTCCTCGCTGTCGCGGAGCGAGACGAGCGCGCGGTCCTGCTGGGCCGAGACCGCGGCGACGATCATCGCCGTTCCCGCGCTCACGCTCATGAACACCCACAGGAGCGCCAGGCTCTCGGGAACGCTCGGGCCCACGAAGGGCCCGCGGTTGGAGATCGTGGCGGCGGCGGCGAGGGCGCACAACGTCGCGGAGAAGGTCGCGCTGATCCGCGGGCCGAACCGCAGCGCCGCCCAGATCATGATCGGCATGGGCAGGTACGCGAGCGTCTGCTCCTGGGGGTGCCCCTCGAAGGAGTGCAGCGCCCCGAACACGCACAAGAGCCCGAGGATCACCCCGGCACCGGCGATCTCACTCCAGGGCGCCTTGGGCGCGGGCGGGCGCGTCGCCCACGTCAGGATCATGGGCGAGACCACCAGCACGCTGATCACATTGCCCAGGTACCAGACCCGCCCCGCGTGGAGCGCCTCCGCCCCCGGGAGCGACCCCAGGAACACCATGCTCCCCACCCCCAGCACCGTGCTCGGGATCGGCGCGAGCACGCCGCCCAGCACGATCAGGCCCACGGCGTCGTGCACGCGGTCGAGCGCGGGGCGAAAAGAAATCCGCGACAACAGCCACGACCCGACGCACGCCTCGAGCGTGTTGCCCAGCGTCATCCCCAGGCAGACCGTCCAGGGCTGATCCGAGGAGAACGTCGTCGCCAGCGACCCCAGCACGACGAACGGCCAGTAGCGAAGCCCGCCCAGCGTCAACGCCGCGATCGAGATCCCCGTCGGCGCCCACAACGCGGCGGCGTTGCTCCCCGGGAAAGAGTACTTGAGCCCGTAGTACCCCGTGACCGCGTGCACGAGCGCCAAAAGAAGCACGCGACCCAGGTACACGCTCCACCCCGGGAAGGGCGGGACGGCGGGCTGTGGAACCACGGTCCTCACGGGCACATGCTAGAGCTGATCGACGCACGCCCCGGGCCGCGAGCCCGTACGATCCTCCCATGACCGCGACCAGGCCCGCGATCCCACCCGCGACCAGTCCCGCGAGAAAGCCCGGAAAGTCCATCCTGCGCAGCCTGAGGCTCCGCCTCGACGAACGCCGGGCCTTCAGCGATGAGAGCTCCTGGCTGCGGTTCAGCTGGCTCAACGCGGTCGTCTCCCCGCGTGCCATGCCCGTGGCCCACCCCGGCGTGGCGCTGTGCGTCCGGGGCGAGAACTCCCCCACGTTCATCCGCCCCGTCCGCACCGACATCCGCGCCTTCAAGGAAGTCGTCCTCGCCGGGCAGTACGACCACGTCCGCGAGGTCGTCGCCCCCGACGCTCGGGTCGTCCTCGACCTGGGTGCCAACATCGGGCTGACCCTGCGCCGATGGCGGAGGCTGTTCCCCACGTCCACGATCGTCGGCGTGGAGCCCGACGCCCAGAACGTCCGCCTCTGCGCCCTCAACACCCGGGGCGACGCCCGGACCACCGTCGTGCCGGCATGCGTCGGCGCCACGCGCCGCTCGGTCGTGCTCGACGCCCGGGGCGGGCCCGGCGAGTTCAAGATGACCGAGGCAGTCGGGAATGGCGCCGCGTCGATCGAGGCGATCACCGTCGACGACGTGCTGGCCCGCGCCGGGGTGTCGTCGGCCACGCCCATCGACCTGCTCAAGTGCGATATCGAGGGCGCGGAGGCGGAGGTCTTCGCCGCCGGCGGGGCCTGGCTCTCGCGGGTGGGGGCGATCGCGATCGAGATCCACGGGCCGTACACCCTGAACAAGCTGCTCGAGGACCTCGACCGCCACGCCCCGGGGAGATTCACGGTGCACCATCTGGAGCAGATCCGCGAGGACCTGTGCGTCGCGGTCCTCAAGTCGGGTCCCACCCAGGGTTCCTGAAAGGGCCCGTGATCGGTTGCTGAACTCGGCCTGACCCCGGCCGCCGACGAAAAAGTGGTTGGCACGGGGGTTGCCCTCGGACCGATGGGCCCAGATACTCCCCGCTGACCCGCCGGCCATGTGTCGCTGGGGCGTCGTGCCTGCTTCGTGAGATTCGGCTCGTCCCGGCGCCCATCGTCCGCGCCGGGATTGGTTCCTGTTCGGTGTCTTCCGGCCGCGCTGGAAACCCCGGCGGGAGTGGTCAGCACCCGATCGGGCCCGCCTTGGGCCCGTGAGAAAGGAACGCTCATGTCATTCGAAGCCGCCGCTCACGCCCAGGCCATTGAGATCTGCCGTTTGTCGCTGGAGATGTGCGCGAGCGCGGGGAGCGGGCACCCGACGAGTGCGATGAGCATCTCGCACCTGACGACCGTGCTGATGTTCCACGCGATGCGCTGGAGCCCCGACTACCCCGATTACCCCACGAGCGATCGGCTGGTGCTGAGCGAGGGGCACGCGGTGCCCGCGGTCTATGCCGCGGCGGCGAAGCTGGGCGTGCAGGTCGGCAAGTCCCCCGAGTCGCGCAAGAAGCTCACGCTGGACGATCTCAAGAAGCTCCGCAGCTTCGAGAGCGTGCTCGAGGGGCACCCCAACCCCATGGAGGGCTTCCCGTTCTTTGATGCCGCCACGGGCTCTCTGGGCCAGGGGCTGAGCGTCGCGGCGGGGCTGGGCGAGGCGGCGCGGCTGGACGGGATGGACAAGCGGATGTACTGCATCATCGGCGACGGGGAGGCCCGCGAGGGCCAGGTCGCCGAGGCATTGGACTACATCGTCGACCGCAAGCTGCTCAACGTGCTCCCGATCTTCAACTGCAACGAGTACGGGCAGGCGGACCGGGTGAGCGGGCAGCAGTCGCCGGCGACGCTGGAGGCCAAGCTCGAGGCGATCGGGTTCGACGTGAAGGTGATCGACGGTCACAACCCGGCGCAGATCAAGCAAGCGTTTGACGCGTTTGTGAACGTCGCCGCGGGCGAGGGCAAGAGCGGGAAGCCCATGGCGGTGGTGGCCAAGACGATCAAGGGCTGGGGCGCGTCGAGCGTGCAGGGGAACGGCTGGCACGGCAAGCCCCCGACGGGCGAGCAGCTCAAGCGCGCCCTGGCCGAGCTCGACGAGCGCCGGATCGAGATGACCACCTCGCTCACCGCGGGGGACGCGTTCACGATCGAGCCTCCGGCGGAGATGAAGGAGAAGGACTTCGCGACGGGCGACCTCCCCAGCCTCACGCAGGTCATGAAGTCGATGGACATGGAGTCGGTGCTGCACGCGGGCGCGATGGCGACGCGGAAGGCGTACGGGATGGCGCTGCGGGCCCTGGGCAAGGTGAACGACCGCGTGGTGGTGCTCGACGCGGACGTGTCGAACTCGACCTTCGCCGAGACGTTCTCGAAGGACAAGGCGCTGGCGGCGCGGTTCATGGAGTGCAAGATCGCGGAGCAGAACATGATGTCGGTGGGCGTGGGGCTCTCGGCGGGGGGGAAGACGCCCTTCTGCTCGAGCTTCGCCAAGTTCGTCACGCGCGCCTACGACCAGATCGAGATGGCGATCTACTCGGGGGCGAACCTGAAGGTCGTGGGGAGCCACGCCGGGATCACCCTCGCCGCGGACGGCCCGAGCCAGATGGCCATGCCCGACGTGTCCTGGTTCCGCGCCTTCACGACGATGCGCGATCACCGCGGGAACCCCGGGTGCTACGTGCTCCAGCCCGCGGACGCGTTCGCGGCGTACGCGCTCACCAGCGTCATGGGCGAGTACGAGGGCGTGTGCTACATGCGCACCCTCCGGGCCGACACCGAGTTCATCTACAACGACGACGTGGTGTTCAACTTGGGCGGGTTCGAGGTGCTGAACAAGGGGCGGGACATCGTGATCGCCGCCGCCGGGTACATGGTCCACGAGGCCAACCGCGCCATCGACCTGCTCGACAAGGCCGGCGTCTCCGCCTCGCTCGTGGATCTCTACTCACTCCCTTTCGACCACGAGGCCTTCCTCGACCTGGTGGGCGAGAACAACGGGTATGTGCTCACCGTCGAGGACAACTTCGGCGGGGGGATCGGCTCGGCGGTCGCCGACGCGCTGCTGGAGTCGGGCGACGCCTTCAAGCTCAAGCAGATGCACGTCAAGCGCATCCCCAAGAGCGCCAAGACGCCCGAGGAGATGCTCAAGCAGTGCGGGCTCACCGCCGACGACATCAAGAAGAACGTGATGGAGCTGCTGGGGGTCTGAGCGTCGCCCGAGAAAGAGGCTGTCCGCGAGGAGCTTTGCTTTGGCCAAGAAGCCAGCCGAGAAGCGGTCGAGCGCGAAGAAGCCCGCGAAGGCCGGGGGCTCGGGCGTGGTCTGCGCGTGCTGCCCGGACTGGCCCATCAAGTATCCGGAGCGCTGCTCCAACACGGTGAAGCACGCCGGGACGACGTACTACTTCTGCACGAAGCGCTGCAAGGACAAGTTCCAGCGCCACCCGAGCGCGTACGTGCGGTGAACGCGGGGCATGCGGCGTTGCGCGAGTCGTCGAGAAAGGCCCGCGCGCTGTGAGACACGCGGGCCCGTGCATCCGGGTCAAGCGGCGCGTTTCCCCCGAAAACGCCGACGTGACCGGTGGAGAGCGTGGCAAGAGGCGCCCCCGAACGACGGCCCAGGGGCACGCTCCGACCCACCCCAAGCGACGTCCGCGGCCAGGACGGCCAGAATTCCGCGCATGCCGCCAGCCCCACTCTCGGCAACGTGTGTTTGATGTTTATTTGGTATCGGACCTGTGTCGGTGTTGGGTTCCCGTGGGCTCTTTGACAGGTTCGCGCAAAGATCACCTTTTCCGATTGACACCCGGGAGCCAATCTCTACTCTGGTGGTCTGGGAGAAAGGATTCTCGGCGCCGGGGGCTCGCCCCCCGGGGGTGGTTGCGGTGCAGGTGCGTTATCCCGGGCGAGGGCGCCCGGTCGGCGGCACGACGTTGACCTTGGGAACGAAAGAACTCACAGAGAAGGGAAAGATCATGAGGAACAGCTTCGGGATGGTGGTGGGTGCGGCGACTCTGGCGGTGTGCGCGGGCACGACAATCGCCCAGACGACGATCACCCAGTGGAACATGAACGGGACGCTCAATCTTACCAACCCCGTGCCGAACATCGGCACCGGCACGGCGTCGCTCTTCGGGCTGACCTCGCCGGGCGCCAGCGTCACCGGCTCGCCCTTGGACATCACCGGCGGCGGGGCCAACAACGCTTGGAACACCACCGGCTACCCCGCCCAGGGCACCGGCAGCGGGACCGGCGGGGTCCAGTTTGACGTCAGCACCGTCGGATACGACCAGGTCCAGATCAGCTACGACGCCCGGTGGTCGAACACCGGTTCCAAGTACACCAGCATCCAGTACTCCACCGCTGCGGGCACTCCGGTCTGGGTTGACCTCGTGCCCCAGGATCAGTATGTGTCGCCCGGCAACACCAACTTCGTGTCGCGCACGGTGAGCCTCGCCGGTCTCCCGGGCGTCTCGAACAACCCCGACTTTAAGTTCCGCGTCGTCACGATCTTCGACCCCACCACGGGCAACACCACGTACTCGCAGAACGCCGGGACCAACCCCTACGGCACCACCGGGACGATCCGCTACGACCTCGTGACCGTCGCGGGCAACCCGATCATCTCGCTGCCCCCCTCGGGCAACGGCACGGCCAGCCCCAGCGCGATGTGCCCCAGCGCCACCGTGTCTCTGAACCTCAACGCCGTGACCGGCGCCAACCCGCCCAGCACGACGATCACCGTCACGGGCAACCTGACGAGCATCGGCGGCGGGGCGAGCGTGGGGTTCACCGACTTCGGCGGCGGGCTTTTCAGCCTGACCACCACCGCCCCGGTCACGCCGGGCAACTACTCCATCCCCGTCACGATCTCTGACAATGACGGGCCCGGCGGGAGCCTGCGCAGCAGCACCACCAACATCCCCTTCGCCGTGGGTGACTGCTCCTTCAACTCGACGAGCACGGTGGTCATCAGCGAGGTCTTCGGCGGGGGCGGGACCCTCGGCGGGACCTTCGACACCGACTACGTCGAGCTCTACAACCGCGGCGCGACCCCGGTGGACCTGTCCACGTACTCCCTCCAGTACTCCGCGGTCAGCGCCGTCGGGGCTAACAGCAAGATGAACCTCTCGGGCACCATCCAGCCCGGTGGGTACTACCTCGTCCAGGTCGAGCCCAACCCTGTCACCCCCGTCAACCCCCTCACCCCGACGCCCGACCTGGTGGCGACCACGGGCGTGGGCGGGACGGGCGCGCTCAGCATGAGCCAGACCGCCGGGCGCGTCAGCCTCGTCAATGACCAGGTTCTCATCACGGGCTGCTCGGACGCGACGATCGTCGACAAGGTCGGTTACGGCGCGGCGAACTGCTTCGAGGGCGCGGGCCCCGCGGGCTCGACCACCAGCACCACCGCGGCCATCCGCAACGCCGGGGGCGCGCAGGACAGCGACCAGAACTTCAACGACTTCCTCACGAGCGCTCCCTCGCCCAACAACAGCGGCGTGGTGACCGGCTGCTGGGGCGCTCCCTGCGTCGCCGACTTCGACGACGGCAGCAGCACCGGCACGCCCGACGGCGGCGTGACCATCGACGACCTCATCTACTACCTCGGCCTGTTCGAGGCCGGCGACGTCTGCGCCGACGTGGACGACGGGTCGGGCACGAACACGCTGGACGGCGGCGTGACGATCGACGACCTCATCTACTACCTCGGCCGGTTCGAGGCGGGCTGCTAATCAGCTCCGCTGATCGGCAGGGTTGAATGCAACCAAGGCCCGCGGGTGAACAGCCCGCGGGCTTTTTTTCTTGGCCATGAACTGGTTTGTGGTGTCGGCTTCACCGCGGCAAGATCAGAAGCCGTTTCTTGGGATGGGTGTGCCCGACCTCGATTCTGGTGACGGGGCACGGCGGGAACGGCGCGTCCCGCCGCGCCAGGCCGACATGTGCCACGCGGTGTCGAAATCTTCTTTCCGCCATGGCGCGGCCCATGGGAACTCCCGGTTCCGCGGCTTTTTCTGAGTTTCGTGGCCGGTCCGAGAAGAAGCGACGCCACAGGGGATATGCTCGTCCGTCGCGTGGGTGGACGGGCACGGACGCACCCGCACGCTCTGTCCGCAGAGCAGAAGGGATCACCATGAAGCGCGAAGCCACTTTCGCCGCCGTTACGTTGTCGCTGGCCGTCGCCCCGTCGTTCGGGCAGTTCATCTATCAACGCAGCCTCGGCACGCCGACCAGCAACGAGATCGGGTACGGGATTGACCACGTCCCCGCGGGCGGTTTTGTCATGGCCGGCGCCCGCCAGGGCATTGACAGCTCCCTCCCGCAGGACGCCTACGTGACCCGCGTGCGCGAGGACGGGAACACCATCTGGCTCCGCCAGATCGGCGTGGTGAACGTGAATGACGCGGCCTATTCCGTGCAGGCGCTGTCGGACGGCACGTTCATCGTCGCGGGCGAGACCCAGGTCACCATCCCGCCCTCCGCCGCCCAGATCTTCCTGATGCGCCTCAACTCCCTGGGCAACATCATGTGGTCGTTCCGCTACGGCGGCACGGCATTCCAGGACTTCCCGTCGGGCGTCAGCGTCCGCGAGGTGCCCGACCGCGGGTTTGTCGCCGTCGGCCGGCGCACGGGCCTCACGAACGACCCGATGGTCGGCGTGATGATCGGCGTGGACGCCGCCGGCGCCCCGGTCTTTCAGAAGCAGTTCTCCGCCCGCTTTTCTCCCTCGGTGAACTTCGGCGTGCTCAGCCTCAGCGACGTGCGCGTCCTGGCCACCGGATACCTCGCCGTGGGATGGGTGGACAACCGTCAGGTCGGGGGGACGCTCTGCCCGATCCTGATCCGCACCGACCTCGGCGGGAACCTCCTCTGGAACCGCATCTACCCCATCACGGGCCTGGATATCTGGGGCGACGGGCTCGACATCGACCGCAACGGCGACGTGGTCTTCAGCGCCCGCTTCACCAACGTCACCAACCCCAACGCCACGGGCACCATCGTCTGCCGCGTCGATTCCAACGGGATCCCGATGTGGACCCAGCTCTACCGCGATTTCCGCGATGGCGTCGCGGGCGTGGAGATCTCCGACCTCACCTCGCGCATCGTCGTCGCGGGAACGCTCCGCGACCCGGCCAGCACCGCCGGGCTCACCGACGCCGCCCTCGTCAAGCTCGAACCTAGCGGCGCCCCGATCTTCCAGGTGCACTACGGGTCGGTGCAGACCATCGAGACCGGGCACGGCGTGATCGAGGCGCCGTGCGGCCGCGGCTATGCCCTCACCGGGAGCGACCGACTCGTCGGCAACGTCGGGCTGCAGGACGAGTACCTGGTCCGGACCCTCCCCACGGGGCGTTCGGGGTGTCTCGAGGGCCCGTTCTCCCCGCCGACATTCATCACCGTCCAGCCGGATGAGATGATCGTCCGCGACGCCGACCAGCAGGAGTTCGCGTCGTACCAGCCCGTGAACCAGTTCCTCGGCACGAACATCGCGCACTGCTCAAGCTCCACCTGCGTCGCCGACATGGACGACGGCTCGGGGCTGGGCGAGGGCGACGACGGGGTCACCATCGACGATCTCATCTACTTCCTGGCCCTCTACGAGGCGGGCCTGCCGTGCGCCGACGTGGATGATGGCAGCGGCACGGGCACGCCCGACGGCGGGATCACCATCGACGACCTCATCTACTTCCTCACGCGCTTCGAGGCCGGCTGCTGAGCCGCGACCATCGCCGCGATTCACTCCCAAGGCACGGGCGCTCCGCCTGTGCCTTTTTTTGGGGGTACGGCCCTACGCCGGCGCGAACTTCTCTTTGTTCTTGCGGATCGAGCGTGCTTTGTGGATCGGGCTGGCGGTGACCTCGGGGTGTTTCCCGACGCGCACGGGCCCGGCCTTGATGCGGGTCACGGCGCTCTGCGCGTTGGCGGACGAGAACTCGGACCCCAGGAATCGGCGTCCCAGCGCGTGCGCCACGAGCCCCGTCGTCCCGCTCCCCAGGAACGGGTCCATCACGAGATCCCCCGCGGCGCTGCACGCCCGGATCACGCGCTCGAGGTACACCTCGGGGAGCTGGTTGTCGTGGTTCCCGCGGCGTTCCTTGTTGTTGCCCTGGATCCGCCCCCAGTTCTTCCCGTACCACACGTCCAGCGGCACGCGCTTCCCCGCCGGCATCCCGTCCTCTTTGCTCAGGGTCCGGGGGTCAAAGTACGTGGTGAAGCGGTCGGAGTACTCGAGGATCTCCTGCGCGTTCCACGTCCTGTCCCCGCCGGGCTTGGTGAAGTAGAGCGCGTGCACCTTGCTGTTGATGAACCGGCTTGTGGTGTTCTGCCCGAAGCGGTAGTGCCAGATGCACCAGTTCTCCA
>CAZTJZ010000081.1:0-13997 GCA_964614075.1 uncultured Phycisphaeraceae bacterium
CTGTTCTTTGACTATCACCGCTCGAACCGGGTGAACATCCGCGTGGTGCGGATCTTCAACACGTACGGGCCGCGGATGCACCCGTACGACGGGCGGGTGGTGAGCAACTTCATCCGCCAGGCGCTGCACGGGGAGGACATCACGATCTTCGGCGACGGGAGCCAGACGCGGAGCTTCTGCTACTGCGACGATCTGGTGGAGGTGATCATCCGGATGATGAACGGGGCGGACAGCTTCGTGGGCCCGGTGAACATCGGGAATCCGGACGAGTTCACGATCAAGGAGCTGGCGGAGGAGGTGGTGCGGCTGGTGGGGGGCAAGAGCAAGCTGGTGCACCGCCCGCTGCCGGCGGATGATCCGACGCAGCGCAAGCCGGACATCGCGCTCGCGAAGCACCACCTGGGATGGGAGCCCAAGGTGAAGCTGCGCGAGGGGCTGCAGAAGACGATCGAGTATTTCAAGAAGGTGAACCTGGACGAGTTCCGGGCGCCGACGCCGAACTACTAGAACGAGTTTTCTTCCGGCGGAGCGGACGCCTGGCGCGCCCGGTTTGTCGTGGCCCAAAGCGGGCTGGAAGCCCGCCCCACCCGAGGCGCTGGGCTTGGACTGAGCTCGCTCTAGGACGAGTTGAAGGAGAGGGAAGCACAGGCGGGACGCCTGTGCCACGAGGAGAAGAATGTTGAGGCGCAGGTGCGTGCCGCGGGCCGGGCGGGCGTAGTCAGCGGCGGGCGGCGAGGTAGACGACGTAGTCGTCGCCCAGGGGTTCACCGGGCCCGAGCGGGCGGAGGTAGGCGTGGCCCCGGTCGTCGATGGCGTCGGCGAGGCGGTCGTGGACCTCGATCGCGGAGAAGCCCGCGTCGCGGAGGGCGTCCTTGAGTTCGGGGATGGACCAGAGCCGCCAGTGATAGACGAAGGCGTCGCGGAGCGTTCGCACGCCTCGGCGTGTGCGCTGCTTGAAGTGGATGGCGTTGGTGACGAGCCCGGTGGCGGGGTCGGCGGTGCGCTGCTCCCAGAGCTGCTCGAAGGGGGCGCCTCGGGGTGGGACGACGCGTCGCGAGGTGGTGCCTGTGGTAAAGGAGGAGCGCCCGCCGTAGGTGTCGCAGACGAAGACGCCTCGGGAATGGAGAGATCGGTGGGCGTTTCGGAGGTAGCGGAGGAGTTGCTCGCGGGTGTGGCAGTAGCCGACGGGGAAGTTGGTGGCGGCGATGATGTCGGCCTTGTCGCGGGCGGTGAGGGCGTCGGCGTGGCGTGTGCGCAGTCGCGGGGTGCGTGGGATGCGGGCGAGGACCGTGCGGTCGAGGTCGAGGGCGAGGGCGCGGTGGGACTGGTCCAGGGCGAGCCACCCGCGGGCGAGGGCGGCGGTGCCCGAGAAATCCTCGCGGAGCACGCGGGGGGTGTGGGCGTGGACGGCGCGGAGGAAGCGGGCGAGGGGGATGGGGTTGGTGACGGAGAGCTCGTAGAGGCGGTAGGGGTTCATGAGCCTCAGGCTTGTCGTGCCCAGCGGAGGAGCGTGGCGAGGTTGGGGGGCTTGCCGTACATGAGGACGCCGACGCGGAAGATCTTGGCGGCGAGCTTGAGCATGACGAGCGCCCCGGCGAGGCCCAGGAGGGTGCTCACGAGGACCTGCCAGAGGGGCGGGGGCGTGGTGGAGCACATCCGCAGGACCATGACGAAGGGGTTGACGGGCGGGACGAAGGACATGACGACGGCGAAGGCGCCCGAGGGGTTGGTGGTGATGGGCATCATGAGGATCATGGGCGTCATGACGACGAGCATGACGGGGGTGAGGAGGGTCTGGGCCTCGTGGATGTCGTTGACGGCCGAGCCGATGGCGGCGAACATGGCGGCGATGGTGAAGAAGGCGATGAAGAAGAAGATGATGAGGAAGAGCATGTTGAGGGGCGAGAGGAGGTAGGTCATGGAGAAGGTGATGAGCCCGACGATGCCGGCGCCGGAGTAGAGGAGAAGGATGAGCAGGCCGGCGGACATCTGGCCCAGGATCTTGCCGGCGAGGAGCTGGACGGGGGAGACGGCGGAGAGGAGGACCTCCATGACGCGGTTGGATTTTTCCTCGATGGTGGAGGTGAGGAGGTATTGACCGCCCGTGAAGACGGAGATCCAGAGGAGGATCATGAAGGCGAGGGGGACGAGGAACTGCTGGGCCTCGCCGAAGGATTTTTCGCCGTCCTTGGTGAGGGCGACGGGCTCGACGTCCTTGACCTTGAGGAGGGCGCGGATGGCGGCGGGGTTGTTGCCGGCGGAGGCGAGGCGGGTGTCGACGATGGCCTGGATGGTCTGGCGTTCGATGAGCCGCTGGACGCGGGAATCCAGGCCCGGGGCGATGAAGAAGTCGTACGCGCCCAGCTCGGTGGAGCCGGGCTTGGGGGAGACGGCGTCGTCGTGGATGAGGAGCACGGCGAGGCGGCCGGTTTCCTGGCGCGGGTTGAAGGCCTTGAGGGGCGCTTTGGCGTCGTCGAGGTTTGAGTCGGGCGGGAGGGGCTCGAGGGAGAGGGTGGGCGCGGAGTTCTTGGCGGCGGACTCGGCGAGGGGCTGGGCCTGTTTGAGGAGGTCCTGTCCCGGCTTGGGGATCGCGTCCTTGCCGAGGATCGTGCTCGATTTCTCGATGGCGCGCCGGGCGTCCTCGGCGGCGCGTTCGGCGAGGGATTTCTCGGAGAAGTTCTCGAGGAGCCTGGGCTGGACGGCGTTGGAGCGGTCGAGGAGCGCGATGGTTCCCTTGACGGGCGGGGGCTTCATGCTCATGAGCAGCGGGACGAGGGGGATGGCGACGAGCATGATGATCGGGGGGATGATGAGCCCGATCAGGAAGCCCTTGGTGAGGACGGTGGCGGCGAACTCGCGCCAGGCGATGGTGAGGATGCGGGTCACGGGTGGTTAGTCTCCGGCGCGTCCGCCTCGGGAGGATTCGGCGAAGAGCGAGGTCATGAGGGTGTCGCGGTCCTGGTCGCTGAGCGCGCCGGCGGTGACGATCTCGACGAAGACGTCCTCGAGGGAGGGGCGGACGGCCTCGACGCGGAGTGTGGGGGCGGCGTTGGCGGCGGCGGCGATGAGGCGCGGGACGTTGGTGCCGGGCTCGACATGGAGGATGACGGCGCGTCCGGCGGGCTCGGCGCGGCGTACGCCGGGGAGCGCGGAGAAGGGGGCGAGGGCGGCGTCCTGGGGCTCGACGAGGACGGCCTTGGGGTCGAATCGGGCACGGATGGCGGCGGGGGTGTCGTCCAGGACCTTCTTGCCCTGGTGGATCATGACCACGCGGTCGCAGAGGGCCTCGGCCTGGGACATCTGGTGGGTGGAGAAGATGATGGTGCGGCCGAGCTTGTGCTGCTGGTCGATGAGGGAGCGCAGGAGGCGTGCGTTCACGGGGTCGAGCCCGCTGAAGGGCTCGTCGAGGATGATGAGGTCGGGCTCGTGGAGGATGGCGGCGATGAACTGGACCTTCTGCTGCATGCCCTTGGAGAGGTCCTCGCACTTTTTCTTGTGGACGTCCTTGAGCTCGAGGCGGTCGAGCCAGGACAGGGCGCGTTCGCGCAGGTCGGGGGGCGTGAAGCCCTTGATGCGGGCCATGTAGAGGAGGAAGGGGAGGACGCGCATTTTCTTGTAGACGCCGCGTTCCTCGGGGAGGTACCCGATGCGGTCCTTGGATTCGAGGGCGGAGGGGCGGCCCAGGACGGCGAGGGAGCCGGAGTCGGGGAAGAGGATGGACATCACCATGCGGATGGTGGTGGTCTTGCCGGCGCCGTTGGGTCCGATGAGCCCGATGAGCTCTCCGGCGCGGACGGTGAGGTCGAGTCGGTCGACGGCGAGCTTGGGTCCGAAGGACTTGGTGAGCCCGGCGATTTCGATGGCGCTGTGCACGGGGAGTTCCGGGGGTTCCCTAGGGGAGAGTCGGGATTGGCGGGAGGGTAGCGCGGGAGTGCGGGGGAGCGATACTGTTGGCGTCATGTCGACGGGAGACGCGGTGAAGGAGCTGGAGGTGGAGGGCGTGCCGGGGCGCGTCTTTGAGAAGCTGCGCGCGATGGACGCGGAGGAGAAGGACCTGGCGAGGCGTCTTGAAGATCCCGACGTGCTGAGCGATCATCGGCGGGTGCGGGAGCTGTCGATCCAGAGATCGGCGCTCGCGCCGGTGGTGGAGGGCTACCGGGAGTTTCTGAAGCTGTCGGCGGAGGTGCGCGAGCTGGAGGCGGCGGCGAAGGGGAGCGACGCGGAGCTCCGCGCCCTGGCGGCGGAGGAGCTGCCCGCGGTGAAGTCCCGGGGCGAGGCGACGCTGCGCGGGGTGCTGTCGGGGCTGGTGACGAGCGACGACCGGAGGATCGGGAGCCTGATCCTGGAGGTGCGGGCGGGGACGGGGGGGGACGAGGCGGCGATCTGGGCGGGGGACCTGCTGGAGATGTACCGCAAGTATGCCGCGAGGCGGGGGTGGACGTTCGACGTGATGGAGCTGACGGGCGAGGCGAGCGTGGGGGGCGTGCGGCACGCGGTGGCGAGCGTGAAGGGCGAGGGGGCGTGGAGCGAGCTGAACTTCGAGGCGGGGGTGCACAGCGTGAAGCGGGTGCCCGCGACGGAGGCGCAGGGGCGGATCCACACGTCGACGGCGACGGTGGCGGTCCTGGCCGAGCCCGAGGAGGTCGACGTGAAGATCGACTGGGCGAACGACGTGGAGGAGATGGCCACGCGCGCGCAGGGGCCGGGCGGGCAGAACGTGAACAAGGTGGAGACGGCGTGGCAGATCCACCACAAGCCGACCGGGATGATCATCAAGATGATGGAGGCCAAGAGCCAGCAGCAGAACCGGGAGAAGGCCCGGCGGCTCTTGATGGCGCGGCTGTACGAGATCGAGCGGCGGAAGGTGCACGAGGAGCGTTCGGCGGCGCGTCGGAGCCAGATCGGGAGCGGGGACCGCAGCGAGAAGGTGCGGACGTACCGATGGAAAGAGGGGATCGTGGCCGATGAACGATTGCCGGGGGAGTATGCGCTGCGGGATCTGATGGCGGGGGACCTCGCGGAGTTGTTCCGGGATTTGCTGGCGCAGGAGACGAGGAAGCGCCTGGCGGAGCTGTGAGTGTGAAGGGCGTGTGATGGCGGGTCAAAGGCCGGGCGAAGGATTGAGATTGAGCGGTCGCGGGATTGATGGGGATCAGAGCGGAGCGAGGGTGCTCCGGAGAACATGGGAGTAGGTATGGACCAGACGCCGCAGTGGTATTACTCGAAGGATGGCCAGAAGCGCGTGGGCCCTGTGGGGACGGAGGAGCTCGGGCGATTGGCGAGCGGGGGCGGGCTCAAGGCGGAGGATCTGGTGTGGCGTGAGGGGATGGCGGACTGGCAGCCGGCGGGTGTGGCGACGGCGTTTTTCCGCGGCACGGGGCCGGGCCCTGGAAGTGGCTCCGGGATGGGCTCTGGAATCGGCCTTGGGTCTGGCGGCGTTGGGAGCGTCGCCGGGGGAGTGGTGAGTGGAAGCGCGGCGGTGCCGCCCACTCCCGGGGCGGAGTTTACAGGTGTTCGTTACGAGACCGGGCTGGGGACGGCGACGTACGCGGGGTTCTGGCTGCGGTTTGTGGCGATCATCATCGACTTGATCATCACGACGGTGGCGAACTACGCGGTGCAGATCCCGTTGATGCTCGTGCTCGGGGTGACTGGCGGGGGCGGGATGGGTGGGGGTGGTCGCCCCGGGCCTGTGATCTACATCGGGATGTTGTTCAGTTGGCTGGTGAGTGTGTCGATCCCCTGGTTGTACTTTGCGTACATGGAGTCGAGCGCGAAGCAGGCGACGCTGGGCAAGATGGCGCTGGGGTTGACCGTCACGGATCTCCAGGGGCAGCGGCTGAGCTTCGGTCGGGCGACGGGGCGGTACTTTGGCAAGGTCCTCTCGGGGCTCATTCTCTGCATCGGGTACATGATGGCGGGGTGGACGGAGCGCAAGCAGGCGTTGCACGACATGATGGCCGGGACGCTGGTGGTGAAGCGGGGCTAGCGTTTCGGCATGTCCAGCGAGGGAGCACAGCCCGGGGCAGAGGTCGGTGCGCCCGACGCGGCCCCGTTCGCGGGTGGGAGTGTGCCCCCGCCCGTGGCCGCGCCGGCCCGGGCGGATCCGGCGACGCCCGGGTGGCGGTGGTACTACTTGTCGGGCGGGAAGAGCGTGGGCCCCTTGGGTGACGCGGAGTTTCGGGAGCTTGTGGTGCGCGGGCGGGTGAGGCCCGAGACGGCGGTGTGGAGCGCAGCGCTTGGATCGTGGCGGCGTGCGCGGGCGGTGTACGAGCTGGTGGAGACGCTGCACGCGGGGGGTGAGGCGCGGGCGAAGGCCCCGCCGACGAACCGCGGGCAGGTGATTGTGCGGACGCTGGGGGTGGCGATGGTCGGGCGGAACGTCGACCCCAAGCTGCGGCTTCTCATCCCGACCGGGCTTTCGAGCAACGCGGTGACGGCGGGGTACCTGGGTTTGTTCTCGTTCATGATCGTGACCGCACCGGTTGCCATCCTGTGCGGCATTCTGGGGCTGCGCGAGATCCGCACGCACCGTGAGCTGCGCGGGCGGGGGCGGGCGTGGTTCGGGATCGTGATGGGGAGCGCGGCGCTTGTGGTGTTCGTGCTGATGTTGGCGGGCGTGATCCCGAGCCCTTTCTAGGGAGCTCGCGGCGGGGGGGCATGCGCGAGCGAGCGGACATCGTGATCGTGGGGGCGGGGGCCGCGGGGCTGATGGCGGGGATCAGCGCGGGGCGGGCGCTGCGTGCGCGGGGGGTGCGTGGGCGGATCGTGGCGCTCGACGGGGCGAAGAAGCTGGGGGCGAAGATCCTGGTCGCGGGGGGCGGGCGGTGCAACGTCACGCACGACGTGGTGGACGAGTCGGCGTACGCGGGGAGCTCGAGGGCGTCGGTGCGCAAGGTGCTCCTGGGCTTTGACGTGGCGCGGACGGTGGGGTTCTTCCGCGAGCTGGGCGTGGAGCTCAAGCGCGAAGAGACGGGGAAGCTCTTCCCCACGAGCGATGACGGGCACACCGTGCTCGCGGCGCTCCTGCGTGAGGCACAGCGGGTCGGCGTGGAGCTGGTGCATCCGGCGCGCGTGGCTAGCGTCGCGCGGGATCCCGCGGGCTTTCTGGTGACGGCGGAGCGGGCGGACGGTCCCCTGGTGCTCGCGGCGGGGGCGGTGGTGATCGCGACGGGCGGGATGGCGCTCCCCAAGAGCGGGTCGGACGGCTTGGGGTACGGGCTGGTGCGGGGGCTGGGGCACACGGTGAGCGCGCGGGTGTTCCCGGCGCTGGTGCCGTTGACGCTGCCCCAGGGGCATTGGTTGTGCGGGCTGTCGGGCGTGTCGGCGGAGGTGGTGCTCGGGCTGCGGTCGGGGACGGGGAAGAAGCTGGTGGAGTTCGCGGGATCGATGCTGCTCACGCACTTCGGGGTGTCGGGGCCGGCGGTGCTGGACATCAGCCGGTATTTTCTGGACGAGCGGGCGCGGGACGGCGGGTGCGCGTTGGTGGTTCGGTGGGTGCGCGAGGGGACGCTCGAGGAGGCCGACCGGTGGCTCTTGGAGCACCCTTCGCAGGGCGTGGTGCGCGTGGTGTCGGAGCGTGTGGCGGAGCGGCTGGCGCGGGCGCTGTGCGAGCGGGCGGGGGCGGAGGGCGCGGTCGGGACGCTCTCGCGAGAGACACGCCGGCGGCTCGCGGGGCTGCTGGTCTCGACGGAGCTGGAGGTGACGGGGGATCGCGGGTTCACGCACGCGGAGGTGACGGCGGGGGGCGTGGCGTTGTCGGAGCTGCACCTGGCGCGGATGGAGAGCCGGTTGGCGCCCGGGCTTTTTCTTTGCGGGGAGATCTGCGACGTGGACGGGCGGATCGGGGGGTACAACTTTCAGTGGGCGTGGTCGAGCGGGTTTCTGGCGGGGGTTGGGGCCGCCGCTACAGTCGGCGGATGACGCTGGTGTGCGTGTCGATCTTGGTGCGCCGTGTGGAGTCGGCGTTGGCGGACGCCGAGGAGGCCAAGCGCGGCGGGGCGGACCTTGTCGAGTTCCGCATCGACGAGTTCTTCGGGGGAGAGCTCGAGAGTCCGGCGGGCGAGGATGAGGTGCGGGGGCTGCTGCGCCTGGTGGGAGGGTCGGCGCTGCCGTGCATCGTGACCTGCCGACGCGCGGAGGAGGGCGGGGCGTACGACGGGAGCGAGGAGGCGCGGGTCTCGCTGCTGGAGCGGCTGGGGGTCGCGGGCGGGGCGGGCGAGCATCCGCCGCGGTACTTCGACATCGAGCTGGCCGCGTTCGAGCGGTCGGCGAACATCCGTCAGAAGATCGGGATCGCGGCCGGGCGTGGCGCGGGTCTTATTTTGTCGGTGCACGACGCGAAGGGTCGGCCCGAGGACTTGTGGCGGCGTGTGGAACGGCTCCGCAGGGCGACGCTGGCGTCGGTCGTGAAGGTGGCGTACCGGGCCCGGTCGCTGCGTGATTCGCTCGAGCTGCTGGAGCTGCCGCGCCAGATCGGGATGCCCGCGATCGCGCTGGGGATGGGGGAGTTCGGCGTGATGTCGCGTGTGCTCGCGCCGAAGTTCGGTGGGTTTCTCACCTTCGCGTCGCTGCGGGAGGAGAGCGTGACGGCCCCGGGGCAGCCCACGCTCCGCGAGCTGCTGGGAATGTACCGGTTCCGGAGAATCGGGCGCGGGACCCGCGTGTACGGCGTGGTGGGGTGGCCCGTCGGGCACTCGCGCTCTCCCCTGGTGCACAACGCGGCGTTCGAGCGGGCGGGCGTGGACGCGGTGTACCTCCCGATGGCGGTCGCGGCGGACGGCGACGGCGAGGCGAGCTACGCGAGCTTCAAGGGGACGATGCTGGAGCTGATCGGGCACGAGGGGCTGGGTTTTTCGGGGTGCAGCGTGACCATGCCGCACAAGGAGAACCTGGTGAGGCTGGCGCGGGAGCGGAGATGGGAGCTGGACGAGGCGTCGTCGACGATCGGCGCGGGGAACACCCTGGTCCGCCGCGGAGCATCGTGGAGCGTGCACAACACGGATGGTGAGGCAATCGCGGGGCTCCTGCGCGAGACGATGGACGGGCTTGAAGGTGGAATCCGGGGCGCGCGGGTGGCGGTGCTGGGCGCGGGCGGTGCGGGGAGGGCGGCGGCGAACTCGTGCGCAAGGAGCGGCGCGGGCGTGGCGATCTGGAGCCGGAGCGAGGCGCGGGCCCGGCGGGCGGCGGAGGAGCTGACGCGTGGGGGCGTGAGCCCCGGCACCGTCGAGGCGGTGTCGCTCGAGGAGGTGATCCGGGGGCGGTTCGATGTTGTGGTGCACGCCACGCCGCGGGGGATGAACGACGACGGAGCGGTGCTCACGGCGGGCGAGCTGTTGGGGTGCGTGGCGGGCGGGGTGGTGATGGAGACGGTGTACGCGCCGGCGCGGACGACGCTGATCGAGCGGGCCCACGAGGCGGGGTGTGCGGTGATCGACGGGCTGAGCGTGTTCGCGCGCCAGGCGGAGATGCAGAGCGAGCTGTTCACGGGGGTTCACCCCGGTGCGGGGGTGTTCGAGGGGCTGGTGCGGGGGTGAGCGGGTGGTGGATTGCAGCCCGGGTGAGGGCCGGCGCGGGAACCGGCCTGGCGTGGGCGACGAATCATCGTGGACGCTGTTGTGGGGGTGTGAAGGAGGCGGTCATGATCCGACTTCCGGCCCGGTGGTCCACGCGGAACGCGCTCTACCCCAATGCCTATTGCTGGTTCTTGCTGCTCGCGAGCCTCGACGTGATGGTGACGGGGGTGGTGCTGCTGGTGTACGGCGGGTTCGAGGCGAACGCGATTGCCGCGGCGGCGATCGAGCGGTTCGGCGTGAGCGGGCTGCTGCTCGTGAAGCTGCCCAGCGTGCTGGTGGTGCTGGCCATGTGCGAGTTGATCGGGCGTCGCCGGGAGGGCGTGGGGCGGGCGCTCGCGGTGTCGGCGGCGGCGCTCACGGCGCTCCCGGTGCTGCTAGGGGCCGCGCAGATTCTGTTGTGGGGTGAGGCGGAGTTTTGTGTCGTGGAGGTTGTGGCGGCGCGGTGAACGGACGGCCGGTGTTTCTCGGCGGTTTTCGCTTTGCCGGATCGCGCTCAGATCGGGCGCAAGAGGACCCGCACGGGGCTGGCGTCGAAGTGGGCGAGCCTGAGGGGCGGGGCGAGGAGTTCGTAGACGCCGTCGGAGACGCCGTCGAGCACGATCCCTTCGAGGATGGCGATGCCCCGGGCAAGAAAGGCCTTGTGGGCCGGGAGGTCTTTGGAGGTCATGAGGTCGACGCTGGGCGTGTCGATGGCGATGGTGATGACGCCCAGGGTGTGGAAGTGCTCGACGAGCTCGGGGGAGAGGGCGGCGAAGTCGTGGTTCCAGCGCGTGGGGTCGGGGAAGGTGCGCGTGCGGATGAGGACCCGCGGCTCGCTGGGCATCGCGCTGAGATCCTGGAGGCGGACGCGCTCGCCCCGGGCGACGCGCGCGGAGATCACCTGGCAGCGTCCGACGTAGTGGCGGAGCGGCATGGCGTCGATGGCGGGGGCGGGGTCGCCGTAGTGATTGGGCGCGTCGGCGTGCGACCCGAGGTGGACGGTGGCGTGGAGCGTGGAGAGCGTGACGGTGTCGCCCTTGGCGATGTCGCAGAGGACCTGGCGCGTGGGGGCGGTGTCGCCGGGCCAGACGCCGAGGCGCTCGCTCACGAGCGGGGAGAGGTCGTGGATGGGGGGCTCGCCCGCGCGCCCGTCGAGGACGTCCTGGGCGGCGGCGCGGAGCAGCTCGCGCCACGCGGGGCTGGCGGGGTCGGCGCTCACGCGCGGGAGCACGCGGTCGAGGAGGGCGTCCATGCGTCGCCCCTGGGCCTGGGCCTGGGCGTAGGGCGTCGTGGAGAAGCTGACGAGGTTGTACTGAGGCGTGCAGCGATCGGGGAAGAGCTCGTGGAGGGCGTGTTCGGCCTTCTTGCGTGCGAGGAACGCGGGCGAGCCGACCTTGTCGCGCATCTCGACGAAGTTCTCGAGGGCCATGTCGGCGATGGCGTCGGCGTGGGGCTTGCGGAGGCGTTCGACCTCGGGGAGCGTCTTGGCGAAGTCGCCCCCGTGCTTCTCGAGCGTGTCGAGGAACGCGGTGACGTCCTCGAAGGCGCAGTTCATCCCCTGCCCGTAGAACGGAACGATGGCGTGGGCGGCGTCGCCCAGGACCATCACGCGTCCGGCGTGGTGCCAGGGCGAGCAGCGGATCGTGACGAGCGAGCTCGTGGGGTTTCGGAGAAAGTCCTCGGCGAGGGTGGGCAGGAGGGGGAGTGCGTCGGGGTACTGTGACGCGAAGAACGCGCGCACGCCGTCGGCGCTCGTGAGGTTCGCGAAGGAGTGGTCCCCCTCGAAGGGCCAGAAGAGCGTGGCGGTGAACGAGCGGTCGGTGTTGGGGAGGGCGATCATCATCGCGCTCTTCCGCGGCCAGATGTGCAGGGCGTGGGGCTCGAGCGCGAAACCGCCGTCGGGCGAGGGCGGGATGTGCAGTTCCTTGTACGCGTGGGCGAGGTAGGACTGCGACAGCTCGAAGCGGTCGTTCTTCTGGAGGCGGGTGCGCACGGCGGAGAAGGCGCCGTCGGCGCCCAAAATGATGCCGCACGCGACGCGGAACGTGCCGTCCTTGCCCTCGAAGGTGGCGCAGGGCGTGTCGGGGTCGATGTCGACGCAGCGGCAATCGAACTGGAGCGTGACGTTGGAGTGCTCGGCGGCGGCGTGGAGGAGCGCGAGGTTGAGCCCGCCGCGGGAGACCGAGTGGATCGCCTCGCGCTGGTCCTTGCTGTAGGGCTGGAACGCGAGCTCACCACGCACCGGGTGGACCATGCGTCCGCGCATGGGGATGGCGTCCTTGAGGACACGGTCGGCGAGGCCGGCGCGGGTGAGGGCGTCGATCCCGCGGACGGAGAGGGCGAGGTTGATGGATCGTCCGCCCGCGTGGCCGGCGCGGCGCGGGTCGGGGCGGCGTTCGTAGATCGAGACGCGATAGCCCAGGGCGGCGAGGCGGCAGGCCAGGAGCGAGCCCGCGAGGCCGGCGCCGATGATGAGGACGTGCTCCTGGGGCAAGGCGTTGGGCATGGCTGTTGGCGTGGGTGGAGCGTAGGCGGTTTGGGGGCAAGCCTGTACAATCCGGCGGGACGTTGCCATGGCGCTCACCACGTTGTTCCTGGACCTCAACTCGTACTTCGCGTCGGTGGAGCAGCAGGTCTGCCCCGAGCTGCGCGGGAGGCCGATCGCCGTCGCCCCGATCACGGGCGACAGCGGGTGCTGCATCGCGGTCAGCTACGAGGCCAAGGCGTTCGGGGTCAAGACCGGAACGCGCGTGGGGGAGGCCCGCGCCCTGTGCCCCAAGATCACGTTCGTCGACGCCCGCCCCCGGCTCTATGTCCTGATGCACCACCGCGTGCTCCAGGCCATCGACCGCCAGATCCCCGTGGACCGGGTGCACTCCATCGACGAGGTGTCGTGCCGACTGGATCCCACGCAGCGCACGCCCGAGGCGGCGAGGGCGCTCGCGGGGCGGATCAAGGCGACGATCCGCGAGCGGTGCGGCGTGTGCATGCGGTGCTCGATCGGGATCGCGCCCAACCGCGTCCTGGCCAAGCTCGGGACCGACCTCATGAAGCCCGACGGGCTGGTGGTCTTCCGCGACGAGGACATTCCCGGCGCGATCGCGCACCTCTCCCCCCAGGAGCTGTCGGGGATCGGGCCGGCGATGGCCAAACGCCTGCGGCACGCGGGGATCGGCACCATCGGCGAGCTGTACGCCAAGAGCGAGGGCGAGATGCGGACGCTGTGGAAGGGGCTGGTCGGAGAGCGGTGGTACCACATGCTGCGCGGGCGCGAGGTGCACGAGCCCAAAGTCCGCAAGAGTTCGATCGGGCATCAGCACGTGCTCGCGCCGCAGGTGCGGACCCGGGATTCGGCCCGGGGCGTGGCGGTGCGGCTCTTGCTCAAGGCCGCGGCACGGATGCGCCACGACGGGTACGCGGCCAAGAAACTCTCGCTGGGGCTTCGGTTCGCGGACGACGCGCCGTCGTCGAACGCGTGGAACGGCCCGTCGTGGCACGGGTGGGTGTCGCTGGGCGAGGGGTGCACGGACACGACGACGATGGTGGGGGCGTTGGACGCGCTGTGGGCCAAGGCGCCCGAGCGTTCGCCGCTGCTCGTGGGCGTGACGCTGCACGACCTCGTGACCCCGGCGAGCCTGACGCTGCCGCTGTTCGGCGAGCAGAACAAGAGCGAGAGCCTGTCGAAGGCGATGGACGCGGTGAACAAGCGGTTCGGGGCGAACAAGGTGTACACGGCGAACATGCACGGCGCACGCCACCACGGAACGGGCGGGATCGCGTTCAACTATGTACCGAACCTGGAGGTGACGGACAGCGTGCAGTCGAGGCAGCGCGGCGGGGACGAGGGCAGGCCGTACCTGACGGACGCGGAGATGGAGCGGATGATCGACGCGTCGCTGGGGTGAGGGAGTGGCACACGCTGCGCGCGTGCCTCAAGGATCTCGTTACAGGTTTCCGCGGCGTTCCTGCTCGAGCTCCAGGGCCTCGAAGAGCGCCTTGAAGTTGCCCTTGCCGAAGGACTGGCTCCCGCGTCGGCAGATGATCTCGAAGAAGAGCGTCGGGCGGTCCTGGAGCGGCTTGGTGAAGAGCTGGAGGAGATAGCCCTCGTCGTCGGCGTCGACGAGGATGCCCAGGTCGTGGATGCGCTTGTGGTCCTCCTTCACCTCGGGCTTGCCGTGGCTCTTGAGGGTGGTGTTGACGCGGTCCCAGACCTTTTCGTAGTACGTGTCGGGGAGGGTGAGGAAGTCCACGCCGCGGTTGCGGAGGGCGGCGATGGAGTGGAGCTCGTCGTCGGTGCGGAGGGCCAGGTGCTGGACGCCCGGGGTATTGCAGTGCCAGTCGAGGTACTCCTGGACCTGGCTCTTTTTCTTGCCGGGGGCGGGTTCGTTGATGGGGAGCTTGATGAGGTTGTTGCCGCTGGCCATGACCTTGGACATGAGGGCG
>CAZTJZ010000082.1:0-13883 GCA_964614075.1 uncultured Phycisphaeraceae bacterium
CGCCGATCTTCGCCTGCTGGTACGCCTGCCCGCAGCGGTTCTCGAACTCCCGGATCAGGAACATGTCCCGGAGCCACTTCAAGAGCGTCGACGCCGGCAGGCTCGCGCTCGCGCTGCGTTCCGCGGCGGGGATGATCGAGGGGTCACGCATGGAGTTCTTCGCCGCGGACTTGACCTGGGACATCGGCTGAGACATGAGGGAGTGCCCCTGAAAACGCTTTCATCACACGCCGCCTGTGGCGTCTCGCGGGCGTCCGCGAACCCTCCACAGTCCATATCGGCCACTATAGGGTCCGACACAACCAACCCGCCGCAAACCACAGCCGGTCCACGCCGTGCGGGGCCGGGGCCCGCCTACCGCTGGGCCTGGGCCTTGGGTGACGCGATCGCCTGGGACTTGAGCAGCACCACGGCGGTCTCGAGCTGAAGGTCGATCCCCTTGGTGAGGAGGTCGTCGGGGTTATTGGACTTTTCCGCGGCAGCGTCGAAGTCGTCCAGGAGCGGGGGCTCGGCGCCCTCCGCCGGCGCGGGCTTGGGCTTGCGCGCCAGCAGGTCGGCCCTGAAGTCTTCGGGCGCCAGGTCGGCATTGCGGCGGATCGTCAGGGCGGCGTTGGTCTGGCGCGGGAGCATCTCCACGCGGACGTCCGGATCCACGCCCCACTTCTCATCGCCCGGGCGGCGGTGGATGATGCGGTTGTCGGGGAGCATGTAGTACTGGATCGTGAGCTTCATCATCGCGGCGTTGGGGATCTCCCACACGTTCTGGACCGAGCCCTTGCCGAAGGACCGCTCGCCCAGGACCATCGCGCGGATGTCCCCGGTCTTCCCGTAGTAGCGCAGCGCCCCGGCGACGATCTCCGACGCCGAGGCCGAGTTCTCGTTGACGAGCACGATGACGGGTGTCTTGGCGAGCCGCGCCACGGTGGGATCGGTGAACTCCGGGTGGGAGATCACGCCCCGCCCGTTGGACATCCGGACGACGAAGGCGTCGGACTTGTCGACGAACCGCTGGACGATGGAGACGGCCTGATCGAGCAGCCCGCCGGGGTTGAACCGCAGGTCGAGGATGAGGGCGGAGAGCCCGTCGCCCTGCATGGTGCGGATGGCGCGGTCGAACTCGCGCGTGGTGGTGTCGGTGAACTGGGTGAGACGGACATAGCCGATGGCGCTGTCCTTGTCGATGAAGTAGTCCCAGTCGTCCTCGCGCGGGCCTGTGCGGCGCCAGCCCTTGACGGTGCGGATGTCGATGACGGCGCGGGTGATGGCGAACTCGTGGATGGTGGGCTCGCCGCCGGGCTCGACGGGCTCGCGCTGGACCTCGATGGCGACCTCGGTGTTGGCCGGGCCCGTGATGAGATCGACGGCCTGGTCGAGGCCCATGCCGTAGGTCACCGTGCCGTCGACCTTCTTGATGATGTCGCCGGGCTTGAACCCGGCGCGCTGGGCCGGGGACCCGTCGATGGGGGCGACGACGCGGATGTTGGACTGGGCGTCGTACTGGATCTGGACGCCGATCCCGACGAGGCGTCCCTGGGTGTTGCGCTGGAATCGCCGGACCTCGTCGGGCCAGATGATGGCGGAGAACTCGTCGAGGGCGGTCATCATCCCGTTCCCGAACTCGTGGAGGAGCGCGGTCTTGGCGATCTTGACCGACGATTCGTTGGCGGCCTGGACCCGCGTGAGCATCGCCCGCGCCTGCCCCGGGTCGAGCAGCGCGGCGCCCTTCAGCGCGGCCTGCTCCTTCGAGAGGACGGCGAGCATCTTGTCGGCGGCCTCCTGGTCGGCGAGCCTGGGGAACGCCCCGGCGAGGTCGGGCGTCTTCACCAGCGTGATGAGGGCCTCGAGCCCGGCGGCGGCAACGTCGTTCACGTTCTTCTGATCCACGTGCTGCCCAGCCCGCGCCAGCACCGCCACCACCATCGAGTCGGTGATCGCCCGGAGCTTCTCGTTCGCGTCGTTGCCCACGGGGTTGTACGGCGGGAGGGGATCGTCGCCCTGGGCTACGACGCGGTCGTTGCGCATCTTCCACAGGGCCTCGGGGACGTAGAGCATCAGCATCGCGAGGCGCTGATTGAGACGGTCGACGTCCTTCTTGTACGTGCCCGACTCCTCCAAGAGGGCGTGCAGGCGGACGTACAGCTCGCGGGCCATGAGCCAGTCGCGCCGGGCCTCGGCGGCCTTGGCGGCCTGACCGACGCGGGCGATGAGCGCGACGATCCGCGGCTCTTTGAGGAAGGCGGCGCGATCGGGCGAGAGAAGCTCGAGCTCGACCGCGAACCGCAACGCGTTGCTCAGCTCGCGATCCCCGCCGTCCTCGCCCAGCGCCTCGTCGAGCTCCCGGGTCAGCTCGGCGGTGCGGGCGGCGCGGTCCTTCTCGCGCAGCTCGATGTGCGCCTTGAGGTGGGTGAGCGCATCGGTCATCGACGCGTCGGCGGTGGGCGGGAGCTTGTCGAGCGCCGTCGCGATGGCTTTGAGATCCAGGGCGGACTCGGCCCGGGCCTTGTCCCACACCCCCCCGGACCAGTCGGCGACGGCGACGGGGACGGCCTGGGCCGGCGCGGCCGTCTGGGCCGGCGCGAGCGAAGCGGACCCGGCGAGCAGACCAAGGCCCGCGGTCACGACGAGACGCAATCGGTGCATGAAGATCTCCCAGGTCCCGGCGCATCCAGCGCCGGCGAGCAGGATCGTCCGTTCGCGCCGGGGTGCATCAGTTTCCCCGCGCAGGAACCGCCGATCCCGCATGATATCGGTCGCCCCCGGCCCACGCGGGCCGACCCCCCGTTGGTGCCCCTTGTATGCCGCGTCGGGCCTGTCACCTTTCACGTGGACCCCGTTGAGATGGGCCCCGGCGTGCTCGGCCCCGGACACTGGTTCGCGGGCGGGTTTGGTCATGTTCCGAAAAGTATTCAGATGCGGCGAGTGGGCTCCGGTTCCCGCGGCCGCTGCCCGTGCGCCTTCTCGCGTTCCTTCTCCAGATGCGCCGCGGGCTCCGATCCGTCGCGGAGGGCCAGGACACGCCGAACAACTACCAAGCTCACGATGAGGGCGACCCCGGCGACCGCGGCGAGCACGACCGGCTCGAGGGCGCTGGTGGGGAGAAGACCCTGGGAGGCCGACGTCACCGCGAGCAGCCCGATGGCGGGCCCGGCGGTGTAGCCCACGCCGATCAGCGCCTCGTGCTTGCCCCCGGCGTCGACCTGCGCCGTCCCCACTTCCATCGCGTAGTAGATGGCGCCCGAGTAGATCGCGGCCATGCCCAGCCCGAAGACGCTCAGCCCCGCGATCAGGATCACCACGCCCGACGTCGAGGTGGCGAGCGTCGACGAGAGCACCGCGGCGGCGAACCCCGCGAGCATCAGCAGCGGGCCCACGACCGCCAGCCACCAGCGCCCGTGCCACGCGTGCGAGCGCTGCAACCAGAAGAACCCCAGCGTGCGCGTCGCGTGCCACACGGCGCCGACGACGGTGTGCAGGGCGGCGGCGAGCCCCAGACGCGACATGATCGCCGGGAGAAAGGGCGTCATCGCTGTCAGCACGAGATAGCTCATCGGGAGGAGCATGCGGAACGTGACGAGAAGCCTGGGATAGCTCGCGGGCGTGGGGTGCGGGTCGTCGTCGAGGTGGGCCGCGGGCTCGGGCGTGAAGCGGAGAAAGAGGATCATCGCCAGCACGTGGACCCCCGAGAGGGCGAGCACCGCGGTGGCGGCCTTGTGCTCCACGAGCGGGGCCACCGCGAGCGATGAGAACACCAGGGCGAGGGACCAGACGACGTTCCACACGCCCAGGAACGTGCGCAGGGCGGCCCCTCGGATCCCCCCGCTCACGTACGACTCCATGAGGGGCCAGAAGACCCCCGTGAGGGGCGAATAGCAGCAGACCAGGAGCCAGATGGGCCAGGCACTGGGCGTGGACGAGCCGCTCGGGAGAAGCGTCCGCGCGAGCATCGGGATCGTGCAGAGCACGGCCATCACGAGCATCATCGCGACAAGGATCGCGCGGGTGGTCAGCCCGGGGAACGTGCGGCGGAGCGTGCGGATCAGCGGCTGAGCGCCCAGCGCGCCCGCGATGTACGTCGCGCCCAGGACCAGCCCAAGGGCGTAGTTCTGAGTCTCGGAAAACCCGTAGCTGTGCTTGGTCAGGAAGTACACGCCGCTGGTCACGACCATCGTGCCCGCGGAGTTGAGGAAGGTGTTGGCGAGCAGGGCCCAGGCGGGCGTGCGTGGCGTGGCCGGGGCGTTCATCGGGGGCAGTTGTAGGAGGGTTGGACGCTGGCGTGCCCGCGGCTTAGCATGAGGGCGAGAAGTGCCCGTAGCTCAACTGGATAGAGCGTCGGCCTCCGAAGCCGAAGGTTGCAGGTTCGACTCCCGCCGGGCACGCTTTTCTGGACTTGATAGTGGCCTTCGGTCAGGCCCGACGCCGGCCTCGCCCCGTGCGCGGCGGCGTGGTGGGCTTGATCGTGGTGGGCTGGGTCGTAGTGGGCTGGGTCGTGGAGTTCGCGCCACGCCGGGGCGCCGTGACGCGCAGCTCGCAGCGCTCGCCAAACTCGCGGCAGATCGGGTGATCGGCGCACGCCGGGAGCCGGGCCTTGCAGCAGTACCGCCCGTGGAAAATGATCTGGTGCCCGGCGAGGCACCAGCGATCGCGCGGGAAGAGCGCCATGAGCGTGCGCTCGATCGCCCCGGGGGTCGCCCCGGGCTTCACGAGCCCCAGCCGCACGCTGAGGCGCTGGACGTGCGTGTCGACGGGGATTCCGGCGTGGATACCGAAGGCGTTCCCGAGGACGACGTTGGCCGTCTTGCGCGCCACCCCGCGGAGCGTCAGGAGTTCCTCCATCGTGCGCGGGACACTCCCGCCGAACTTCTCGGTGATGTCCTTCATCGCGGAGTGGATCGCTCGCGCCTTGGTGCGGAAGAGCCCGATGGACCGGATGTCCTTCTCGATCTCCTCCGGCGTCGTGCGGGCGTAGTCCGCGGGCGTGGGGTATCTCGCGAAAAGCGCCGGCGTGGCCTTGTTCACCCCCGCGTCGGTCGCCTGGGCCGAGAGGATCGTCGCCACCAGCAACTCATGGGGCGAGGAGAACCGCAGCTCGCAGTGCGCGTCGGGGTAGTGCGCGTCCAAGGCGCGCAGCAGGCGGCGGGCGCGGGACTTCGCCCCGGGCGTGACGCGGGGCAGCGCGAAGGGCAGCGCCGGGTCGCTCACGCCGGGCCCCCGGCGGGTGCATCCCCCGCGGCGAGCTGGACCGTGTGCGCGAGCAGCGCCAGCAGGACTGACGCGGCGATGACGGCCAGAACGCGTGAGGCCGTGGGATGATCCGCGTCGAACGCCGACCTGAACGCGAGCGCGGCGGGGTTGTCGCCCGCGCGGGCCGACTCCCAGAACTTCGCGAGGTTTTTGGCAAGCCGGGGCGCGAGGACGAGCAGGTGGTACGCCAGCGCGACCGTCGCCACGCTCATGGCGCCGGTCTGGAGGAGGAGCGCCGCGCGGTTCCCCGCGCTCTTCCGCGTCGAGAGCGTGAACGCGAACGACCCCAGCGCCAGCACGGCGCACGGGAGCTGCACCGCGTCGGTCAGCACGAAGAGCCGGTTCGCCACCGCCCCCCCCGCGATCAGCCAGTGCTCGCCCGTGTACGCCGAGTACGCCGGGAGGCTGGGCGCCAGCGATTTCATCGTCGGGAAGATCGTCGCCGCGGCGGCGCCCGCGCCCACGACGCTTCCCAGCCAGATCGCCAGGCCGAGCGTCTGCAGAATGTCGGCCAGGGTCCGGAGCCGCGCCATGCACCAGCGTATGGGGTGACGAGCCGAAGAACACGGGTGCGGTGCCCCGGGGTGAGAGACTGGAGAAGAAGAGCACAGGCGGGACGCCTGTGCCACGAGCTGAGCAAGAAGGACGCGAAACTCTCCGGTGCGGTGCTGGGAGAGCGAGCGCTTCGGTTCTAGACTCCGCCCGTGCCGATCCTGACCGCGACCAACATCTCCCACCACTACGGCGAGCGGGCGATCCTCTCCGGGGTGTCGCTCACCATCGAGCCCACCGACCGCATCGGGATCGTCGGGCGCAACGGCGCCGGCAAGACCACGCTCATGAAGGCCCTGACCGGGGAGCTCAAGCCCGACTCGGGCTCGGTAGCGCTGCAGCGCGGGGCGCGGGCGGGCTATCTCACGCAGGACCACAGCCTGGATCCCGACGAGACCTTGCGCCAGTCGGCCGAGGGCGCCTTCGCCGCGCTCCACGCCGTCCACAAGGAGCTCGACGCGGTCTTTGAACAGATGGCCACCGCGCAGGGCGCCGAGCTCGACAAGCTCCTCAAGCTCCAGGTGCAGCTGGAGACGAGGATGGAGTCGCTGGGCGGCTACGCCGTCGAGCACAGGATCGAGGAGACCCTCCACGGTCTGGGGTTCACCGACGCGCAGTTCGAGATCAAGGTGCGGAACCTCTCGGGGGGGCAGAAGGGACGGCTGGCGCTGGCGCGCCTCCTCCTGGAGAGCCCCGACGTGCTGCTCCTCGACGAGCCCACGAACCACCTGGACATCGACGGCCGCCTGTGGCTCGAGCAGTTCCTCCGCGATGACTACCGCGGCGCCGTGGTGATGATCAGCCACGACCGGTACCTCCTGGACAACGTCGTGACCCGCATCATCGAGGTGGAGCGCTGCCGGCTCATCGACTATCCCGGGAACTACGAGCAGTTCCGGGCCCTCCGGGCCGAGCGGCGGATGGTCATGCACCGCGCCTACGAAGCTCAGCAGGACAAGATCCGCAAGGAAGAGGCGTACATCCGGCGCTACAAGGCCGGCCAGCGCGCCAAGCAGGCCAAGGGGCGCGAGACCCGCCTCGAGCGCGAGAAGCGCGACCACCTGCTCGAGCGCCCGATGGAGCTCGCGACGCTCCGCCTGGAGCTCCCCAAGGCCGACCGCGCCGGCGACATCGTCGTCTCCGCCCGCGGGATCAGCAAGGCCTACACCAACAAGGACGGGCAGGAGAAGACCCTCTTCCGGAACCTCGACCTCATCATCAACCGGGGCGAGCGCTGGGGGATCATCGGGCCCAACGGCGCCGGCAAGACCACGCTGGTCAAGTGCCTCCTCTCCCAGCTCGCCGCCGACGCCGGCTCGGCGAAGATCGGCGCCAATGTCAAGATCGGCTACTACCACCAGACCCACGAGCACGTCGCCGCCGACGTCCCCGTCTGGAAGTACCTCCAGGACGTCATCCTGAAGGAAGCCCCGCAGGCCGCGATGAGCGAGCAGGCGGCCCGCAATCTCGCCGGGGCCTTCCTGTTCAGCGGCGACGAGCAGGAACGCCTCATGGGGTTCCTCTCGGGCGGCGAACGCAGCCGCGCCGTCCTCGCCGGGCTCCTCGCCAGCGCCAAGAACGTCCTCGTCCTCGACGAGCCCACCAACCACCTCGACATCCCCAGCGCCGAACGACTCGAAGAGGCCCTTGCCATCCCCGACGAGGAGAGCGACCTGGGGTTCGACGGCACGCTCATCCTGATCAGCCACGACCGCGCCCTCATCGACGCGACCTGCGACCACCTCCTCGTCCTCGACGGGCACGGCGGGGCGCGGGCGTTTCTGGGCGGATACACCGAGTGGCACGAGAAAGAGACCGCCCGCCGACGCGAGGAGCAGAGGGCCGTCGCGGAGAAGGCCGCCCGCCGCGAAGCGGAGGAGAAGAAGCGTGCCGCGGCCTCGAAGCCCCGGGAAAACAGGCCCTCCGCCCCGTCGAGCAACGCCCTGGCCCGCCTCAAGACCGAGCAGCTCGAGTCCAGAATCGAGAAGCTCGAGACCCGGCTCAAGGCGATCGACGCCGAACTCCTGGACCCCGCGGTCTGGCGTGATCACGCGCGATCCGCGGCGCTGGGCGCGGAGCGAACGGCCCTGCGCGAGGAACTCGAACCGCTGGAGTTCGAGTGGGCACGGCGTGCCGACGAGGGCGTGTGAGTCGACGCCGTGCGCCCCTCAGAAGTCCGCGCGAAGCCCGGCCAGGAAGAGACTACTTCGCGCGCCGCCCCGCGCGTCGCACCGTCCGCGGTCTGGTCCGGATCGGCGTGAACTGCGGGTCGTGATCGCCCGTGCGCGTGCCGCGCTTCGCGGCGCGCGTGCGCGCCAGGGGCTTGATGTTCCCCTCAACGTCCAGGGGCTTCTCGCCCGCGTGCAGAGCCCGGAGCGCGTCGAGCACCCGGGCCACGTGCCCCGCGACGCGCACCTTGTCCCACCGGCGATACACCCTCCCCCGCGGGTCGATGAGGTACGTCGTGCGCTGGAACCCCATGGCCTTCTTGCCAAAGACGACCTTGGGCCCCCACACGCCGTACGCCGCGGCGCACACGGGCGTGCCCTTCACGCGCGGGTCGGCGAGGAGCGTGAAGCCGAGGTCATGGCGCGAGGCAAACGCCGCGTGCGAGTCCTCGCCGTCGGGGCTCACGCCCAGCACGACCGCCTTGATCTTGCGGAACTCGCCGAGGTGATCGCGGAAGTGGCACGCCTCTTCGGTGCACGTGGGCGTGTCGTCCTCGGGATAGAAGTACAGGACCACGGGGCGCCCGCGATAGTCACGCAGCGCGTGGTGCTTCCCGTGCTGGTCGCGCAGGGCAAAGTCGGGCGCGAGCTCTCCAACCTCGATGAGCGGCATGGGTCCTCCTCCGCCCCTCGCGAGCACCGGGGCGATAATGAGGACTATAGACTCTCTTATTCCTTCAGTGACGAGCCCAGGACGCCGCGGATCAGCGCCAGCACCCCCGCAGCGCCCAGCAGCACCGACCAGAACAACAGGAACAGGTGCGAGGGCTGCTTCCGAACCGGGAGCGGTTCGCCCAGGAGCGCCAGGCGCTCGCGGGCCGAGACCGAGATCGGTTCGCCCGAGCGCGTCCCGTCCTGCACGATGGCGATCACGAGGTTGGCGTCGAAAGGCCTGAGCCCCATCTCCACGCCCGCCGCGACCAGGGCACGGCGCCGCTCCGGGGGCAGGATGGCGGCCCTTCCGCCTTCGAGAGCCCCGGCGACCTTCGAGGCGAAGATGAGGCGTGCGTCGCCTCCGGTGATTCCCGAGGCGAGGGCGTTCTCCGCCGCGACCGCCTGAACTCGGGCGGGCGTGGGGGGAAGCGTGTCGCCCGCGACGAGAGGATGCGCAGAGGCCACGCCGTCGCGCACCAGACGCAACACGGGCGCGCGATTTCCGCCTTTGGAGGTGAAATCCGGCATGACCGACGCACCCCAAGCACATTCCATGCCGAGGATCCCCCACCACGCCGAACCGCGTGTCGCGAGGGGACGGAAGGACCGATAGACTCTGTGTTGAACCCGGGGACCCAAACAATCCACGATCGCCCAACCAGCTCCTCGCCACCATCGCCGCAGCCGCTCCCCGCCTCCACCCCGGATCGGGCGGAGGAGCTTCCCGCGCTTTCCACGCCGCTCTCGCCCGAGGCGGCGCTCGCGGCGTTGCTCGACATGGCCAAGCGCGGCGAGCTGGGCGGGTTCGAGCGGACGAACAACGGGTTCATCGCCGACGTTCACTCCGAGCCCTTCGACCACCGCCTTCTCGGCGTGGTCCGCGCATCCGCACACGAACGCTCACCACACGGCAGCACCGTGGAGTTCTCGCTCTCGATGCTCAAGCGCGGCCCGCTGATCTCGCTGACGATCCTCGTGCTGTCGCTCTGGCCCGGGATGTGGCTCACCGACACGATGCTCTCGACGTACTTCTCGGGGTACCGCCTCACTCCCACCCAGACCGCGATGTGGTACGTCCCGCTCACTCTGCTCCCGGTGCCATGGATGATCCGCGGGTTCCTACGCTCGCGTGAGTCGGCCCGGCGCGAGGCGCGCGGTCTCGCCGAGCGCATCACCAATCGCCTGAGCACGCCCCAGCCGCCACGGCGCGGATAGAGTCGGCGCGGATGTGGATCGCCGACGAGATCGCCGAGTCCGCCGCGCACGCCCTCTCCCAGCGCGAGTCGGCCTTGCGCGCCGAGCAGGCGGTCTATGGCCTCGACGCGCTGGGCGAGGTCGAGCTGCACCCCATCCTCGCCCACGGCTTTCGCTCACGCGGACTCGGCGTGCTCCGAGAATGCCCCTTCCCCGGCGCGGGCGGCACACCCAAGCAATCCCACCGCGAGCGCTGCGACCTCGTTCTCCTCCCGCCCGGCCAAACCACACTGCTCGACCCCGTCGCGCTCGCGCGAGAGCGCCGCACCCTCGCGGGCACGCTCTTCGAACACTCGGCCTCCACGCCGGGCCCCGCGCCCGACCAGCCCACGGGCGCGCTCCCGGGCGACGCCTACTGGCTCGAAGTCAAGTGCGTGGCCCAGAACTCTTTCGTTCAGGGCATCCCGGCGCCCAACCCGGCCTTCGGCGGGCAGCTCACCGCCAGCCTCGCCGCCGACCTGCGCAAGCTCTCGCGCGAGATCGAGCGCGGGCGAGAGCATGGCGACGGGATCGCCCGCGCCGGGGTGCTGCTCGTGCTCCTCACGCGCGACGAACCCACCGCCCGCCACGACCTCGCCGAGGCACTCCACCGATGCCTGGACCGCGGGATCTCGCCCCGCTCCGCAACGACTCACGGGTTCGCCATCCTCGACCGAATCGGCAACGCCTGGTGCGCGGCGACGCTCGTCGAGGCGTGAGGGCCCCTCACACCACCCGGTTCGCCGGCTCCTCGCCCGCCAGGATCGACCGCGCGCTCGACCACGCCATCTCCCCCATCAGCCGCCGGTACTTCTCCTCCCCGCTGCCCACGTGCGGCGTGAGCACGCAGTTCGTCAGCCCGATCAGCCCGGGGTGCACCTTGGGCTCCTGCTCGAACACGTCCAGCCCCGCCCCGTAGATCCGCCGCGCGCGCAGCGCCTCGGCCAGCGCCGCCTCGTCCACGATCGGTCCCCGCGCCGTGTTGATCAGGATCGCTGACGGCTTCATCCGCGACAACGCCCTCGCGTCGATCAGCCCGCGCGTCTGGGGCGTGAGCGGCGTGTGCACGCTCACCACGTCCGCGTCGGCGAGCCCCTCCTCCAACGTGACGCGCCGGGCCGACAGCGGCGCCATCTCGAACTCCAGGTGACGCGACCGGGCCGTGTACAGCGTGCGCATCCCGAACCCGATCCCGCGAAGCGCCGTCGCGTACCCGATCCGCCCCGCGCCGACGATCAGCAACGTCTTCCCGGTGATGTCGGTCCCCAGAAACTCTGCGGGAGCGAGCGGCCCCTCCGCCGCAAACGCCGGCGAACGCGCGTACCGGTCCCCCTCCACCACCCGGCGTGCCACCGCCAGGAGCAGCGCCCACGCCATGTTCGCCGTCCCCTCCGTCACCGCGTGGGGCGTGTTGGTCACGACGACACCCCTCGCCCGGCACGCCGCCAGATCGATGTTGTCCACCCCCACCGCGTAGTTGCACACGCCCTTGAGCGTCGGGCCCGCCGCCGCGAGCAGCTCCGCGTCCACTCGCTCCGACACCCACGTCACCAGCACCGCCGCGCCCCGCACCAGCCGCAGAAGCTCCTCGCGCGGCAGCGCCCGCATCGACGTCACCCGCCTGAGCCGCGCCCGCGAAACATCCACCTCGCCCGGCACCGCGCGCGTCACCACCACCAAGGGGCCATCGCCCGACTCCTGAACGGTGTGCGGCGGGGGAAGCACGAAGGTTGGAGATTCCGGGGTCATCTTCAGCGCCAACGATGGGCCAGCACAGCGTGGACTCCCACGACCAGGGCCGAGGAGCGTACGTGCGTCTGATGACCTGGAACATCCTGCACGGCGGAGGCGGCCGCCGAACCCCGGAGATCGTCCTGGCCCTCCTCGCCCACCACCCGGACATCCTGGTCCTCACCGAGTTCCGGCGCGACCGCGGGGCGGCGATCCGCAGCGTCCTCGCCGATCACGCCCTCGGGCACCAGCTCACAACCCCGCAGCCCGAGGGCAAGAACGGCATCCTCCTCGCCAGCCGCTGGCCCATTTCGCCCGGTGATGCGGGCGACCCCCTCCCCACGCCGGGGCGATGGCTCGACGCGAAGACCGCCGGGATTCACGTCACGGGGGTCCACATCCCCGACGACTCCCGCCCCAGCGACAAAGCTCGGTTCTGGCAGCACTTGGTCTCGCTCGCCCGCGTCCGGGCCCACGCCCGATGGGCCGTCCTGGGCGACGTGAACAGCGGGCGACCGAACCTCGACGAGGAGGGAAGAACGCTCGGCTCGGCCCCGCTCCTGGGGACGTTCTGCACGCTGGGCATGGTCGACGCCTGGCGGCAGCTCCACCCAGAATCCCGCGAGGGGAGCTGGAACAGCCACTGGGGCGCCCGATTCCGGATCGACGCGGTGTACCTGTCGAGCGAGCTGGGACGCCGCCTCGCCCGGGCCTCGCTCTCGCACGCCGAGCGTGAGAACAACGTGTCGGACCACTCGGCGGTCCTGGTCGATCTGAACACGGCTGATCTGGACGTTGCCGCCCAGGCCGCGGGTGGCCAGGTTCATGTGGACCGAGATCGTCAGGCCGGCGACCTCCGGCATCCCCGCCGCACGCCGGGGACGCGTGCAACCCCTGAAACTCCAGGGCTTTTCGAGGGGTAACGGCCCTCGGCGCCGAGCGATGACTCGCCCGCAGGTCACCCGATCGGCGACGCGCTCACCCCCAAACGACGGGTTTTCCACAGGGGAAACGGGGCGTTGGGACGCGGGGAATCGCAAATTGATGCGTCAAAGTGTGCAGGGTTCCGGGGCGGAGATACGAAAAAACAAGCGGAAAACCGGAGGTTTTCCGCGTTCGGCGCTTGCCGAGAACCCTCCGAGGCCGTACAACCAACGCGGTTTTCTCGGAGGAAAGCCACACTTTTGGAGAAAGTTCATGGCCAAGAACAAAGGTAAAGCAACCAAGTCCGCCCCCAAGCCCGCCAAGATCAGCGCCGCCGCGAAGATCCGCTCCAAGAGCGAAGTCTTCTCGGTGATCGCCGAGCACAACCAGCTCACCCGCAAGCAGGTGGCCGGCGTGTTCGACACCCTGGGCGCGCTCATCGCGGTCGACCTCAAGGGCAAGAGCCGCGAGTTCGCCGTCCCGGGCATGATGAAGATCAAGAGCATCTACAAGCCCGCGAGCAAGGGCGGCCAGCGCCCCAATCCGTTCAAGCCGGGCGAGATGATGGAGGTCAAGCCCCGCCCCGCCCGCAATGTCATCAAGATCCGCCCGCTCAAGGCCCTCAAGTCCATGGTGTGAGCCCTCGCGCGGGATCGCCGGCCGGTCGAGGATCGCCCGACGAAAACCCGGCGCCGATCGAAACAAAAAGCCCGCGGGCTCGCCGCCCACGGGCTTTTTCTATTGGGCACGCTCGGCATGCTGTCTGATTCGCTCACGCCGACTCACGCTTCTTGACGCGCAGCTCGGCGAGCGGACGCGGGCTCTGGACGTGGTCCGCGTCGATGACGTACGTCGCGCCCTCGTTCTCCATGTCGGGGAGCTGGTACATCAGGTTGAGCATGATCTCTTCCATCACGGCCCGCAAGGCGCGGGCGCCCGTGTCGCGCTTGGCCGCACGCTCCGCGACCTTCATGAGCGCGTCGCGCGTGAACGTGAGCTTGGCCCCCTCCAGGCTGAAGAGGTGCTGGTACTGACGCATGATCGCGTTCTTGGGCTCGGTCAGGATGTTCACCAGCGCCTCGTTGGAGAGGGGCATCAGGGGGGCGATGATGGGCAGGCGCCCGATGAACTCCGGGATCATCCCGAAGTCGATGAGGTCGTCCGCCGTCACCTGCGCCAGCACCTTCGACGACTCCTTGGTGTCGTCGCGCTCGTTCTGCTGCACGGAGAAGCCGATGCGGCTCTTGCCGATGCGCCGGCGGATGATCTCTTCCAGGCCCACGAACGTCCCGCCGCAGATGAACAGGATGTTGGTCGTGT
>CAZTJZ010000083.1:0-13873 GCA_964614075.1 uncultured Phycisphaeraceae bacterium
TGGGCATGAGGGTGTGGAGCGCCTCGACCTCGCGCTTGGTGCGCTGCATCGCGAGATCTTCGAGCGCCCCGGCGAGGACGAAGAGCACGAGCAGGAGCGCGCCCTCCTCCGGGTGCCCGATGTACGCGGCGAGCGCGGCGCCCACGACCATGAGCACATCGATGTCGAACTTGCGTTGGCGCAGGGCGGCCCAGGCGGCGCGCCCGCCGTAGACCATCCCGATCGCCAGGCTGGCCCAGACCAGCGCGCCCGTGGCGGGGAGCTTGAGCCAGACGTGCAGGACGTAGCCCAGCGCGAGCAGGACCCCGGCGAAAAGGGCGGCGGCGAGCTCACCCCGGGGTGAGAAGATCCACGCCGAGCGGTCGCCCGGGCTCCCGAGGCGGTGCTCGGAGACGATGTCGATCGCCTGCGCCATGGAGGATGATATTTCGGGCGTCGGGCGCGATCAGATGAGGCGTGTTCTCAGTTCGGCGGGTTCGGGCGCGGATGATGGAGCGGGTGGCGTGGTTCAGACCGGGAACGGAGCGTCTTGAAGAGCACAGGCGGGACGCCTGTGCCACGAGAAGAGTGAAGAGGAAGAGAAGAAGAAAAAGAAGCGAGGGAAGTGTGCGGTTGGTTACCGCGGCTTGAGCTCGCCCGGGGTCCAGCCTCTGGGCATGGTCCTTGGAGTGTCGGTGCCGCGTCCGTCGCCCACGATGTCGACGAGGTGGAGATGCTGAACCTGCGCGGGGTGCGGGCTGATGCCCAGGAGCTTGTGCGGGTCGAACTGGTAGATCTGCACGGCCTGGAACATGGGGATGATCGGGAGGTCTTCCTCGACGAGCAGGCGTTCGGCGTCGTGGAGGAGGTCCAGGCGGCGGCGCTCGTCGGGCTCGATGGCGGCGGCATCGAGCAGCGCGTCGTAGCGCGGGCTGCTGTACTTGCGGTCGTTGTTGCCGTCGGCGGTGCGCGAGAGATCGAGGAATGTCGTGGGGTCGGCGTAGTCGCCGAACCAGTTCGCGCTGCTCACCATGTAGTTCGCGTTCTTGAGATCCTGGCGGAAGACGATCCGCTCCTTGATGATGAGACGTACCTCGACGCCCAGGTTCTTGGCCCAGTCCTTCGCGACGGCCTGGGCGTAGAGATCGTGCCCGCCCTCGGCGTTGAGCAGGATCTCGACGGTGGGAAAGCCCCGGCCCTGGGGATAGCCGGCGTCGGCGAGCTCACGCCGGGCCCGGGGCACGTCCTGGCCGAGCCCCTTGGGCGAGCGGTAGCCGGGGATCGCGCCGGGGGGGACGAGCACGCCTAAGACCGGCTCGCCGCCGCGTCGGACGTCGCGGGTGATGCTCTCTTTGTCGAGGGCGAGGGCGAAGGCCCGGCGGACGCGGGCGTCGGCGAAGGGGTTGATTCGTCCGTCGCGGAGCGTGGGCAGGCAGTTGAGGTTGAGGAACATCGTGCCGAAGGTCGGGAAGGTGTGGACGGTGGCGCGCGGGTCGGGCGGGAGTCGGCGGTCGATCTCCACCGGGTCCCAGCCCTCGCGTCGCAGTCGCTCGACCTCGCCCGCGTGCTGTGCGTAGAACCGGGCCTTGTCCGCGAGCATGTCGCCCTTGTACGGCACGCTCACGTCGCTGACCCAGTCCACCGCGCCGGTGGCGAAGGCGAGGACCTGGGTGTTGGGGTCGGTGATCGAGGGGATCTCGATGCTGCGGAGGGTGAGCGAGGCGCGGTCCCAGTAGTGCGGGTTGGGCTCGAAGCGCATGTCGCGCTTGAAGCGCCAGCGCGAGAGCACGAACGGGCCGTTGGTGACGAGCTTCTCGGGGCGCATCCACCCGGAGTCGACGGTGAGACGGGCCGTGCGCGGGTCGAGGCGCTCGTGGCGGGAGAGGAGCGCCTCGGGAAGCGGGGCGAAGGACGGGAAGGCGGTGAGCCCGAGGAAGTAGGGCGTGGGACGTTCGAGGGTGACGACGAGCGTGCGCGGATCGGGGGCGCGGAGGGCGACCAGCTCGTCGAACTTCGCGAGGGATTGAGCCCAGAGCTCTTCGGCGGCGCGGGCGCGATCGGCGTCGGAGGGCGCGGGGGTGTCCGCGAACTCCTTGAGCTTCGCGAGGCGCCAGGAGAGAAACTCCCGCCCGCCCTCGAGGAGCGCCATGAGCTTGGAATAGTCCGCGGCGTAGTCGGGGAGCAGGATCCGCCGCCACGCGAAGCGGAAGTCGTGCGAGGTGACGGGGGACCCGTCGGACCACTCTGCATCGGCGCGGAGGCGGAACGTGTACGTGCGCTTGTCGGGAGAGATTTCCCAGGATTCCGCGGTTGCGGGGCGGACGGCGTAGTCGGGGTCGAAGACGTCCTGGCGCGTCAGCCCCTCGAAGAGAAGGCGGGCGACTCGGAAGTCCTGGAGCCAGGAGAGCTGCGCGAGATCGAGCGTGGCGACGTCGCCGCGGTTCACGAGGACGAGATCGGCCCGCTCCTCCCGGGCGTCGCCCGCGAGCGACACTCCCAGGAGCGCCAGCATCAGCACGGCCGGGATGAGGAGCTTCCACATCGCGCGGGGACTGTACGACCGCGCGAACGAGCCGGATTACCGGATCAGACTACTTGGTCAGGTCGAACGCCGGGGACTGGAGGGAGAAGGGCGCCTGGCGGAGCGTGGCGAGCGCGGCGCCGACGTCCTCGACGAACTTGGCGTCGCCCGGGGCCTTGGCCTGGCGGAGCGTGGCGGCCAGACCGGGGAGCGCGACGCTCTTCCCGAGCTTCTGGCCCACGAGCCCGAGGAGGGTCTCGCCTGCGGCGGCGATCTGGGCGTAGCGCTCGCGGCGCGACGGGTCCTCGTCGATCTTCTTGTTCGCGGCGAGCTTGGCCGCGTTGGCCAGCGTCGTCCCGGCGAGGAGGGCCACCTGGCGGAGGGTGTCGTTCTCGAAGTTGGCGCTGCCCAGGACATCGCGCAGGCTCGTAAGGGCCGCGAGTGTCGCGTCGAGGATGGCCGGGTCGATGGGCTCCTTGCCCGCGAAGTCGGCGCGGGCGGCGAGCCCCTTGCAGAGGGCGTCGACCGCGGGCTGGCGGACCGAGGCATAGTCCTGGCGCGTGGTCGAGGCGGCGGTGAGGGCGGCGTGGATGAGCGCTGAGGTCACCATCGCGTCGGGCTCTTTCGCGAGGCGGGCCTCGAGCCGGCGGGCGAGCTCGGCGGCGGTGCCCGCGAGCATGGGCTGCGCCGCCGAGACCTGGAGCGCTTCAAAGGAGCGTGTGATGGCGAAGGCGGCCTGGTAGCGCACCGCCGGGCCCTTGGCCTTGAAGCCTTCTTCCGCCAGGCGGGCGCTCTCCTCGGTGGCGAGGTCGCCCGCGACGACAAGAGCGTTGATCGCGTTGGTCTCGCGAGAGTCCTTGATCAGGTCGGCGAGCGTGGCCTGGAGGAGCTTGGTGCTCTGGAGGCGAAAGTCGGCCGAGACGTTGGGGCGGGCGAGCGTTTCGATGATCGCCGTCCGACCGGCGCGGACCAGCGAGGGGTCCTTGTCCTTGAGCTTGTCCCCCTGGGTGAGGAGGAACTTCTGGAGCTGGTCCTTCTGCTCGGCGTTGAGCGAGATGGCCTGCACGACGGAGTCGTCCAGCCGCCCGAGCTGGGCGTGGGCCACCGGGACGAGGGCGGCGAGGTAGGCGGCGAACGCCGCTCCCCTGATTCGTCGCATCATCGATCGCATAACGGTTCCAGTGCGCGGGTTTCAGTGCACGCCCAGGGTTCGGTGGGCACCCGGCGGAACAGGCCGACGGGAGGGACCACGGATGAGGGGCATCATCTTTGCACGCCTTGAGGCTTCTTTCTTCCTGTCGGCGAAACGACGGTACGAAACACCGAGGTCGCGGTCAACCTGCGATCCCCAACATGCCCCTGACATCGAGGCTGCAGGGCGAGCATCAGTAGACCTCAAGAAAGACGCGCCGGGTCGGGCGCACCTGCTTGTGGATCATCTTGCGGTCCCACGCGGACGAGTCCGACGCGGCGGCGTCCACCGCGAGGTATTGGCGTGACGCCTCGGTCGGGAGGTGCTGGTAGAGCCCCTGGAAGATGCCCAGCTCCATCCCGGCGATGCCGCAGACGTACAGGAGCGCCCGCTCGCTCGCGAGGATGGGGGCGAGATCGTCGGCGTCGCTGGCGAGACGATTCTGAACGTACATCCTGGGCTTGGCGTCGTGCTGAGATTCACGCGAGAGCGTGGGGAGATAGCGGAAGTTGGGGTGGGCCTTGGCGAGCGCCAGCAGCTCGTCGTGATACAGCAGATCGGTGGAATAGGGCGAGCCCATGATGAGCCGGATCGTGCTCCGGGCCGCGTTGGGGCCCGCGAGGAGATCGAGCAGCATCGCCCGGAACGGGGCGATCCCGGTCCCGGTGGCGAAAAAGACAAAGTCGTGGCGGGAGGGATCGGCGGGGAGGACGAACCGCTTCCCGCTGGGCCCCGTGACCTTCACGCGGTCCCCGACCTTGAGGTCGCAGAGATAGTTGGACGCGACGCCCAGGAAAAGGCGGTGGTCGTCGTGATGCTCGTCGATGAGGCGTTTGACGGTGGTGGCGATGGTCCCGCCCCGCCCGTCTTCCCCCGCCGCGGGAGAGGCGATGGAGTAGAGGCGGAGCTTGTGGGGCTGGCCCTTGGCATCGACGCCCGGTGGGATCACGCCGAAGGACTGCCCCGCGAGGAACTTCCCGGCCATGCGCGAGCCCGAGATGTCGAGCGCGACGTGGCGGACGATCCCGGCGGCCTTGTTCGAGGCGGTGCAGCGGCGCGTCTGGACGACCGTGGCGAGGAAGGGATCGGTCGCGGGATGGAGGTGCATCGCCGCGTCCGGGAGCACGGGCGTGCCCGTCACGGGCGGGTCGGCGGGTCGCGGCACGGCGCGGGGCTCGGAGGAAGCGGTCATCGGAGGAAGGCCCGAGGGCTCACCCGCCGCCCGCGGGGGGCTGCATGGCGGCCATCATCTTCTGCATCATGGCCTGGAGGACGGCGTTGACGTCGGCGTGCTTGCCCTCGTTCACTTCTTGGGTGAGTTCGTCGTACATCGCGCCAAGCTTCCCGAGCATGGGCTTCATCATGGCGCCCGCGGGCCCGGCGAGCTGGTCCATGCCCGGCATGGAGGACGCGTCGAGGAGCCAGGCCCCGCCGATCTTTACAAACGCGAGGGGGGACTTGCCCTCCGCGGTAACCGTGCCCTTCTCGCCCTCGACCTTGTACGCGAGCGACGCGGGGTCGACGGACGTCAGGTCGATCTGCCCGTTCATCTGCGCGGCCATCGCGGCGGACTGGGGGTTGGAGGCCATGGCCTCCTGGAGCGACTTCCCGAACTTGGCCTTGCAGACCTCGTTGAGCTTGGTGCTCTTGGCCTGCATGGGGGCCATCGCTTCGAGGAGCTCTTTGATGGCGGGGTCGGTGACGTGCATTCTGGCGATGAGCGCGGCGCCATCGCCCGCGCGGGCCGACTCGACGAGCGCCGCGACGGCGCCGCGCAGCTCGGCCTCGGCGTCGCCGGTGGGCGCGGGCGACGCCTCGGGCGTCGCCGCCGCCGCATCCGTCGCCGCGGCCTCGGTGGACTTGGACTTGCCCTCGAGCTGTTCGACGAGAGCCTTGAGCTTTTCCTTGGCCGGCCCACGGACGGGGACGCTGGCGTAGGCGCTCTTGGCGCCCTCGAGGGCGTCCTTGGCGTTATTGAGCTGCTCCTCGTGGGCCTTCTTGAGCTCGTCGCTCTGGGCCTTGTACTCGCCCGACTTGGCGAGGGGCGGCTCGGCGGCGGCGAGCTGCGCGAGCAGGGCCGACATCTCCGCCGAGAGACGAGACCGCGAGAGGTGGAGATCCGAGAGGTTCTGCTTGGCCGAGCCCACGATGACCTTGCCCTGCTCGGGAACGGAGGTGGCACGCTGGGCGGTGGACGCGGCCTCGGTGAGCTGGCGGGCCGCCGCGTCGAAGGCCTGGTCGGCGTCGGCGCTCTTGTACGAGAGCACCTCCCCGACGAGGCGGTCGAGCTCGGCCTCGGCGTTGGCGGCGTCGGCGCGGGCGTCCGCGGCGGCCTGCTTCGACGCCGACTCGCGGGCCGACATCGCCTCCGCCGACGCGGTCAGGCCCGCGATCAGGTTCTTGTGCTGCTCGAGCTGGAGCTGCTTCTCCGCGAGCACGGGGGCCAGCCCGTCGGCCTGGGCGTCGAGCAGCTGGCCCTGCTTGCGCAGCTCCTCGCCGCGCTTCTTGGCCTCGTGCGCCCGCTCGATGATGCCCGCGGCCTCGGTGGCGCTCACGCGCCCCGAGTGGTCCATGAGGCGCCCATACTGGGTGAGCTCGGCGTTGGCGGAGTCCAGCAGCGTCTTGGCCTGGCCGCGGATGAGATCGATCTCCGCCGCCACACCCTCTCGCTCCTGCGTGAGGGACGCGATCTTGCCCTGGTGCTCGCCCCGGACCTGCGTGATGCGTTCGAGCTCGCTCTTGGGGTCGAAGGCCTCGGCGCCGATCGCCGCGACGATCCGACCGGAGCGGTAGGAGAGCTTGTGGCGCACGGCGTTCATGCGGGTGGAGAGCTCGCGGGCGGTGTCGAGCGCGCGCCCCGACGCCGCCTCGCCCAGGCCGAGCTTGGCCTGCGCCGACAGCACGAGCCCGCGCTCGCCCGCGCCGTCCTTCTCCTGGCCGAGGGGGTCGAGGGCGGCGGCGGCGGCCTTGTAGGATTTTTCAGCGCCCTGGTACGCGGGCCCGGCGTCGCCGATGCTCTTTACTTCCGTGGCGGTCTTGTGGACGGTGCGCGAGGCGGGGGTGTCCTGGTCGCAGGCTCCCAGCCCGAGGCCGGCGAGAGCGGCCAGGGTCATGGGAGCCAGTCGGGCGAGGGAGATGGTCCGGATCATGCTCATGGTGTTGGCCTTGGTTTCCCCGACTTCCGTACGGGGCGGGGGCCCCTTGTGTTTCTGGAACAATCTTCTGTAACAACCGAAACGGCAGGGATTTACGCCAAAATGGCCGGGCGCGTTGGTGTCAAGCCCGACTCGGCGGAAGGCCCTCCCGCGTGGGGAACAGTCTAGCACGAACGCCCTGTCCTTGCCCGGGAACGCGGGAGCCCCGGCCCAGCCGCTACCGGGGTGTGGGGGGCGTGGGCTTGGCCGCGTCGGACCCGGGCGGGAGGGGAGGGGTATAGAGGACCGGATACTCCGGGCGCGGTTTGAACAGGCTCTCGATCCACTGGATCGCGTCCTTGTACCGAGAATCGTCGCGCGACGTGAAAACCGGGCGCCAGCGGGCGTGGGTGGGCCCGGTCACGACCTCCGGGTGCTTGAAGTGCCCCTCGCCGCGGGGGAGGGCGAACTGCAGCAGGGGGGAGCGGGCGGGCTCGGTGGGGTTGATGAGGGGCGTCCCGTCGGCGAGCTTGAAGCGGTCGAGGATCAGGAAGTTGGTGTAGACCGTGGCGTCGGACATGGTCCGGCGGTTGTTGAGGAAGAACCTCCCGGCGTGGTCTCCGCCGTGGCACGCGGTGGTGGCGCACGAGTTCATGAGCCACGCCCGATGGACGTTCTCGCGGAAGAGCCTCAGGGCCGGGGGGCTGTCCAGGACCTTCACCTCGGCGTAGAGCTCCCGCGCGCGCAGGCGGAACATCGTGTCCATGATCTCCGCGGGCCTTCGGCGGAGGAAGACCTCGCGCCCCTCCTCGCCCAGCGGGATGCCGTCGCGCCCCGCGTACTTCTCCAGAAGCTTGACCACCGTCTCGCGCGGGATGATCAATCGCGGCGAGGCCTCCAGATCGAGCTCGAAGACGCGGATCAGGTTGATCTGCTCGGGCGTGAGCAGCGGGAAATCGAACACGGGCTTCTTGGGCGTCGGGGCCTTGGCCGACTTCTCCGGCGGCAGGCCCTTGCGCTCGAGCAGGAACTTCTGCTGGATGATGAGCGTGCGCATCTCGCGGGCGTGGGCGTGCTCGGGCTCGAACTCCAGCACGCGCTCGATCTCGGCGAGGGCCCGCTCGTACCGCTCCTTGGAACGCAGCCACTCGGCGACGCGCAGGATCCCGTCGGCGTCGCGCGGGTCCACCATCGCCCGCAGCGCCTCGGCCTGCTCGTCGATGGAAGGGAGCGTGCGCACACGCTCGATCCCCGGACGCGGGAAGCTCGTCGCGATCCCGGAGATCAAGAGCGTGACCGAGTCATCGTCCTGGGCGAGGAGCGTGCCCGTGGTCTGCGTGCCGTCCTTGAAAAAGATCTCGACCTCGGGGCGCGAGAGCGCCGCACGCGACGGGGCGGGGCTCGATGGGGCGGGGCTCGGCGCGGCTGTGGAAGGGGGCTGCGCCAGGGCGAGGGACGACCACCCCGCCGAGAGCACGGCAAGGGCGAGCACGGCATGTCGGGCTGGGGCCGGGCCTCGTGGGGGCCCGATGTGGCGTGCCATGGGCGGGGCACTGTACGCAGGACTGGCCCGTGGTGATCCCGGGGGGCGGGACGGACACGGGGCGACCCACGCTCCCGCACGTGCCTCAGGCGGTCTTGAGACGAGCCAGGGGTCTAACGAGGTCCAGGGCCTCAACCTGCGATTCCAGGTCCAGGAACCGATCGTCGACGACGACGCGGGCGTGGGTCTTGAGCGTTGGGCCCGGGGAGAGGATCGCGGGCTCGCCCTGCGCGATCCCGATGCGGGCCGGGCCGCGCAGCTCTCGGGTGAACTCCACGAGGTGCTTGCCCATCCAGAGTCGAACGCCTGGGAAGATGCGCGAGTGGGCGAGGAGCTCGGGGCGGGCGTTGCGGGCGAGGAAGTCGAGCAGGGCGTAGAGCATCTCGCCGGCCTTGCGGAGCGTGGCCTGGTCGCGGGTGAGATGGAACTGAAGGCTGGTCAGTTCCTCGGCCTCGGACGGGGGTAGGTGCTTGCCCAGGGAGGAGAGCGCCGCGATGCGCTGCCGCGCGACATCGGCGCGGGCGCGGATGCGGGGCACGAGCGCAATCGCGTCGGCGGCGCGTCGCTCCAGGTCCGGGAGATGCCCCAGCACGAGGTCGGTGGTGACGTGCGCGTCGCTCCCCACCTCGCCCAGCTCGCAGACGTCCGCGACCCGGAGCTCGCCCCGGACGAGCGTGCAACGCCCGGCATGAAGACGGCGACCCACCGTGAGGGCGCACGCGGCGATCTCCTTGGCGACGCTCAGGTCGCGCCCAATCGTCCCGGTCACGTCGCTCAGGTAGTGCGCGGCCAGGTCGCGCCCCACCGTCAGCCCGCCCTGGTTCCGGGCGGCCATCCCGTCGAGGAAGCAGTCCTCCCCGGCGTGCAGCGTGGCGGCCTCGACGAGGCCCGAGATGCGCAGCGTGAACCCGGCGCGGACGACGAAGCAATCGCGGACGCCCTTCTCGACGGTGACGTCTCCCGGGAAGTCGACGTTGCCGGTCGTGAAGTCCACGCCCCCGTGCAGTCGGAGCTCACGCTCGACGCGCACGAACGAGGGGGCGTGCTCCAGGAGCCCGGGGACGCACGCGAGAACGTCGCCCGAGGGTTCGACGCGGACGCTGGGGTCGAGCTTTGAGGCGAGGGGGACGGACTGTCGCGCGGGGACGGTCTGGCCGAAGACGTCCACGCCGTCGCGGGGCTCTGGGCCCTTGACGATGCGTCCCAGGCGTTGCCCCGGGAAGACGACGTGGAGGGCGGAGCGGGCGTGGTGGTCCACGCCGCGAACTCCGTCGGGGTGCGAGGCGTCCTTGCCGACCGCGTGCTCGTGGAGGAGATCCGGATCGAGTTCGAGCACGTCGTCGACGGCGTGCACAGGGCGCTCGCCGCGGGCGAGCACGCTGCGATGCTCGACGCTGGGGTTGGCGCGGTAGGCGTCGAGGGCCTGGGCGATGCGGAGCGAGAGATCGGGCGGCTTGCGGACCTCTCGGCTCAGCAGCATCCCCTCGATCGCGAGGGGCTCGAGCTCGAGCGCCGACAGCCCGGGCTCGAGGACGAGGAACGCGGTCATGTTCTGATCGGTGATCTCGAGGCGTGCCGTGGGCGGCGCGGACCCGTCGGGCTGAACGTGTTGGGGCGGATTCGGCGCCATGCCCCGTGCTCCCGGAGCGGGCGGCCCGGGCGTGGTGGAGCGCCCGGGTCGGCCTGCTTAGGCGTTGGCGGCGGCCGCGGCGGCGGCCTGGACCTTGGCCATCGTCTCGTTGATGCGCTGGCTGAGCAGGTCCGGGGTGAAGGGCTTGACGACGTAGTTGTTCACGCCGGCCTTGATCGCCTCGATCACCCGGGCCTTCTCGGACTCGGTGGTGACCATGATGATCGGGGTGACCTTGTTGGTCTGGCGGTAGGTCTTGACGAAGGTGAGCCCGTCCATGTTGGGCATGTTCCAGTCCACAAGCATGAGCTCGGGCTTGAACGCCACGGACTTGCTCAATGCGTCCTGCCCGTCGCAGGCCTCGAGCACCTCGGTGTGCCCAAGCTGGGTGAGGACGGCCTTCTGGATGTTCCGCATCGTCTTGCTGTCATCGACAAGGAGGATTCGCATGATCGTTCCCTCGTGTGGATCGTGCCGTCGGATCAGGCCTTGGCGGCCACGGCGGCGGGCTTGGTCGGGGTGGCGCTGGTTTCCTTGATGGCGATCTCGATCACGAGCTCGCCGCAATCGGTGCTGCAGGGGATCACGATGCACGGGGTGTCGCTCTGGCGGGCGATGTGGTGCTTGCTCCCGACGACGACGCTGGGGCAGGAGATGGAGACCTTCTTGCCCGTGAACATGCCCTTGGCCCCGCCGCTGACCATGTTCACCAGCTCGCCGATGGCGTCGGCAAAGTCGGGGGTGCCGATGGCCAGGGGTTGCCCGCAGAAGAGCGCCACGACGCGCTGGGCGGTGTCGTTGGGGAAGGAGAGGACCACCGAGCCCACGACGTCGCCGCTCATCCCGATGATCCCCGAGATGTCGTACTCGCCCGCGGAGCCGGCCTTGATTCGGGGCTCCTTGACCTGAACGGGGAGCTGCATCATCGTCGAGAAGACGTTCTGGATGCTCGCGATGAAGGGCCTGATGTATGCTGCGTCCATGCGTGTCCTTCCTGAAACTTGACCTTCAAAGACTCAGCCGGCCCGTGCCGGGGCTTTCTCCGCCTGGCGGATGAGCGCCGCGACGTCCACGATGAGGCTGACCCCGCCGTCGTCGCGGACCGTCGCCCCGGACACCGCCCCGCCTTCTCCTTTTTCGACCAGCGTGTCGAGCGGCTTGATGACGATCTCCTGCTGCCCGATCAATCGGGTGACCAGCAGCCCGACCCGGCGGTCCCCGTTGGACAGCACCACCGCGAACGGGGTGTCGGCCTTGGGTTCGCCGGGCTGCTCGAAGGCGTCCACGGCGTTGACGAGGGGGAGCACGTCCTCGCGGAGGCGCAGGACCGGGTGCTCCCCGATGGTGGCGATCTGCTCCGGCGCGGGCTTGACGATCTCCAGGATGTTCCCCAGCGGGATCGCGTAGATCTCCTTCGCGACCGCGACCATCATCGCGGGGAGGATCGCGACCGTGAGGGGGATCGTGATGGAGATCGTCGTCCCGCGGAAGATCTCGCTGGAGAGCTCGATCTCGCCCTTGATCTTGGAGATGTTGGTGCGGACCACGTCCATCCCCACGCCGCGGCCCGAGAGGTCGCTGACCTTGTCCGCGGTGGAGAATCCGGCGCCGAAGATGAACTTCCAGACGTCCTTGTCGGGCATCTGCGCGAGTTCCTCGGCGGTGCAGAGCCCTCGCTCCACGGCCTTCTTCCCGATGCGCTCGCGCGAGAGCCCGCGACCGTCGTCGATGATGACGATCCGGACGTGGCTGCCCTCGTGGCTGGCGCGGAGCGTGATCGTGCCCTCCTCGGGCTTGCCGGTCTTGAGGCGCTCCTCCGGGCCCTCGAGCCCGTGGTCGGCGCTGTTGCGCAGGAGGTGCACGAGCGGATCGCCCAGCTCCTCGATGACCGACTTGTCGACCTCGGTCTCGCCGCCTTCGATGACCAGACGCATCTTCTTGCCCGTCTTGCTCGCGAGGTCGCGGATGAGACGCGGGTACTTCCCGAAGAGCTTGTCCAGGGGCTGCATGCGCGTGCGCATCACCGCGGTCTGGATATCGCCCGTGATGCGGTCCAGGCCACCCGCCGCGAGCATCAGGGCTTCCTGATCCTCGGGCGACTCGCTCGTGTCCAGCCCGAGCCGGCGTGCGATCGCCGAGATGCGGTTCTTCTGCAGCACCAGCTCGCCCACGAGGTTCATGAGCGATTCCAGGCGTCCCACCTCGACGCGGATGGTGCTCTCCACGCCCGCCGCCGCCTTCTTCTCGTCGTCGGCCTTCGCGCCCGCCCCGGAGGGGGCCGCGCCCTGGGGCTTGAGTTCCGGCGTGGCGCCGCGCGCGGGCGCGCTCGGCGACGCGGCAACGGGCGTGGCGGCCGGCGCGGTGTTGGAGCCGGTGTTCGGCGCGTCCTGCTCGACGTCGTGGAGGTGCTCGAGACGCGCCACCACGCCCGAGACATCACGCGAGCGGACTTCCTTGGACTTGAGGCCCTGCGACTGCTGCTGGAGCAGCGCCAGCGCCTCCCGGAAGCGCGGGACGGCCTTGGCGGCGTGATCCGCGGCGAGCTCCTCCACCGCCGCCGACGCCTTGCACAGCCCGCCCGCGAGCTGGCTCATCGTCGAGAAGTCGAAGAACTCCACGCTCTTGCGCAGGGCTTCGGAGAGGTCGGCGAGGTTCTGGCCCACGCTGGGCGCGTCCGCTCCGCCCGTGAGGGCCGAGAGCTGCGCCTCGATCTTCGCCAGCGTCTCGTCGACGTCGGCGACGAGGAAGTCGATGAGGTCGGCCTTGCCCTCGCCCAGGCTCAGGGGCGCCACGCTCCACCCGTCGTGACGGGGCGTCGCGGCGGGGGCGGGCTCCTGGGCCGACGCGCTCGCGACCGCGGCGGGCGAGTGAGCCCGCTTGCCCTCGCCGATGGCGGCCAGCTCGGCGACCAGCGCCGGCGGGGGCTCGACGAGGGGCTGACCCTCGCGGATCTGGCCCATCTGGGTCTTGAGGATGTCGACGGCCTGGAGGAGCAGGTCCATGAGGGTGCGGTCGACGACGACCACGCTGTTGCGGGCCGCGTTGAGCGCGCTCTCCGAGGCGTGGGCGATGCGGACAAGGTTGGTGAGGGCCAGGAAGCTGGCGCTGCCCTTGATAGTGTGCAGCGCGCGGAAGACCTTGTTGAGCATCTCCGCGTCGCGCGGGTCTTTCTCGAGGACGACCAGGTCGGCCTCGAGCGCGTCGAGGAGCTCGCCCGACTCGGTCAGGAAGTCCTGCAGGATCTCGGGGTCGAAGGTGCTCAACCGCTGCTCCTCGTGGTTACGCCGCCTTGCGCTCCGCCGCCGCGGGCTTGCGGTAGCAGAATCCCTGGGGGATGGACAGAGCCTGGAACGGCGCGTCGCCGGGGCGGATGGTCTCGCTGTGCCCGATGAACAGCGTCCCGTCGTCGGCGAGCTGGTCGGCGAACATCCGCAGCACGCCCTGCTTCATCGCGTCGTCGAAGTAGATCATCACGTTTCGGCAGAAGATCACGTCCCACGTCCCGAACCGCTTGGCGCCCAGGCGGTCCTTGAGGTTGTGGTGCTCGAAGTTCACCATCGACTTGACCTGGTCCGAGAGCGTCCAGTACGGGCCGTCCTGCTTGAAGTAACGCTGACGCACGAGCGGGTTGATCCCGCGGACGGCGTACTCGGTGTACCTGGCCTCGGCGGCGGACTCGAGGGCCTTCTCGCTGATGTCCGTGCCCAGGATCTCCACGCGCCAGTCGCTGAGGCGAACGCCCAGGGAGCGGTGCAGCATGATCGCGAGGGTGTACGGCTCGTCGCCCGTGGAGCACGCCGCCGACCAGATCCGCAGGCGCTTGACGGCCTTGCGGGCCTCAAGCAGCTCCGGGAGGACGCGTTTCTCAAAGATG
>CAZTJZ010000084.1:0-13829 GCA_964614075.1 uncultured Phycisphaeraceae bacterium
GCCGAGGTAGTAGATGAGGTCGTCGATGGTCACGCCGCCGTCGGGCGTGCCGGTGTTGCTGCCGTCGTCAAAGTCGGCGACACAGGGAGCGCCCCAGCAGCCCGCGGAGGGCACGCAGACGCCGGTGAAGGAGATGGTGTAGGCGCCGGCGTTGGCCGTGCTCGTGCCGGTCCAGCTGGCGACGGGGTTGGCGGCGCCGGCGCCGTCGGGAGCGCGCTCGGTGTCGAAGGGGGTGTTGAGCCAGTGAAGCTGGTTGGTCGCGTCCTGGGGGTCACGGTTGTAGCCGGAGACCGCGACGTAGTACGTGCCGTTGGCGAGCACGTTGGCGCTGGTGATGGTGGACTGAGGGGTCGTGCCGACGACGGTGTCATCGCGGAAGGTGACGCCCACGCCGTTGGCGTCGAAGAGGAAGAGCTGGGTGTCGAAGGTCGCGCCACCGATGGTGCTGGCGGAGAAGTTGGCTTCGTCGCAGATCTCGATCTTCCACATGTCGGTGTCGGCGCCGGTGCAGTCCAGGACGCCCGCGACCGAGGTCGCGCTGGTGATGCTGGCGGCGGTGCCCGGGAGCTCGCCGGTCTCGTCCGCGCCGTTGACGCTCAGGTTGCCCGACCCGTTGTCGGAGTGAGCCTGCGCGTCGGTGATGGTGAAGGGGAGGGCGTAGACACCGCTGGAGGCCGGGGCGGTGAGGGAGACGGAGAAGATGTTGTCGGCGGCGGTCACGTCAGGGGCAACGCCGTCGTCGAGCATGGTGACCACGCCGCCGCCGATGCTGGCGGTGTTGACCGTCACGCCGTGGCCCGTCGAGGTGGGGCAGTAGCCCGGGGTGACCGCGACGCGGTAGGTGAAGGTGGCGCTGGGGTTGATGCAGGTCTCGGCGAACGAGGCGGCGCCCGTCGTGCTCGGGGCGGCGCCCGCGGTCATGGTGAAGCTGCCGGCCTCGCCCGCGCCGGTGCTGAAGACGCCGATGCGGATCTTGTAGGTCGTGTTCGCGAGGGCGCAGAACGAAAGGGTCGAACCGAGCGCGGGCGTCGTGCACGAGTCGTCATCGCAAGCGACCTGCGTCCCGCCGCACGCGTCGTAGACGGCCAGCACACCGTCGCCGAGCGTCGTGTTGCAGAGCGACAGGGAGACGGACTCAGGGTTCACGCCCGTGGTGTAGGTGAACCAGACGTCCTTGTTGAAGCTGGTCTGGCAGGTCGGAACGGCCTCGGGGCTCGTGGTTGCGGTCCGGTTGTCGAAGGCGTTGCTGCCGACGACCGCCGGGAGGGCGTTCACGCACTCGTCGTTGGCCGGGGGCGGGTTGGGCACGGTGAAGGCCAGGGTCGTGCCGGTGCCGACGCGGCTGTTGGGGGCCGTCTCGGTGACGGTGATGGGCAGGTTGTAGACGCCCGAAGCGACGGCGCCGACGGTGGCGTTGCCGTTGAAGATGTTGTCGTTGGCGGTGGTGTCCGGGGCCACGCCGTTGTCCAGGAGCGCGACGGTGCCGGCGCCGATGAGCGAGCCGTCGACCGACACGGTGTGGGCCGTGCTGGTGGGGCAGGCGCCCGGGGCGACGGTGACGCGGAGGGCGACGACGGCGGCGGGAGCGCCGGTGGCGGCGGTGCCCGTGCCGACGGGGTTGGACGCGCCCGAGGCCGGCGCGAAGGTCAGGGCCGGGTCGGCGGCGCCGTTGAACTCAAGCCCGGCGTGGGTGACCGAGCCGGTGTCGCCGGTCGCGTCGTCGTACACGTAGAGGGTCCACGTGCCGTCGCCCAGCGTGCCGTTGACCGAGTCCAGGCTGGTCAGCGCGCCGTTCGGAGCGAGGGTCGTGAGGCTGTTCGCGACAGTCCCCGACCAGCCGGTCGCGGTGCCACCCTCGGGGCGGTAGTTCTGATTGCCGGGAGCCGTGGCGGACGTAAGGGACGTGATGATCGGGATGGCGCACTGATCGAAGCGAACGTTGTAGTTGTCGCCGAGGCTGCCGTTGTCCGTGGACAACTGGATGTACTGCCCGCCCGGGGTGACGAGAATGGCGTCGATGTCGCCATCGAACGTGTGCGTGGCCTGGAACGTCACGTTGAGGTCCGTGATGCTCGCCACGCCGGCGACCGTGAAGGTCACCGCCGTCAACGTTGCGTCGGCGATCGGGGCCGGCGCCGGCGATCCGTTAAACACCTGGGCCGAAGCCCCCGCCGCGAGCGCCAAGGCCGCGGCCAAACCCAAAGCTCTGCTCTTCTGCATTGGACCCTCCTTCTCAACGAGCTCGAACCCCGGAACGCGATTGGACACTGGATCCACGATGGATCCGAAAGGATCGACTTTGGACCCGCGACAGCGGCCCAAATCCAGTTTCCACTGTCAGTGTTCCACCCACGCCACCGCGAACCGAACCCACGTGTGGCCCGGACACTCCGGGCCGAGATACCTTCAGGATAATCAGATGCGACGGGCAACGCAACCCTAACTCGCTGAATCCGTCGCCATTTTCCGATCATGGGCCGCCCCGCTTCTTGCGATGCCGAGGGGTTCTCGGGCAGTTTTTTTGATGGTTCTGGTGGTTGGGGTTTGCTATGGTGACGCCCCATGCTGGTCGGCGTGCGCTGGCTCAACTCGTACCTCCCGAACGCACCCGTCTCGACCGCCGAGATCGAGCGGGCGCTCGTGCATGCCGGGTTCCCGATCGAGTCCTCCGAGCCTCTCCCCGGGGGGGACACCCGCCTCGACGTCGAAATCACGAGCAACCGGGGCGACTGCCTGAGCGTCCTGGGCCTGGCGCGCGAGGTCGCGGCCCAGCGGCGCGAGCCGCTGTCGCTCCCCCCCACCCCGGCGTACGCCCGAGACAGCTCCGAGACCCGATCGCACGTTCGGGTCGAGAACACGACGCCGAGCGTCTGCCCGAGGTTCACCGCCCGGGTGATCCTGGGGGTCAAGGTCGGGCCCAGCCCCGCGTGGCTCCAGGAGGCGCTCGAGTCGGTCGGGCAGCGGTCCATCAACAACATCGTGGACGTGACGAACTACGTGAACTTCGAGCTGGGCCAGCCTTGCCACGCCTTCGACCTTGACCGCCTGGGCGGGAGGGCGCTGGTGGTGCGATTCGCACGGGACAAGGAGGCCCTGACCACGCTCGACGGGAAGCCCCGCGTGCTCCGGAGCGATGAGCTGGTTGTCGCGGACGCGGAGCGGGCCCAGGGGCTCGCGGGGGTGATGGGGGGAGGCGATTCAGAAGTCACCGAGCGCACGGTCAACGTGGTGCTCGAGGTCGCGACGTGGGACCCGGTGACGGTGCGTCGAGCGGCCCGGCGGCACGGGCTGCGCACCGACGCGAGCGCCCGCTACGAGCGCCTGGTGGATGCACGGGCGGTGGACTCGAACGCCGATCGGGCGGCGGCGCTGCTCGCGAGCGTCTCGGGGGGGCGGTTGTGCGCGGCGCCGATCGCCGCGGGGCCCGAGGTCTCGGCGTTGGAGCGTGTGCATTTCCGCCCGCGCCGCTGCCGGGAGCTCCTGGGGTTTGAGCTGGCGGCGACCGAGATGATCGAACTGCTGGGGCTTCTGGGGATCGAGTGCGCGCCCGTGGGGCGGGGCGGGGACGAGGCGACCTGCACGATCCCCGCGTGGCGGCCGGACCTGACGCGCGAGGTGGACCTCATCGAGGAGGTCGCGCGTGTGAAGGGGCTGGACGCGATCCCCAGCCCAGAGAAGGTGTCGATCCGGGTGGGGCGTCCGCAGGAGAGCGAGCGGGCACGACGCGAGATCGCGGGGCTGCTGGTGGGCATGGGGTTCTATGAGGCGGTGACATACGCGTTCGCGTCGAGGGGCGACGCGTCGGCGTTCCTGCCGCGGGAGCTCGCGCTCGTGGAGGTGGACGATGATCGCCGCCAGGAAGAGCCCGCGCTACGTCCGAGCGTGGTGCCCGGGCTGCTGGCGTGCCGACGGGAGAACCAGAACGCCGGGGTGGGGGCGGGCGTTCGGCTGTTCGAGATCGCGAGCGTCTTCGCGCAGACGAGCGCTCGCGAGAGCCTCGAGAACCAGAATCTCGCGCTGCTGATGGACGTGCCCCAGAGCGGGCGTTCGGCGAGTGTTGACGAGACGCAGCGCGGCGTGCGGGCGCTGCGCGGGGCGGTCGAGGCGGTGGTGCGTGCCGCGGCGGGGGCGGGCGTCACGCTGACGATCGAGCCGCGGGAGCCCCACAGCCCGGCGTTCGAGGGCGGCGGATACGCGGGGATCTCGCTCGACGCCAGGCCCCTGGGGTACCTGGGCGTGATCTCGAAGGCAACGCAGGCCCGGTACGACCTCGCGAACGCGGTCGTCGCGGCGGAGCTCAACTTCCCCATGCTGCTCGCGGCGTACCCGCCCCGGGGCGCGATCAAGCCCCTGCCCGCGTTCCCGGCGATCGAGCGCGACCTGTCGCTGGTCGTGGCGGAGAACGTCGCGTGGGCGAGCGTGGAGAAGACCCTGGCCTCGGCGAAGGCCCCGGGGCTCGAGGGCTGGAGTTTCGTGGGGACGTACCGGGGCGAGCAAGTCGGGAAAGGTCGCAAGTCGGTGACGCTGCGCCTGCGCTTCCGCGACCCCGGGCGGACGCTCCGCCACGAGGAGGTCGAGGGCCCGATCGCGGCGATCGTCAGCGCGATGCAGGCGGCCCACCAGGCCCAGCTGCGGGCGTGAGCGTCCGTGGGCTTTCGTCCGCGGGCTTTGAGACTGCTTCAGATCAAGAAGATACCGGAGACGCGGGCGGGACGCCTGCGCCACGAGAAGAACGAAGGATCGGGCTCGCTTCTCACGCGCGCCACGGCCCGGTGATGGCGAGGGTGAGCCCCGCGCCCTGGATGTTGGCGAAGAACGTCGTGGCGTCCGGGGAGAAGCACCCGCCGGCGAACTCCGACCCGCTGAGCGCGTTGCGCGCGAACTCGAAGACCTCGCCTTCTTTCGTGAAGTGCAGGACGCGGTTGGGCCCCGACCCGTCCTCGCAGATGAAGAGATCGCCGAAGGGCGCGACGGTGATGTTGTCGCACATGTTCATGGTCTCGCGCCCGGGGGACTCGGCGAGGAGCTCGAGCGATCCCGGGGCCTTGGACTCCATCGGGGTGGCCTCGGCGGGGCCCGGGCGGTATCGCCAGATCTGCCCGTGCTGGGCCTTCCCGCCGCTGGTCGAGGCGATGTACGCGGCGTCGCCCCCCCACCACGTCCCTTCGTTGCGGGCGAAGCGCGCGGCGCCGGCGGCGAAGCCCCTCGTGCGGAGATCGTCCTCGGGCGCGTCGATCGCGTCGAGGTCCATCCACTCCGCGTCGAGCTTGTCGCCGGGGCGGACGGCGACGCGTTCCCAGTTGCGCAGGTCGGCGCTCGCCCGGCCGCGCACGCGCAGGGCCTGGAGCGTGCCGCCCTTGTGCAGGTCGCGCGGGTCGGTGGGGATGAAACGGTAGAGGAGGCTATCGTCGCGGTCCTCGGTGAGATAGACGACCCCCGAGCGTGGATCGATGCAGACGGCCTCGTGTCTGAAGCGACCCATGGCCTTGATGGGAGCCGCGCGGACGAGCGACGGGGTGGCGCTCGCGGGGACCTCGAAGACGTAGCCGTGGTCCCTGGCGAACTCTCCGCCGGCCTTGGTGACGTCCTCCTCGCAGGTGAGCCAGGAGCCCCAGGGCGTGGGCCCGCCGGCGCAGTTGTAGCAGGTGCCCGCGAGGGAGAGCCCGGAACGCTCGACCTCGCCCGTGGAGGGGTTGTACACCAGCGTCGTGACGCCGCCACGGGGCGGGAATCGCGTGCCCGGGTCGTAGAGCTTGTCGCGATCGACGCGGTCGAGCAGCTCGTTCTTGGCCCCGAAGGCGCCGGGGCCCTCGTCGCGGACGATCTCGTGGTTGCGGAGGAGGATGACGCGATGGTCCGGGCCCGGGAAGGCGGCCATGCCGTCGGGCTTGGCGGGGGTGAGCAGGCCGTCGCTCATCGGATCGCCCACCCGGGAGATGACGCGGTAGGAGAAGCCCTTGGGAAGATCGAGGATGCGGTGCGGGTCGTTCAGGAGCGGGCCCCATCGTCCGGGGCGGGGCGTGGGCGCCTCGCCCGCGAGCAGGCGCGAGCCCAAGAGCCCGAGCCCGGCGAACGCGGTCGAGACCGACGCGGTCCTGGACAGAAACTCTCGTCGGGAGAAGGGCATAGGGAGTGCTCCGGGGCGCGATGTTATCTCGGCTTTTTGGCCGAGCGGATCACCTCGCCCACGCGGAGGGTCACCTCGTTGGGGATGGGGAGGCTGAGGCTGTACTGGGTGATGGTCCAGGCGCCGCGGTCGCGGAGGAGCACGCCCGTGCCGCGACATTCGCCGTACTTCGCGTTGTCCAGGAGTTCGTCGAACCACGCCGTGTTCAGATCGCGTGAAAACGAGACATTCCGGTCTCGGGGGGTGTAGGACCAGCCCTTGCCGTTCTTGAGATATCCGGCATCGTCGGCCCAGGCGCGGAACTGGGGCTTGGTCCAGCGCTCGCTGGCGTCGGTGCCGATGAACACGCCGTCGTCGTGGAGGAGGGCGAAGTACGCCTCGCCATCGCCCTTGGCCGCGGCGGCGTGGAAGGCGTCCAAGACGCGGGCGACCTCGGGAGCCGCGGCGAGGCTCTTGGACGCGTGGCGTTGCGATTCGAGCACGCTGAGCAGGCGCTGGGGCGTGATCTCCAGGCGATGTTCCTGATTCGGGAGCACGTCGAGGCGGACGAACTGATGGAGTGATTTCAGCCGCTCGTGCGCGGCCTTGGCGTCCTGGAGCCAGGACGGGTCGAGCTCGCCCACGAGCATCCACACGGGGAGGGTGCGCACACCCGCGAGCGCGTCGAGATCCTCCGCCGCCGGGGGAGCGCCCGGGAGGAGCGTGAGCGAGGCGTAGAGGTCGGGTCGGCGTGCGGCGGCGCGGAAGGCGCCGCGCCCGCCGTTCGAAACCCCGGCCAGGTGCACGCCCTCGACGCGGAACTCCTTGCGGAGCGACTCGACGAGGGCCGGGAGGGCCTCGTGCCCGCGGTCGGCGAAGTTCTGCGCGCCCGGGGCGGCGGGGCAGACGACGATCCACCCCGAAGCGGCGCCCTCGCGGGCGAAGTAGAGATCGAGCGCTGAATCGACCATCGCGCGGTCCTGAGCGCCGGGCGGGAGGGCGAGCAGCACGGGATAGGCCCGGGCCGCGTCGAACCCCTCCGGGCGGACCACGGCGTACTCGAGTCGGGGCTGGGGGCTGGGCTGGGGGAGCTGCCGCCATTCGCGCGCCGGTTCGGCGCCCAGGGCCACGCGGGCGAGGATCATGAACGCGGCGATCAGGGGCAAGGGGGGCATGGCTCGTGCGAGGCGCGTCATGGAGGACCTCCCGCGGGGGCGTACGGCGAGTCGGGGCTCAACAACGTGACGTCCGGGAGCTCGGGGAGCCCCTGGAGCTTTCGCCGGGTGTTCTGCTGCTTGAGCACGGACGAGAAGATGTTCGCCGGGTACGTGCGCACCGTGCCATCGGCCAGCCCCACGATGTACTCGTACGGGTACGCCTGACCGCGTGCGGGGGATGGGTCGAGCGCCCCCACCACGATCCAGATGTCGCCCGGGACGGTGGTACGGTCCAGTTTCCCGTGGCAGAAGACCACGTCGCCCACGCGGTAGGCGACGGTGGCGGAGGGGAGCGCGGCGGCGAGCTGCTGGATCACGCGGGCCCGCTCGTCCTCGGGCATGGAGAGAATCTCCGTGGGCGTGTGCGGGCCGAGCGTCGGCGTCCAGCCAGGGTTAGGGGTCCAGATCTCATCCTCGACAAAGTCACCGGGGGCCACGCCCGCGCCGAGCAGTGCGGCGGCGTGGGTGGGCCACGCCGAAGGGTCCGCCAGCATCGCGCTCGTGATGGTCTGGATCTGCACGCGGGCCTTGGGAGTGATCGTGGTGGTGGTGGTCGTGCCCGGGAACACCGCCCCTCCGGCGGGCCAGAACGCGGTGGCGAGAGCGACGAGCCCGGCGATGAGCAGGAACATGGGCACGAGGGCGGCGAGAACCGCTCGCCAGGCGCTCACCCGCTGGCCCGCGCGCAGCGCCCCCGAGGCGTTCACCCCCCACCACACGAACGCGGGGAGCATCAGCAACCCGCCCAGCAACGGCACGGCGCAGAGCACCAGGGGCCCGGCGCTGTAGGCGACCGCCTGGTACGAGCGCGAGAGCCCGTGCTCGCCCCCGCCCGAGGCCCGCAGCAGTGAGTGAGCCGCGAATCCGTAGATCAGAATCCACGCCGGAATAAACAGCAGAACGAAGACGATGGCGAAAGTCGCGTGAGTGCCGGGCCTTCCGGTGCTGGCGAGGAGCATCAGGGGTGAGCATCCGCACATCGCCCCGCCCATGGCCATGGAGGCGGTCCCCAGAAGCGACGCCCAGATCCCGGCCTTGAAGGGCGAGCTGTCGGCGGGGGTGGTTTCGAGGAGGCGATGGGAAGCCGAGATGGACTTCCCCAGCGTCGAAAAGAACGCGCGCCACAGCTTCCAGCCGCGCGAGACGTGCCAGGGGTTTTCTTCGCGGTCCGGGGCGAGCCCCTCGGCAAGGCGCTGCTCGTGGGCGCCCTCCGCGGGGCTCAGGACCATCTCGTTCATGTGGATGGGCCGCCCGCACTCCAGACAGTCGAACTGCTCGGGCACAAGGTGCCCCCGCGGGCTCGTGCCGAAGTACTCGAGAGCGCAGTGCGGGCAGGCGAAGGCGATGGCGTTGGCGTTGAAGTCGAAGTCGCTGGGCAGGAACCCGTTGCCGCACTCGGGGCAGACCCGCTCACGCAGGTTCCACAGGGGATACTCGCAGGACTTGCACTTCATGCGTGGGCGCGACTCCGGGGCGGTGAAACCCTACGATAGTTGGATGCAGACCGTGAACGAGAATCGGTTGGGCTGGCGCTGCCGCCTCGCCCTCGGGATCTTCGCAGGGGCGGTCGGGATCGCGAGCGGGCCCGTGGGGCTCTGCGTCGCCCAGGGCACGCCCGGTCCAACTCCGGCTCCAACTCCGGCTCCTTCGCCAGCCCGAGCGGAGCCCCAGGCTGAGGCGGAGGATCCGTCCGGGGCGCGGCCCATGGAGTATCTGCGCGCCGACGCCGCCCGGCTGCTCCAGCATGTCCGGACGGTCGGGGTGAAGCGGTACCTGCTGGCCACCAACTGGGCACCGATCATCGAGGAAGCCCGTGCGGTCTACTACGACAAATCGACGCGCGACGCCAAGACCCCCGCGGAGTTTGACGCGCTGACCCCGGAGCGTCAGGCCTCGTATGTGAAGCGGGAGCTGGGCGAGAAGTTCTACTACCACACCCGCTACGGCTCCCCCCACGCGTACGCACGAGCTCTGGACCTGGCGTGCGCGTCCCTGGCCCCGGAGGGCGAGGGCGAGTGCTTCCGCCAGGGCATGAAGATCCTGGACTTTGGCTGCGGCGGGATCGTGCACCTGCGCCTGCTCGCCAGCCTGGGCATGCACGTCACGGGCGTGGACGTGGACCCGATGCTCAAGGCCTTTTATCGCGAGCCCACGGACCAGGGAGAGATCCCGGGCGTGTACCTGCCCGGCGGCGAGCGCGGGCCCTCGGGGCTCCTGCAACTGGTCTGGGGGCGCTGGCCCGCGGACGAGGGCGTGCGGACGAGCGTGGGCGATCACTACGACCTGGTCATCTCCAAGAACACCCTCAAGAACGGGTACATCAACCCGGAACGCGAGATCCCCGAGTCCCAGCGCATCACGCTGGGCGTGGAGAACGAGAAGTTCGTGGAGGAGGTCGCCCGGGTGCTCAACCCCGGCGGGAGGTTCATCATCTACAACATCTGCCCGAGGCAGAAGAAGCCCGAGGAGGGGTACATCCCGTGGGCCGACGGGCGATGCCCCTTCCCCCGCGAGATGCTCGAGCGGCACGGGCTCAAGGTGCTGGAGTTCGACAGGGACGACACGGAGATGATGCGCCAGCACGCCATCGCCCTGGAGTGGCACCAGGGCGAGTCGGCGATGGACCTCAATAACGACCTGGTGGTCACGTACACGCTGTGCGAGCGGGTGGCCCTGAAGAGCGAGAAGGGCGGGGAGAAGGGGAAGTAGGGGCCGACCTCGCGCACTCGTGCGCGGCGGGCGGAACCCCTAACCTCTCCCGTGCCCACGCCACCCGTCGAGCCACAGCACCTCAGCGCCGGCGAGGACCAGCGGGATCTGGACCTCATCGCGGCGATCCGCCTCGGGGATCGCGCGTCGTGGACCACCCTGATCCAGCGTTACCAGGACCGGCTGTTCACGGTGTGCCTGAGGATGGTGCACAACCGCGAGCTGGCGGCGGACCTCACCCAGGACAGCTTCGTGAAGCTGATCCAGGGGCTGGAGAAGTACGACGGGCGGAGCAAGTTCTCGACCTGGGCCATCCGGGTCACGATGAACGTGTGCTTGTCCAAGCTCAGGGCCGAGAAGCTGAGGCGCCACGCGAGTCTGGACGCCCCGGACTCGCCGGAGGGGCAGGACGGCACCCCCCGAACATTGGGCGAGCGTCAGGAGCAGACCCGGGAACCTATCCCGGGTTCGAGCGTCGAATATCGAGAGGACCGTGCGTCGATGCTCCGGGCTCTCCAGGTCTTGGAGGCCGATCAACGGGCGATCCTCGTGTTGCGGGATGGAAGGGGTCTGGAGTACGACCAGATCGCGGAGGTTCTGGGCGTCCCGGTGGGCACGATCAAGAGTCGGCTCTTCCGGGCTCGCCAGGCGTTGCGGGACGCGGTGGAGAAGGTTCAGCGGGACGGGTAGGCGGATTCGGTGTTGGTGTCGGGTTGGTTTGCAGGATTTTCGCATGAGCGAGCGGCACGAACAACATCCCGCGGCTGCGATCTCGCCGGGCGAGGAGCTCGCGCTGAGCTGCGTCGAGGGCGGAGCGTCCGCGCGGGCCCGGGAAGAGCTGGCCGGGCGTGATCCGGCATTGGCGGAGCTGGTCCGCGGGATGCGCCGTGACCGCGAGATCCTCATCAGCCTGGGCGAGGAAAAGGCCCCGGCGGGTCTGGGCGAGCGGGTGCTCGCGGCGCTCGAGCGCGATGCGCTCCTGCGGCCGGGCTTGGCCAAGGTGGACTTGGCCAAGATGGACCTGGTCAAGATGGACCTGGCCAAGATGGAACAGGCGGCTGTGAGCGAGTCCATTCCGGTCTCGCAGGTGCGCGTGGTGCGGGAGCGTTTCCGCTGGGATCGCTCGTGGACGCCGCGGGCGCGCCAGGCGGCGCTGCAGGCGGCGGGGCTGGTGCTGCTGGTCGGGGGCGCGGTGTTCTGGGGGGCGCTGGTGCTCCGCGGCTCCGGGGGAGCGCCCATCGCGCCGGTGATGCCGGGCGGACCGGACCGAAAGATCGCGATGAACGGTGGCGACGCAGGTGGGGCATCGACCGACGCCTCGCTCCAGCCCGATGCGTTGAAGATCGCCGCGTCCGAGTCGAAGAGCGAACAGGATCCGGGGCCGGGCGTTGGGTCGGGATTGGCGACTCTCGCGAAGGCGGGCGAAGAGCTGAGCGCGAGCGACGCGTTGGCGCTCGCGGCCGAGGGGAGGCTGTTGGTGCGGGTGGTGTCCCCGCGGGGCGCCCCGGCGGCGCTGCGGACGGGCGGGGCGGGCTGGCGCGTGAGCGACGAGGCCACGCCCGAGATCGTCGCGGCGGTGGATCAATGGCGTTCCACGCGGCCTCAACGCGGAGCGCCGGGCCGCGAGCGCGGCGAGGAGATGTTTGCCGACGCCCGCCCGAGTCCGCGTGCGTTCGTCGTGCCGTTCCGCGGCGTGGTGGGCCTCGCCGAGTCGCTGCCCGCGTTCGCCGCGCCCTATGTCGTGAACGCGGTCGCCTCGCCCGACGCGATCGCGGGCTTGACGCGCTCGCTGGCGTCGACGGGCGCGCTGGTGGAGCTGGTCCGCCTGGACCGCCCGGTGCGCCAGGAAGCCCCGGCGGACCCCGAGTCGATCCTGTGGTGGACGCGGGCTCCCTCGGCGTGGATCCGGAGCGTGCGCGTGCCGGTCGTTGTCGAAACTCGCTGAGCCACGATGCGACGCGGCCGCGTCACACCACCACGTTCACCATCTTCCCCGGGACCACGATCACCTTCTTGATCGCCTTGCCCTCGATCTGCTCCTTGATCTTGGGGTCGGCGAGGGCGGCGGCCTCGATGGCCTTGGCGTCCGCGCCCGCCGGGACGACGATGCGGCTGCGCACCTTCCCCTGGACCGACACGGGCAGCTCGACCTCGCGGTCCACGAGCTTGGAGGGGTCGTGCGCGGGCCAGGGCTCGTGGGCGCATGTGCTCTCGCGGCCCAGGCGCTGCCAGAGCTCCTGCGCCAGGTGAGGAGCAAAGGGCGAGAGCACGAGGGCGAATCGCTCGAGCTGGTCCTTGGACAGCGGGCCCGCCCCCTTGAACGCGCCAAAGTCCGCGGCGGTGGCCGAGTTCACGAACTCGATCATCGCCGCGATGGCGGTGTTGAAGGACAGGCGCTCGATGTCCGCCCCAACCTTGGCGACGAGGCGATGGAGCTGGCGGTCGAGGGATTCCTCGGGCGCCGGCGCGACGCGGACCAATCCGGTCTCCTCGGCGACGAAGAGCCGCCACGCCCGCTGGAGGAACCGGAAGAGCCCGGAGATGTCGCGCGGGTTCCAGGGCTTGCTCGCGTCGAGCGGGCCCATGTACATCTCGTAGAGTCGGAACGTGTCGGCCCCGTACTCGCCGATCACGTCGTCGGGATTCACCACGTTCTTCAGGCTCTTGCTCATCTTCGCCACGATCTGGAGGACCTTCGCCCCGGTGGCCTTTTCCACGAACTCGCCCTCCGCGCGCTCCTCGACCTGGTCCACGGGCACGAGGCTCTTGTCGCTCCGCTGGTACGCGAAGCTCGTGATGAGCCCCTGATGGAAGAGCTTGCGGAAGGGCTCGCGGCAGGTCACGTGACCCAGATCAAAGAGCACGTTCTGCCAGAACCGCGCGTACAGCAGGTGGCCCACGGCGTGCTCGCTCCCGCCCAGGTACAGATCCACGCCCCCTTCCATCCAGTACCGCTCGGCCTCGTGCCCGACCAGCCTCGCCGGGTTCCTCGCGTCGCAGTAGCGGATGGCGTACCAGCTGCTCCCGGCGCTCCCGGGCATGGTGTTGGTCTCGCGGGTCACGGGGGTGGCGGGGTCGAGGAGCGCGGGGTCCACCCCCGCCGCCCCGGCCGTGGTGCGCACCCACGACGACGCCTTCGCGAGCAGGGGCTGGGGCGTGTCGCTCTCGACGGGCGCGTAGTCGGCCAACTCGGGGAGTCGCACGGGCAGGCTCGATTCGCGGACCGGGTAAGGCCGGCCCTGATTGTCAAAGACGATCGGGAAGGGCTCGCCCCAGTAGCGCTGACGCGAGAACGTCCAGTCGCGCAGCTTGAAGTTCACGCGGCGCGTTCCCAGGGCCTTTTTCTCGAGCCAGGCGAGGATCGTGGCCTTGGCCTCCGGCGTCGCGAGCCCGTCGAGGGAAACCTCGGCCCCCGCGGAGTTGATCGCGACTCCTTCGCCGCTGAAGCACTCGTCCTCGTTCAGCGCCCGGCCGTCGCTCGGCGCGACGACGCGCACGATCGGCAGACGGAACTTCCTCGCGAACTCAAAGTCGCGCTCGTCGCCGCTGGGCACGGCCATGATCGCGCCCGTGCCGTAGCCCATCAGGACGTAGTCGGCGACCCAGATCGGGATCGCCTTTCCGTTCGCCGGGTTGATCGCGACGACCCCGAGATCGACGCCGGTCTTGTCCTTGTTCTCCATGCGCTCGACGTCGCTGCGTCGGCGCGCCGCGTCGACGTACTCGCGGAGCGCGGCCGAGTTCGTGCGGTCCGCCGGCGCCCGCATGATCTGGTCCACGAGCGGATGCTCGGGCGC
>CAZTJZ010000085.1:0-13780 GCA_964614075.1 uncultured Phycisphaeraceae bacterium
GCCCCGGCGCCCGCCGCGAGAGCATGGAGAAGTACGTCCAGCGCCTCAACGAGCTCCAGGACATCGCCATGGGCTTCCCGGGCGTGCTGGAGGCCCACGCCATCCAGGCCGGGCGAGAGGTCCGCGTCATGGTCGACGCCGGGAAGGTCGGCGACGACGACGCCTTCCTCATCGCCCACAACATCGCCAAGCGCGTGAGCGAGGAACTCACCTTCCCGGGGGAGATCCGCGTCACCGTCCTCCGCGAGACCCGGGCCGTGGAATACGCGCGGTAGTGTCCATTCTTCCCCGGTTTGTCGCGTCTCCATAGTGCAGTGAGCTCGATCCGAGGGGTCCCGGGGCCCGCGGGTGTGGTCTCTCGCGCACGGAGGACCGTCATGACCATCCAGTTCAGTGCCCGAACGTCGCTGCGCGTCGGCCTCGTGGTGACGCTCGTCGCGAGTTCCGCGCCCGCCCAGCTCGTCCCGTCCTTTGCGGGGCTGGGAAGACCGCCCAACTCCGACGGGTCCTACGCCAACGCCGTCAATGCCGATGGGACCATCGTCGTCGGGTACACCGCCTTTCCGATCACGGCGTACCGCTGGTCACGCGCGACGGGCATGCAACCCCTCGGGCTGGGCCCGGGAAGCTTCGCGTCCATCGCCGCGGGGGTCAGCGCCGACGGCTCGGTGATCTGCGGCGAGACCTCCGGCCCGCCCCTCGCCTCGCGATGGTCCGGCGCTTCGGGCTGGCAGGTGCTCTCGGGCCTGCCCGTCGGCGAGCAGAGCCAAGCCCGCGCCGTCAGCGCCGACGGGACGACGTTCGTTGGGCTGAGCGCATCCCTCCCGACGAACGCCCGTGCCTTCCGCTGGACCGTCGCTACGGGCTATCAGAACCTCGGCGTGGTACCCGGAACCACATCCTCCATCGCCACCTCCGTCAGCGCCGACGGGCTCGTGGTCGCCGGCCTGAGCGGCGATCAGCCCTTCCGCTGGTCCCAGGCGACCGGCTTGCAGGGCCTCGGGCTCCTCGCGGGCGCGAGCCGCGGCGAGGCCAACGCCATCAGCCAAGACGGGCTCACGATCGCCGGAAGCATGTCGTTCGGCTCCGAGCGGATCCTCTTCCGCTGGACGCAGAACGAAGGGCTTGTCGCGGTCGGGAACCTCGAATCCGGCGGAGTCGCCTACTCCGAGGGCCTCAACGCCGACGGCTCGGTCCTCGTGGGCACCGCGTCACGGGGGGGCGTCTTCCGCGCCATTTACTGGACGAGGACCAGCGGCGTGATCGTCGATCTCCAGGCCGCGCTCTCCAATCTCGGCGTCGACCTCACCGGCTGGGAACTCAGCGGCGCGACGGGCGTCAGCGACGACGGGCGCGTCATCGTCGGCAATGGCCTGCACGACGGCGTCTCCGAGGGCTGGATCATCGAGCTTCCGCTCCGCTGCGTCGCGGACGTGGACAACGGCTCGGGCCTGGGAACCCCCGACGCCGGCGTGACCATCGACGATCTGCTGTATTACCTGGGGATCTACGCGAGCGGAGATCCCGCCGCCGACGTCGATGACGGCACGGGCACGGGCACGCGCGACGGCGGGGTCACCCTCGACGACCTGCTCTACTTCCTCACGCACTACTACGCGGGCTGCTGAACGCGATCCCGCGCACGACGCTGCGGGCGTGCTCGTCACTTCCCCCATCCCCACCGCAGCGACTCGTCGAACACGGTCACGGACTGCGACCCCAGGAGGTGCCCCGCCAGCGCCTCCATCGCCTCGCGTTCCTTGCGACGCCGGACCGACGCTTCCAGCCCCTCCTCGCTCGCGGGCGCCGACGCCGGGGTCCGCCCCTCGACCAGGACCAGCGCGAACCCGTCGTCCAGGGCGAGCACCGGGCTGACCTCGCCCTCGCGCATCGACCGCACCGCCGACCGGATCACGCTCGGCACCGCGGGGTCCTCCGCGGAAAACGCACGCACCAAGCCGCCCGAGCCCGCCGAGGCGTCGGTGGATTGCTCGAACGCCTCCTGCGCAAACCGTCCGACGAGCCCCTCGGTCTCGCGCAGGACCCTCCCCCGCACCGCCGCGGCCTTCTGCTCGCTCTCCACGACGATCACACGCGCCCGCACCCTCTCGCCGAAGCGCACGGCACGCTCGACGGCGATCTCTTCAGGAACAACAGACACGCTCTCCTGCACCAGCATCCGCAGGCCCGCGTTGCGCCGCAGCAGCGCCGCGAACCGCGCCGGCCCCAGCCCCCGCGAGCGACGCACCCGGTCGACCAGCCCGACCGTCCCTGCCCCTTCGCCCACCCCCCTCGCCGTGAGCTCGTCCTCCAGGAGCCGGCGCTCCCTCGCGAGGTCTTCGTCCGAGATTCGTAGATTTTTCGTGTCGAGTTCTTGCGCGAGCGCCCGGTCAAGCGCCAGCTCTTCCAGAGCCTGCTTCCCGCCCAGCTCCAGGAGCGCCGCGCCGAGGTCCCCGGTGGAGACTCCGCGCCCGCCCACCATCGCTGCCGGGAGGAATGAGCCGGACGCGCCCGGATCACGTTCGACGCTTCTTTCCGCGGCCCGAACGCCTTTCAACGGGTCGGGCGTGCTCGCGCACCCCGCGCCAAACAAGCCGGCGCCGCCACCCAAACACACTGCAAACAACATCGACGTAGGGTACTTCACCGTGTCGCTCCACCTCTGCAACCGCGATCGCGCATGCCGCGTATCAAGGTAAGTCAAGCCGGGCCTCGGGGACGCCCACTCGCGGCGAAAGTTTGACACATCGGTCGGGTTCTGGTACTGTTCGCAACACAGACTCACCCGTGCCTGGGGTCTTTCGCAAGGGTCGAGTTCCAGAAGGAAGCGAGTCGAACGATCGAACGCTGGGGTTTGGGTAACGCAAAGGAAACGGACCGGCCATTTCTGGTCGGCCCCCGGGGCGTGGAGAACAAAGTCATGATGAGGGGTGTTCAAGGTCGTCGCGCATTCACACTGATCGAGCTCCTGGTGGTCATCGCGATCATCGCGCTGCTCATCGGGATCCTGCTCCCGGCCCTCGGCGAGGCACGCCGGGCCGCGAGGAAGGTCATCGATCTCGCCAACATGCAGCAGATGCTGGTTGCGTCGTCCAACTTCGGCGCCTCAAACCGGGACTCGCAGCCGGGCTTCATCAGCAACAAATCAACCTCGAACGCGATGGAAAATCCGGACTCGGGATATGTTCCCGAGCCGGATGTCGTCGTCAACTCTGGCGACGACGACATCGTCGCGAGCGCCAAGCGCGCTATTTCCATCATCCGCAAGAGGGGCGGGCGCACCTCGACGGACATGCCTCTCCCCGGCAACTGGATCCCGCACATTCTCTACAGTCACCTCATTCTCGCCGAGTTCGGAGACATCAATCTCCCGAGCAAGGTCTTCGTCTCGCCCGCCGACAAGTACCGCCTCCAGTGGCACAACACCCGGGCGTACGACGCGGGCGCCTTTGCTCCCTTCCAGCCCAACACCGACGCTCCGGCTCGCTGGCCCTACAGCTCGAGCTACCAGTTCGTGCCCGTGGGCTACTCGCCCGACAAGTCCCCCAACGGGACCGACGGCGTGATCCGCCAGGGTGCCAACCACCGAACGTTCAACACCGGCGGTCTTGCCGACGTCATCGGCAAGCGCCGACTCTCCGACGTCCTCAACCCCGCTCGAAAGGTTATGTGGTTCGACGACCAGGGCCGCTACACCGGCAAGCGCAACTGGTACCACGCGCACCCCGAATCCAAGAACATCGTGAGCTGCTTCGACGGGCACGCTCAGGAGCTCGCCACCGGCACGCCCACCAGCGCCAACGTGCCGCCCTTCCCGGGACTTACCTGGACCGGCAATCCCAAGAACCCCGGGTGGGATCCCCTCCAGCCCAACTCCGCGTTCGCGACCACGTATTCATACGAGCCCGAGCAGTGGGAAGCCCCCAAGCGCGACGGCACCTTCGGCACAGGGACCGCCGAAAACCTCAAGGGCTTCGAGCGCTTCTGCCGCGGCGGCCTCGGCGGCATCGACTTCGGCGGCCGCGAAGTCCGCTGAGTCAGCATCGTTCATCACTCAAAGTTCAGCCCCGAAAGGCCGGTCCCGCGACCGGCCTTTTCTTTTCGCGCGTCATCGCTCCGCCCGGAAACGGCGGCGAATAATCACACGCCTGGGATCCCTGCCGGAGACGCCTATGCCGCCCGTCCGATCCCGCCCCGCGTTCACGCTCGTCGAGCTCCTCGCCGTCCTTGCCCTCGCGGCCTTCACGCTCACACTCGCGACCGTGACGCAGCAGCATGACCGCGCTGCGATGTGGAAGCAACTCGACATCCAGCGCCTGGGCGCGATGCAGGCCGCCACCTCGGCCTTCGCGCTCTCGCACCAGGACATCCTCCCCAGCCTCCTCCCGGGCGGGCGCCAGGCCGCGTCGCAGTTCCCGCCCAGCGCTCGCTACACCCCGGCTCCGGATGAGATCTTCAACACCTTCGACACCGACATCACGGCCAGCGCCAAGTGGGCGATCCACATCATCCGCAAGCGTGGCGGGCGGACGCAGGCCGACATGCCCATCCCGAGCAACTGGGTCGGCGGGATCATGTACACACATCTGATCCTCGCGGAGTTTCTCGACCTTCGTTTGCCCAGCCCGCAGTTCGTCTCCGCGGCGGACAAGTTCCGCCTGCGCTGGCACGACACCCAGGCCTTCGACGCCGGCGCGTTCTTTCCCTTTCAGCCGATTTCCGACCAACCCGAGCGCTGGCCATACAGCTCCTCGTTCCAGATGGTCCCCGCCGCGTGGTCGCCGGACCGTACACCCGATGGCAGCGGCGGCGTGCTCGCCCAAGGCGCAACTCACAATACGTTTCAGACCGCGGGGCTCGACACTCTCGGTCTGCGCCGACTCGTCCAAGTGAGATACACCTCTCGAAAGATCGGCTGGTTCGATTCTGCCGGGCGATACTCGGACAGACGCGCCTGGTTCTACGCCCAGCCCGAGTGCGAAGGGCTCTCCTCCACGTTCGACGCCAGCGTCCACCAGCGCACCACCGGCGTGCCGATCGGGCGGAGCGTTCCCCCCTTCCAAGGCCTCACATACACAGGCCGGCAGCTCAATCCGGGCTGGCTCCCCTTGAACCCAAGCTCATCGTCGCGAACCACCTATGCCTACGAGCCCGAGCGATGGGAGCCGCTGAAGCGTGACGGGCGATACGGAAGCGCATCTTCCACCGAAATCCTGGGCGGCTACCAGCGCTTCACCCGCCAGGGCCTCGCCGGCATCGACTTCGGCGGCCAGGAAATCCGCTGACTCCGCCCGCGTCGGCGTCCCATCGCCGCTCGCTCCCTTGTCTCTTCCTCGCCGACCCCGCCCGCCCTCCGGTACACTCTCTCCGGAGGTGGCCATGAAGGTCTTCATCGCCGACAAGTTCGAGCCCGCCGGGGTCGACATTCTCAAGTCTCTCGGCTGCACCGTCGTCTCGCAGCCCGGCCTCGGCGCCGACAAACTCCCCGATGCCCTCGCCGTTGAACGACCCGACGTCCTCATCGTCCGCTCCACCAAGGTGCAGGCCGGGGTCATCGCCAAGGCCTCGGGGCTGCGTCTGATCGTGCGGGCCGGCTCGGGCGTGGACAACATCGACGTGCCCGCGGCGAGCCAGAAGGCCATCGCCGTCTGCAACACCCCGGGCATGAACGCCGTCGCCGTTGCCGAGCTGACGATGGCGCTCCTGCTCGAGTGCGATCGGCGCGTCAGCGACCAGACCGCCATGCTCCGCGCGGGGCAGTGGAACAAGAAGGAGTTCGGGAAGGCCCGCGGGCTCAAGGGGCTCACGCTGGGCGTCGTTGGCGTCGGGCACATCGGCCAGGAGGTCATCAAGCGCGCCCGCGCCTTCGCCATGCACGTCGTCGTCTGGTCCCGGGGAATCACGCCCCAGCACACCTCCGCGCTCGACTGTGAGTTCGGCGGCACCGACACCCCGGCCCTCCTCCGCCTCGCCGCCCGCGCCGACGCCGTCAGCGTTCACCTCCCCCTCACGCCCACCACGACGCGCCTCTTCAACAGGGCCTTCTTCGACGCGATGAAGCCCGGCTCGTACTTCATCAACACCTCGCGCGGGCAGGTCGTCGACGAGGCCGCCCTCCGCGACTCCATCACCGCCAAAAAACTCCGCGCCGGCCTGGATGTCTGGGATCCCCAGCCCACCGACGTCGACCCCGCCTTTTCCAGCCCCACGATCCACCTCCCCGGGGTCTACGGCACGCACCACTGCGGCGCCAGCACGGACCAGGCCCAGAACGCCGTCGCCCAGGAGGCCGCCCGGGTCGTCAAGGTCTTCAAGGAAACCGGCCGCTTCGAGAACTGCGTGAACGAAGACGCCGTCCAGCGCTAGCCCGGGCCCCGGCGCGGGGTGTACAGTTCCCCACTATGCCCATCACCACCGGCGCCGCGATGACCTCCTCCGTCATTCCCACGACCCAGGCTCTCGGCGCCATGATGGCCGCCGTCCCCAGGGCGTACAACTTCTCCGCCGGGCCCAGCGTCCTCCCCGAGGAGGTCATCCGCCAGGCGCAGGAAGAGCTCTGGAGCGTCCGCGGCACGGGCATCGGCATCCTCGAGCACAGCCACCGCGCCAAGACCTACGACGCCATCCTCGCCGAGGCCTTCGAGGACTGCCGCAAGGTCGCCGCCATCCCCGCCAACTACAAGCCCATGTTCCTCACGGGCGGCGCGACCACCCAGAACTCGATGATCCCCAAGAACCTGCTCTCGGAGGGGGGCACCGCCGACTTCCTCACCACGGGCTACTGGGCCGAGAAGACCTTCGACGAATGCAAGATCTTCGGGAAGCCCCACGAGGCCTGGGACGGGCGCCCGCACAAGCACGCCTTCTGCCCCGCCGACCACGAGCTCAAGTACAGCCCCGCGCCCGAGTTCGTGCACATGTGCACGAACAACACGATCTACGGCACGCAGTGGCGCCACGCCGACGGAACGATGCGCTACCCCAAGATCCCCCAGGGCACGTTCCTGATCGCCGACATGTCCAGCGACATCTACAGCCGCCCCATCGACGTGAGCAAGTTCGGGATGATCTACGCCGGGGCCCAGAAGAACATCGGCGTCGCGGGCTGCACCCTCGCCATCATGCGCGACGACGTCATCGCCCGCGCGCAGGAGCTCGTCAAGGCCGGGAAGAAGAAGCCCCTGGCCACCATGGACCGCTACGACATCCACGCCAAGGACGAGAGCCGCCACAACACCCCGCCCGTCTTCTCCATCTACATGAGCGGGCTGATGTTTAAGTGGATCCTGAAGCAGGGCGGGCTCGAAGCAATCCACAAGCGCAACCTCGACAAGGCCAAGCTCATCTACGACGTGCTCGACTCGAGCACGTTCTACAAGGGCCACGCCCGACCCGACAGCCGAAGCCTCATGAACATCACCTTCAAGACCCCCAGCGAGACCCTCGACGAGCTGTTCCTCAAGGAGGCCGCCAAGCACGCCATGGACCAGCTCAAGGGGCACCGCTCGACCGGCGGCATCCGCGCCAGCACCTACAACGCCATGCCCAAGGACGGCTGCAAGGCCCTCGCCGACTTCATGAAAGAGTTCGAGAAGAAGAACGGCTGACGCCCTCGCCTTCTCCCTCTCCTCTTCCTCCTCGTGGTACAGGCGTCACGCCTGTATTCTCTGTCTCTTCTCCACCCCATCACCCGCCCAAACGCACCGCGCACGCCGCCACCACGTCCTCGACCGGGATCCGTCGCATCACCTCGCTCGCCCGGGCGACGTCCCGGTGACGCACGCGCTCGCCCTCTCCGAGCCGCGAGATCACGTCCCCGGCGCGCCCGTACGGCCCGCTGGTCTGCGCCCTCGTCGGGCCCAGGAGCGCGACCAATGGCCTCCCGAACGCCGCCGCGATGTGCATCGCCGCCGAGTCGTTGCACACCACCAGCGCCGCCCGCTCGATCACGGCCATGAGGCGCGAGATCCCGGTCTCACCGAGAAGACTCACCACGCGCCCGTCGCGTGCCGCGATCGAGAGCAACGGCGCGCACGCCCCACGCTCGCTCCCCAGCCCCACGAGAACGACCCGCTCGACGCCCAGCTCGGCGCTCCGTGCCAGGATCGCCTCAACGAGCGCCGCGTACCGCTCGATGGGCCAGGCACGCCCGCTCCCGCGCGTGGTGGGGGCGATCACGACGTAGCGTCCGCCAAGCCTCGCGTCCCGCGCCACCGCCTCGCGGTCCTCGGGGGCGCTGTACAGCCGCATGTCCGCCACCGGCTCGACCCCGATTTCCCGCAGCAGCAGGAGGTACCGGTCCACGTGGTGCGTCCCCTTCGGCACGCGCACCTTCTGGTTGTACCCGATCCACCCCAGCTCACGGGCATCGGCGAACCCCACCCGCCGCGCCGCCCGCGTCGCCCGGCACATCACCCCGCTGCGCAGCAGCCCCTGCAGGTCGAGCGCCAGGTCATACCGCGGCTCGCGCAGCGTCGCCAGCCACTCCCGCACGCGCCCCAGGCGCAGGCGGCGCAGGTGCTCCCCGATCAGCCGCCTCGGGAACACGACGATGCCCGTGAGCGCCGGGTGATGCCGGACCGCGTCGACGAACGCCTCGCCCACGACCCAGTCGATCCGCGCGCCCGGATACGCCCGGCGCAGCGACGCCAGCGCCGGCACCGTCCGCACCACGTCCCCCAGCGAGCTGGGGCGGATGATCAGGATCCGCTCTGGTGCCGCGATTGCTCCGCCCATCACGCCAAGCCTACCCCGGGTACGTGCAGCTCGTCCGGTCCGTCTCCCACACCGTGATCGAACGCAGCGTCGCCCCGGGCGAGCGGGCCACCGCCGGCGACAGCCGCTCGAAGAACACGCGAGCGATGTTCTCCACGCTCGGGTTCACCCCGCCCGCCCCGGCGTTGAACTCCGGGGTGTCCAGGTTTAGGTGGCGGTGGTCGTACCGCTGCAGGATCGTCTCGTCCACCGCGCGCTCCAGGTCCTGCAGCGTCAGCGTCCCCAGCCCACGCGCGTCCACCTTCACCGCCACCACCGGCTCGATCTGGTAGTTGTGCCCGTGCCCGTTCGCGTAGTTGCACTTCCCGAAAACGCGCCGGTTCTCCTCCGCCGAGAGCGTCGGCGCGTGCAGCCGGTGCGACGCCGCAAAGTCAAACCGCTGCCGAAGCAGCACCGTCGTCGTGTCGTTCATGGTCATCTCGATGGAATACCTCGGCGTCAGCCGCCACACCAGCGCGTGCAGGCTCCCGTGCAGCTCGCCCGACAGCGCCGCCCGCAGCGCCATCATCCCCTCTCGCAAGACCCCCGCCGCAGGCTCCTGCGGGCGGGCCGCCACCCCGCGCGCCACCAGCGGCACGACCGCGCTCCGCACCGCCTTGTCGATCTCCTTGATATCGATGAGGTAGCTCTTCACGGGGTGAACGTCTCCCCGGCACACCACGTCGAGCTCGTACGCCGATCCCAACCCCACCATCGACGGGCGCCCCGCATAGCTGTTGGAGTCCGACGCGCCGCCGTCGATCGGCCCCTCGGGCCCCACCGCAAACCGGACTGTCCTGCGAAGCAGCAGCACGCCGGAGTGTACGGACCCTGGCGCCCCGCCCGTCATTGCGGTTGCACGGCCCGCCGCTTTCCCGCCCGCTTCGCATACCATCCCGCACCGCCGGGTCGGGGCGGCCAACCTTTCGGAGTCACCCATGTCCAAGCTCGCGCTCGCCGCACTCTTCGCCGCCACGCTCGCCCTCGCCGAGCCGCCCGCGGCCGACCCCAAGCCCCAGGCACAGCCCACCGAAAAACCGGCCGAAAAGCCCGTCGAGAAACCCGCGGCCCCCGCCGACGCGAACCCCGACAAGCCCGCGGAAAAATCCCCCGAGCCCGCCAAGCCCGAGCCCGCGAAGGTCGACCCCTACATGCTCGCCTTCAAGGTCAAGGACATCGACGGCCAGGAAAAAAGCCTCGAAGACTACAACGGCAAGGTTGTCGTCATCGTAAACGTTGCGAGCAAGTGCGGGCTCACGCCGCAGTACAAAGGCCTCGAAGCCCTCTACCAGTCCAAGAAAGACGCCGGGCTGGTGATCCTGGGCTTCCCCGCCAACAACTTCGCGGGTCAGGAGCCCGGCACGGAGAGCGAGATCAAGGAGTTCTGCTCGACCAAGTACAGCGTGAGCTTCCCGATGTTCTCCAAGATCAGCGTCAAGGGCCCCGACGCGCACGCGCTGTACAAGAAGCTCGCGGCCCAGCCCGCGCCCGTCGGGGGTGAGCCCGACTGGAACTTCACCAAGTACATCCTCGACCGCAAGGGAAACGCCGTCGCCCACTTCCAGGCCCGCACCAAGCCAGACGACGCCGAGTTCCTCAAGACCATCGAGACCCTGCTGGGGCAGAAGTAGGGGACCGCCTCAGCTCTGGACCTGGTCTCGAGGCACAGGCGTCCCGCCCGTGTGTCCTCGTTGTTGTTCGTGACTTGAGACCTTCTCATGGACCGGGCGCCCAGCCAGCCCGTCTCGGGGCGGGGCGACGCGTCGTTCGCCCGTTCAATCCTCCTCGACCTTGAACTCCTCGTGCTCTTTCTTCTGCATCTGGTCGACCTTCTCCAGCGCCGCCTTCGCCGCGTCGAGCTTGCCGTCCAGGATCTTCTCCTCGGCGTCGAGCAGCACCTTCGCCAGCTCGATCATCTCGCGCCGGAACTCCACCGCCTTCGCCGCCCGCTGATCCTCCGGGAACTCCTTGAGCGCCTTGTCGAGCTTCCCGCCCTTGGCGTTGACGCAGCCGCGTTGCATCTCGCCCAGGAGCTGGAGGTTCTCCTCGGTCTTCGCGGCGTCGGTGATCTGCGTCTTGAGGGCCTTGAGGGCGCGGTTCATCATCTTCATCCCGCCCTCGACGCTGGCCCCGCCGCCACGCTCTCCCTGCCGCCCCTCCCCGGGCCTTCCTTCACCGCGCCGAGGCTCGCCCGGCTGCGGCTGCTCTCCACTCTTCTCTCGGCCCTTGCCCACGCCGGCCGGCTGCGCGATCGAAAGCGCCGCCGCACCCAGCACGCCCACCAACGCCACCGCCATCAAGGACTTCGCAGAGATCATGGGTCCTCCTGTCAAATGCGCTGCTCGCCAGCGCGGGGAATCTCGCCATTGTTCCGGTCCAACCAACCGTCGCACGCGTTGGGCCCGGGTTTTCGCCCTCTTTCTCCCGCAACCCCAGCGCCACGACTGTAGCGGCCCACCGCGGGCGCGCCCGGCGAGCACCGACCGCGCCTGATACCCTCCCTCCATGTCCATTCTGCTCGACCAGTCCACGCGCGTCCTCGTCCAGGGCATCACCGGGCGCGAGGGCCAGGCCCGCACCCGCCTCATGCTCGACTACGGCACCAACGTCGTCGGGGGCGTCACGCCCGGCAAGGGCGGGACCAGCGTCCTGGGCGTGCCCGTGTTCAACTCCTGCGCCGAGGCCGTCGCATCGCTGGGCGGCGTGGACCTCTCGGTGCTCTTCGTCCCCGCGACGGGGATGAAGGACGCCGCGCTCGATGCGCTGGGCGCGGGCGTGAAGCTCGTCGTGCTCGTCGCCGACCGCGTCCCGCTGTGGGATGCGATGGCGATCGCCGACGCGGCAAGCGAGCGCGGGGCCCGCTTCATCGGGCCCAACACCCTCGGCATCGCCAGCCCGGGCAAGGCCGTCGTCGGGATGATCGGCGGACGGGCAGAGTCCGCCCGCGAGTGGTTCAAGCCCCCGCTCCCGGGCGGGACGGGCGTGGGCGTGATCTCGCGCTCGGGGGGGATGTCCTCGAGCACGGCGTACTACTGCGGGCAGGCGGGCGTGCGGATCAGCAGCATCGTGCACATCGGGGGAGACGCGGTGCTGGGCCTGCGCCTCCCCGACGCCGCACGACTTTTTCAGGACGACCCTGCCACCGACGCGATCGTGGTCTTCGGCGAGATCGGGGGGAGCCAGGAGGAAGAGCTCGCCGAGCTGATCGCGGAGAAGAAAATCACCAAGCCCGTGATCGCGTACATCGGCGGGAAGGCCGCGAAGGCCGGCACGCGCTTCAGCCACGCCGGCGCCATCATCGAGGGGAACAAGGGGACGCACGCGGGCAAGGTGGCCGCGCTCCGCGACGCCGGGGCGACGGTCGTCGCGTCCTTCGGCGAGCTTCCGGGGGCGGTGGTGGGGGTGCTGCGTGCCGCGGGCTCGCGCTCGCTGATGACCGACGCCGAGCGCAAGGCCGTCTGGACCACCGCGATCACGAAGATCGAGCCCAACAAAGTCCAGGTGCGCGGGCGCGACATCGCCGGGCTGATGGGGAAGGTGAGCTTCGGCGCCGCGGTGTACCTGATCCTGACCGGCACGCTCCCCGACGAGCGGGTCGGGCGGCTCATGGACGCGATCCTCGTCAGCAGCATCGACCACGGCGCGACCCCGCCCTCCTGCCTGGCGGCCCGGACCGTCGCGAGCACCGGCGCGAGCCTCTCGCAGAGCGTCGCCGCGGGGATCTCGTCGATCAACAAGCACCACGGCGGGGCGATCGAGGATTGTGCGCGGTACCTGGCGTCGCTGCTGGGGCAGGCCCGCGACTCACGCCGACCGCTCGCGGAGATCGCCGCCGCCGAGGTCGCCCGCGTCAAGTCCACCGGCGACCGGATCAGCGGGTTCGGGCACCGCATCCACACCAAGGACCCCAGGACCGCGCGACTGTTCGAGCTCGCCGGCGCGGCGGGGCTGGACGGGGCCCCGGGCACGCACATCGCCGCCGCGCGTGCCGTGGAGAAGGCCTTCGCCGACCTGGGAAAACCCCTCCCAATAAACGTCGACGGCGCGCTGGGCGCGATCCTCGCGGACCTCGGGCTGGACCCCAAGGTCTTCAACGGCATCTTCATGATCGCCCGCACGCCCGGGCTCGTCGCCCACGTGACCGAGGAGCAGACGCGCGAGAAGCCCATGCGCCGCATCGACCCCGTGAACCACGCGTACGACGGGCCGATCGGGCCCTCCTAAGGCCGACCACGCACCCGCATCCCCGAGGACCCGCATGGCCGACTTCACCAGGCGCGAGTGCTTCACAGGACGCACGACCCGGTTCCGCGGAGTCACGCGCGAGGCCGGGTACTCGATCAAGCGCTACGACATCTCTCGCGGCGAGGCCATCAACGACGAGCTGTACCGAGAGGGCGTGGACCGGGCCATCAACATGCTGCCCCAGCCCGCCGTCACGCCCGATCGGCCGGGACTGGCCTTGCTCATCCGCCACTCCGGCGTCGGCGCGCACTACATCGTTCTGGCGTGGTGGGACAATCAGAACGAGCTGCTCACGCGCGTGCTCGTCCGCGACGACCTGGCGTGGCGTGACGCGGACGGGCGGTATTCGTTCTGCGTCTGGGACCTCGAGGTGATGTGGGACGAGCGGAACACGTACGTGCGGCACGTGCTCTCTCCTCCGGGCGGGCCGCGCCCGGATCTCTACCTCGCGGACCGCCCGCCGTTCTAGTGCCGGGAGTTGGCGCACGCCGTCGGGTCATGCGAACGGCCGCCCGTGGAGCCCTCTCGCCGAGCGCGCGCCGTCCTGGACCCACGGGCACGGTCGAGCCCGCCGGACGCTTCCAGGGGGATCCTGCCGCATGTCACCGTTCTCGCGGAGAAGATCGTGCTATCGCTCGATCACGTCGGGCAGGTCCTGGAGCCCGTCGGTCAGGATCTCCGGCTCGCCCTCGGTGATGAGCACGTCGTGCTCGTAGTGCACCGCGAGCGAGTGGTCCTTGGTGAAGATGGGCCACTCGCGGCGTTTCTGGGTCGTGTCGCC
>CAZTJZ010000086.1:0-13651 GCA_964614075.1 uncultured Phycisphaeraceae bacterium
GCGGCGTCGGCGATCTTGCTGGTGGCGTGGGGAGCGAGGGCGAGGGGGAGCTCGTCGGCGGGGATGCCCCGACCGTCGTCGGTGACACGGACAAGCTCGACGCCGCCCTGCTCGAGGTCGATCACGATGCGGGTTGCGCCGGCGTCGAGGGCGTTCTCGAGCAGCTCCTTGACGACGCTCGCGGGGCGCTCGACGACCTCGCCCGCGGCGATCTGGTTCGCGACGAGGGGTGAGAGAACCCGGATCGGGGCGGGAGCATTGGGCTGGGCGGCGAGGGGCACGCGGGATGGTAGAAGTGGGCTGGGTCGGCCGAATGCCGCGGCGAGAAGGGTGTTGGGAGTGTGGTGGATGAAGTGCGGCGGATCGTTACGACGGAGTTTCGTCTGCCGATGGAGAATGTCCGGGCGGAGTCGTAGTTTCGGCGTGATCCTGGCGGTGCAAGCCGCAGTGAACCCGTGGTTCCGGATAACCGATACAGTGGGGCGTGCACAATGTGGAGTACAAGTGCGAGCTGCGGGATCCCGGGTTGGCGCGGGCGGTGTGCCGTGCCATCCGGGCGACGTGGATCGCCGAGCTGGTGCAGGTGGACACGTACTTCCGCGTGGGTTCGGGGCGGCTGAAGCGTCGGGAGTGCGAGGGGGAGGAGACGGAGTACATCTTCTACGAGCGGCCCAACCGCGCCCGCCCCAAGCTGAGCCACTTCACGATTTACAACCAGACGCAGGCGCTGGAGCGATTCGGGCGCGAGCCCCTGCCCGTGTGGTTGATCGTGCGCAAGACGCGGGAGCTATGGATGCACGGGAACACGCGGATCCACCTGGACCGCGTCGAGGGGCTCGGAGCGTTCCTGGAGTTCGAGGCGCTGGTGAGCCGCGACCACAACCTGGCCAAGTGCAACGAGGCGATCGCGGAGCTGCGTCAGGCGTTCCACCCGGCGCTGGGGGAGCCGATCGATTGCAGCTACTCGGATCTCTTGGCGCAGCAGATGGACGAGCCGACGGAGCGGGCGGGGTAGCGCGGCGTCAGGAGACGATCGCGCCGGGCGCGATGTCGGACTTGGTGGTGAGGATGACGACGGCGCGGGCGGCGGCGTCCTTGGGCGCGTTGCTCGCGGCCAGGAGCATGCCGCGAGACTCCTCGCCGCGGATCACTCGGGGCTGGAGGTTGGCGACGATGATAATGGTCTGGCCCACGAGCTGCTCGGGGGTGTACTGCTCGCGGATCCCGGCGCAGATCTGGCGGGGCTGGCCCGAGCCGTCGTCGAGCTGGAGCTTGAACAGACGATCGGCGGAGGGATGCGGCTCGGCCTTGAGGATCCTGGCGACGCGGAGATCGACCTTCGCGAAGTCTTCGAAGGAGATCATGGGCTTGGGCTCGGGCTGGGCCGGAGTAGGGGCGGGGGTTGAGGCTGGTGCGGGGGTCTGGCTCATGGGATCGTCCTCTGGGGATGAACAGAAAGTGTAGGAAGAAGACGATCAGCCCGACGCGCCGGAGGGAAGCTGCGGCTTGGCTGGAGCGTTGGGACCACCCTCGGGCGGATCGCCGTCCGGTTCATCGGGCCCGGGTTTCTTGGATTCGGGCTTCTGGGACGCCGGGGCAGGAGCGTTGGGATCTTGGACCCATCGGCTATTCCGCCAGAGCGGCTTGGTCGCGTCGATGGAGAGGACGAGGGGGAGCTCGTCGGGGATCGGGTCGTAGAGCGGGGCGCCGTGATCGACGCCGAGCTGTGCGGCCCAGCTCCGCTGCGTGCCCTGGAGGAGCCAGGACTCGAACTTGAGAAACGCGAGGAGCTCGTCGGCGGAGAGTCTTGGTCCGGGCTTGCCGGCGCACACGGGGCAGAGGCGGAACTCGTTGGACTTGGGCCGCTTGATCGCGCGGTCGTTGGCGCACTCCGGGCAGGGCCATCGGTTGGCCTCTCGCTCGATGTAGGCGAGCCCGCCGCGGGTGCCCAGACGGCGGAGGACCGGGTCGAAGCGTTCCAGGGCGGATCGCACCGCGGCGTCGGCGAGGGAGCGTTTGGCGGCGATGCCCAGCCCGGCCCGCACGTCGCCCATGAGCGTCGCGAGGCGGTAGGCGGAGTTCTCGGGAGAGTCGGACTCTCGGTCGCGCGTCCACTCGGGGAGCGTGCGGCGTGGATCGACGACGCGGGCCATGGCGCGCAGCCACTCTCGGTCGTGATCGTTGCCCGCGAGGCGCGCGAGGGCGAGGCAGCACGACGAGGCGGTGGCGTGCTGGCCCGCGGCACGCTCGAGGACAAAGGCGAGGACATAGAGCCGCGTGGCGAGCTGGCGTGTATGAGGATCGGTCGCGGCGTCGGCGATCTCCTCGGCGAGCAGGAAGTACGCCTGGGGCTGGGCGGGCGAGAGAGCCGAGAGACGCGCCGACCACGGCGCGGCGGCGGTGGCTTCGGCGGCTTCGTCGGCGGTGAGCGGCGCGGCCTTCGCAGGCGGGTGAGATGGTGCTGGGGAGGGCGTTGGGGCGGGCGGTTGTGATGGAGGAAGCTGCGCGACCGCCCCGGCCAGGAGCGCGGCGAGAGGCGTGAGAATGAAACGGATCGCGCTCATGGCTCGTCCACTCCCAGGCGGATGAGCCAGAGCCCGAGCATGGCGTGCTCCGCGGCCTCAAGCTGCGCGGAGATGTGCCGGGCCGATCGGCGGGCCGCGGCGAGGGAGTCGAGGATCGCGGCGACCTTCTCACGCCTCGCGGGCCGCTCCGAGGCGACGACGTAGCCCATGAGCTCGGCGAGAGAGACCTGCTCGGCCGCGAACTGCTGGACGCGTCCGCTCGCCAGACGGCGTCGGGCGCTGCGAGTCGAGTCAAGCTGGGCGAGGGTGGTGGTCTCGCGCCCGGTGGGGGTTCGACGCGCGGCCTCGGTCTGCCAGTGCTGGCGGAGCAGCTGCGCCGAGGCCTCGACGGGCGGGGGCTGGGGCGCGACGGGCTCGGGCGCCGTCGGGTCGGCGGGAGGCGGTGCGGCGGCGGGCCTGGGGATCGCCCCGGCGTGGCGGGCCCGGTTGTGGTAGCTCTCGGCGAGCAGGTCGGCGATCTCGTCCAAAGCGCGGGCGCGGCCCGCGCCGGCGACCAGCTGCAGGAGACGCTCCACGAGGGCGCGTCGTGCCGACAGCCGCCACGCGGGGTCCTTGGTGCTGGGCAGTCGCGTCGACACGGCGTCGGAGATCAACTCCACGTTGGTCGTCGTGAGCGGGACCGTCGGGAGCGCTTCGAGCATCGCGCTCACGAACGCGGGGTCGGCGACGTTGCGGCGGGCCACCTCGCCCGCGAGGATGCGGACCTCGGCGGGGGCGCCGCGGAACGCCTCGTTCACGATGACCCCGGCCTCGGCGGTGCGCAGCCTGGGATCGCCGAGCGTGTACTGCGCGAGAAGCTGGCGGCGCGCGGGGACGTTGTACTGTGCAGCCAGGTACTTGACGAGCCAGGAATCCTCGGCCGGGCCGACCTCAGAGGGCTCCGGAGTCGGGATGAACCCCGAGCCGGGCGTGCTGACCGATGAGGCGAGGCGGTCGATATCGCGGTTCACGTCGGTGAGGCGCGGAATGTCGCCCGCCCAGATCGCGCCGGCGGCCTCGTTGAGACGCGAGAGCAAGACGGCTCGGGCGAAGCGGGCCTCGGGCGGGCCGTCGGGCGTGCGTGTGAGCTCGAGGCGGGCGGCGTCGGCCCAGTCCTTGGACTGGGCGCGGCGATCGACGGGGTCCTCGATCGACCAGGCGAGCCGGAAGCGGTCGCGGATCTCGGTGCGCTGGAGTTCTCCCGCGCTCGAGGGCAGGACGAAAGAAATGTCCGTGCCGGACGCCTTGGCCAGCGTGACCACCGCGTTGGTGACCGGGTTGAGGTCGGCGCTGGTGACGTCCTCGGCGTCGAACCAGTCGATGAGAGCGACGCGTGAGTCCCCCGCTTCTTCCCAGGAGACCCGCGCGGCGAGGATCGCGATGGCGTCGTAGGCGCCCCGGTCGCGTGTGGGCTCGGGGCCACGCTTGAGCAGCGCGTCGAGGGCGGTGGTGATCAGCCGGTCCTTCTCGGTCGTGGCGAGCGGGAGCGCGCCCACGCACTCGCTCCAGGCCTGCCAGCGGCTCCGCACGAGCGCCGGATCCTCGGCCTTGGCGATCTCGAACTCGGGGAGGAGCAGTTCGATGAGGCTGGCGAGGAGGGCGGCTCCACCCCCGGCGAAATCGGCGCCAGAGGCCGAGAGCCCCCGGAGATGCGTGGACAGCATGACGCGCTGAACCTCTCGCGTGATCGACGCGGGAAGGTCACGCTCGCGGGTCAGGCGTGCCGCCAGCCCCGCGCTCCACGCAGCGGGCGGAACCGAGCCCGCGGGCACGGGGCGTGCGAGCACTCCGTCCAGGGCGCGGAGCGCGTGGGCGACGGCAGCGGCTCCATCGGGCGCGGAGCCGAGGCGGTAGAGAATCTCGACCACGGAGTTCTGGGCCGCGGCGAGCTGATCGGGGCTCGCGCGGATCCAAGCGAGGGAGAGCTCGTCGAGCGCCGCGTGGAGTTGCTCGGTGTTCGCGGTGAGCGCGGGATCGCGGAGCTTGGCGAGAGTGGGCGCAAAGTCCCGGGGAACCTCGGGGAGGGGCGGGGGTTCATCCGGGAGAGGGCCTTCGGACTCGGGCCCGGTGGTGGGCGTGGTGCCGCCGCGTGTTGTGGGGAAGAGCGGCGCCGCGGAACGCATCGAGGGCTTGGTGTCTTGCGCGTCGGGGGCGTGGGTCTGGGCGGCGCCGGGCGGGGGAGCGGGCTTCTTGGGGCCCACGAGCGTCAGCGCGACCGCCAGGAGCGCGATCAACACGCCCAGCGCGATCGCGACGCCCATGACGAGACGGCGGACCGCGACCGCGCCGGGATCGGGCGCGATCTCGCGGAGTTCGTGCGTGGACGCCATGGGCTCGCGCGTCGGCGCTGGCATGGGCTCGGGAAGGGGCGGGGGCATCAGCACGGGCGCGGGAGAAGGCGAGTCCTGGCGTGCCTCCTCGCGGCCGTCCTGACGCGGGGCGGGGGGTGCGGCATGGTCCGGCGCGGACGCCGCGGCGGGAGGCGTGCTGGGGGTTGGGGCGTGAGGGCGGCGGCGGGTGACGAGCTGGATGGAACTCACGAGGTCGCTCGGGCTCAGACTCTGCATCTGGGCGATGAGCATCAGGCGATGCATGGACTCGCTGTTCCACCCGCCGAACTGCGCGAGGGTCGTGAGGATCGCGTGCTGCATCGCGACCTGGCCCGCCGAATGACCCGGCGTGGGGACGTGGCTAGCGCGGGCGACCGGCCCAGAACGCTCGAGGAGGCGTGCCGCGGCGGCGTGGAGCGCCATGCGGATCTCCTCCGCGTCGGGCGTTCCCGCGTCGGGGTGCGCGGCGACGCGGGCGAGCTGGCGGTCGAGCTGGAGCAGCACGAGCTCTTCGCTGCAGTCCTCGGGCGCGAGGCCAAGAAGGGCGAAGGGCCCGCCGCTCGCGGCGTGCGGCCCGAGGAACCTCTCGATCGGGAGCGCATGAGTGCTCACGGGCCACCCCCGGGCTTGGAGGGCGGACCGGGGCTCGGCGAGGTCACGGGCACCTGCGTCTCGAGGTCGCGGATCTTCTTGCCCCAGGGCTCCGGACCGCCCGTGGGGTGCAGGACCATGTGCTGGCGGTAGGCCTCCGACGCGGCGAAGGGATCGACCTTGATGATCAGTCGCAGCGAGTGGTATCTCGCCTCGAACCAGTCGCTCGATCGCTCGGGGAGCCCCGCGAGGAGCCCCTGCCAGGCGCCGAGGGCTCCGGGCGCATCGCCCGCGTCCTCGAGCAGTTCACCCAGACGGCGGAGGATCGGGATCGTGCGGACGCCCTTCTCCAGGGCGAGCTTGTCGAGGGCGATCGCCTTGTCGCGCATGGCGGGCTCGTTGGTCGCGCGGTAGAGGAGGGCGCACGCGCCGGCGACGTTCTCCCGGACGCCCGAGAGGCTGGGATCGTCGGGCCTGGCGTTGTCGAGAAGCACGAGCCCGTGGCGAACGACATTTCTCGCGGCGTCGCTGCTGTCGGGCGAAACCTTGAAGAGCTCCGCGGCGGTCCGGAAGAGCAGGCGGTCGGCGGCGACGGCGTACTCCCCGCCGATCTGGCGCAGTTTGGCGAGGTGCTCGTCGATCGCTTTGGAGTCGTGCTTCGCGAGGGCGAGCTGGAGCCTGCGGTAGGTGAGCTCGCTCTGGATGTTGCCGGTGGCAAGCTCGTGGTACGCGCTGACCCCCTCGATCACCTTGAACACCTCCTCGACCCGCGCAAGGTCGGGCGCGGCGGAGGCGAGGTGGGCGTCCAAGACCTGCCTCGCGAGGACGATGGTGTTCTGCGCGGCGTCCATCGCGGGGGCGTCGCGGGAGGTCGTCGCCCGCGTCGCCTCTCGGCGCAGCACGTCCTCGGCGGTGTCCAAGAACCGCTGGCCCGCGAAGGGCCGATCCGCGGCGCCGGCACGCCGGTACGCCCGGTAGAGGATTCGCGCGACCTGGCGCCGCGCCGCGTCATAGATCGGGGAATCCTCGCCCACCGCGAGCAGCACGCGCAAGGTCTCCTCGTCGCTCATGAGCTCCGCCTTGGTCTGGCGGAGCAGCAGCTTGGCCGCGTTGGCGGAGCCCGGGAACTCCTTCAGGTACAGCACCGCGAGCTTGTCGCGGTCGTCGGTGCGTGAGGGCTTGCCGTGCTCCACGGCCAAGTCGAGCGACACGATGGCGTACCAGAGCGCGTCGCGGCGTGCTTCGGAGTTGCTCGCGGACCCGCCCGCGGCCTCGGCGGCCTGCTGGAAGCACGTGGCGGCGGCCTCAAAGTCGGAGGCGTAGAAGAGCGCGAGGCCCTGACGCATCCGGGCCTTGCCCGCCTCGCCGGGGAACTTGGCCGAGTCCGGAGAATCCGCGGCGATGCCCATGAGCCCCGCGGCCTCGCGGTACGCGTTGACAAGCGCGGTGTCGGTGGTCGGGTCGTCGGGCTTGCCGGCGGACTGGTGGCTCTGGCGCACGCGCTCGTAGGCCTGGATGCCGCGGACGTACTGCGCGATGAAGCCCTGCTCCCCGATGGGCGCCGTGCCGTAGCGCGAGACGAGGTCGACGATGTGGGCGAGCTCGCCGCGGGCGATCAGCTCGCCCATGCCCAGCTGCGCGACGAGCTCGGCGGCGGCGCGGAAGCCGGGCTTGAACTCCGGATCGCGGAGGGCCTCGAGCGCGAGCACGGCGAGGAGGCGTGCCTCGGCGACGGGGAGCGGCTTCTCGGGCTGGGTGTCCGTCGCTTCCGACTGCTTGCGCCGCGTGATCGCGAGCTGGATCTCGCTCCACCGCGACGAGGCGCCGAGGATCACCACGCGCCGCGAGAACAGCTGGCCCTTCACCGCGTCGTGAAGATCCTCCGAACGGTCCAGCTCGTCGAGCCAGCGCATGGCGTCGATGTCGTTGCGGCGGAGGGACGCCGACAGGGCGCACCCCAGGGCGGCTCTCGCCACGTGCTCGTGCACGAGAAGCCCGCGGGGCAGGCGTTCGATCGTCGCCGGCTTGCCCGTGACGGCGTTGAGGATCCACCCGAAGTCCACCATCGCGCTGTCGGCGAGCCTGGCGTTCTTGGAGAGCAGGGCCGTGTAGTACGCGGTCCAGCCCGCGTAGTAACGGGCGAGCGAGTGCGTGCGCCGGGCGTAGGAAAGATCCTCGCGGAGGGCCTCGAGATCGTTCTCGTCCGCGGAGCGCTCCTTGGCTTCCAGGATCTGGACCCGCTTCCACGCCTTGCCGGCGATGTCGTCGAAGATCACCGCGACGCTCTTCAGGATGCGCTCGCCCTCGCGGAGATCGTCCGGGGTCGCGAGGCGGATGCGGTCCTTCTCGGCGATCTCCTCGGCGCGGAGGTAGCTGGCCTTGGCGAGGTTCAAACGCAGCTCGAAGCTCTCGGTCTCGGGCACGACGCGGAGCAGCTCCTGCGCTCGCGTCTCCAGCGCCTCACGCGACTCGGCGGAGAGCGGCTGGCCCAGCATCTTGACGTACAGGCGTCCGAGCTCTTCCGCGGCGCGGGATTTTTCGGCGGGCAAGGGGCTCTCGAGCATCATTCGGCGCCAGTGAGCCGCGAGCACGCCGGGGAGGTTGTGGTCCGAGAGGTATCTCTCGAGCTGCTGAGACTTGGGATCCGCGTCCTGGGCGTAGAGAGGCGCGGGCACCGCAACGAGCACGCCCAGGACGAGCACGAGATGAAGCAGCGCCAGGCGCGAGCGGAGTGCGCCGTGCGAGCGTTGCCGGAGTCTCGTGCGGTCAACGGCGCGGCGTGACATAGCTGACCTTGGTAAAGCCCGCGTCGCGGGCGGACTGGAGCGCGGTCGCGGCGGACTCGACGGGCACATCGTTTGCCACGCGGATCATGATCCCGCCCTGCTTGGGCAGGAGGTTCAGCAGCGCGACCAGCCCGCGGCCGTCCTGCACGACGCGCTCCCCCAGGCGGAAGCGCGGTGTTCCCTCAGCGAGCTCGACGTGGAGCGTCTGGGCCGCCAGGTGCGAGGAGCCGGCGCCCTTGCCCTCGACGCCCAGCGTGGTGGGCAGATGCTTTTCTTCGGGCGCGAAGCTCGTGGCGAGCATGAAATACAGGAGGATAAAAAGAACCACGTCGATGAGCGCGACCAGGTTCAGTCGCAGGGTCTCGGGGCCCCGGGCGGCGCGATAGGCGGGCTTGAGGTTCACCCCCCACTCCCCCCGTTCCCCCCACGTTCTCCGCCGCGGGCGCCGGAATCTGACGCGGTGTCGGCGTCGGTCGCGAGCTTCCAGCGACGCACCCCGACCGAGGAAAGCCCGGCCGTGAGCTTGTTCAGGAACCCCGCGGGGCACAGGCGGTCCGCGCGGATCACGATCTCGAGCTCGGCGGGCTTGAGCCCCAGGCGCTTGGCGTCGGCCACCACGAGCTGCTGCAGACGGTCGAGCAGGATCTCTTCCATGGCGACGATCATCCGCCCGTCCTTCTTGAGGTCGATGACGATCGCCGCGTCGCCCGGCGAGGCGACGACCTCGCCCTTCTCCCGCGGGAGATCGATCGGCGTCGCCTGGCTCTTGGCGAACTGCGCGGTGAGCATGAAGAAGATGACCAGCAGCAGCACGATGTCGATGAACGACGTCAGGTCGCTCGAGGCGTCGGGGTGCTGGCGGGGCTTGCGGAAGATCATGGCACGCGGGCCTCCCGAGCCTCGGCGGGACGCGCGGGCGCGGGCCTGGCGGGCGGCTTGGCCGCGGCGGGAGTGGTCAGGCGAGCGGCGAGCTCCGCGGCAAGCCCCTCGGCGATCTCGCCCACGTCCTCGGCGAGGCGGTCGATGCGCCGGCGGAAGACGGAGAACGCCGCCGTGCACGGGATCGCCACGACCAGCCCCAGCGCGGTGGTCACCAGGGCGAGAGACATGTACTCGGCGAGCTGCTTGCTCCGCGCCGCGCCCTCGATGTTGCTGATGGTCCCGAACGCCCCGATCATCCCGAACACCGTGCCCAGGAGCCCCAGCATGGGCCCGGTGGCGGCGATGAGCGCGACCCAGTCGCAGACGCGATAGAGCTTCTCGACCTGTCGCTGGCCCCCTTCTTCGAGCGCGGAGCGCATCTCCAGAAGCCCGAACTGGGAACGCGAGCAGCGGCGCAGGGCCTGGGCGAAGAGCCCGGTGATGAAGCAGCGGTTGTCGGGCTGGTCGCAGTACTTGATGGCGTCGCCCACGCCGGCCTCGCGGAAGAGCCGTCCCAGCGTGTCGACGTGGTGGGATGGGACCATTCGCGCCAGTCGCAGCTCGATGAAGAGATAGACGCAGATGGCCACGGCGGCGACGGAGAGCGCGAGAATCACGTAGCCCGTGATCCCGCCGGACTTGATGTAGTCCACGACGGTGCGGGCCTGTTCGGTTCCGGCCTCCTGCGCGAGGGTCAGGAAGCCGGAGTGGAGGGTCGCGTGAAGATCGGTCACTGGGAACTCCGTGGATGGGGCTATTTCTTGTCGGAATCAGGAGCGGCGGGTGTTGGAGTGGGTCGCGCCGTGCCGACGACGCGCAACGCATCGGTGCTCAGGATCGGGTGCCCGGGAAAGAGCCGGGAGATCTCGCTCTTGAGGTGCCTCGCCCCCGCGTCGTCGCCCTGATTCCACAGGGTCACGGCACTCTCGCTCAGCGCAAGACCGGTCAGGAGCGGGTTCACCCGCGGCAGGCGTGCCGGCACGTGCAGCAGCTCCACCACGCCCCAGAGCTTCTCCTCGGGGGGACTCTCCAGCAGCAGCGAACGCCCGAGCGCCACGCGGCACCACACCTCGACCCACGCGGGCTGATCGTGCTTGAGGCGCTCGGCGAGGTTCCGCCGGGAGTCCCGGCGCTGCTTCCCGTCCCCGACGCGGGACAGGACGATCTCGGACACGAGCATCACGCCCGGATCGCCCGAGGTCGGCGCGGACACGCCCGAGGAAGACCCCGCCTCGAACAGGGCGGCGGCGCGGTAAAGCCCGGCTAGCACCGCGGCGCGGGAGCCGGGCTTGGCATTCGCCCAGGCGAGGTCCTCGCGCGAGAACGCCCGCAGGGCGGCGGAGTCCGTCAGGATGGGCGGGAGGAGCGGGACAAGCCCCAGCCCCGCGTCGATCACCGGGCCGGCGTCGGGGGAGATCTCGGCCTCCAGCCGCCAGGATGAGTCCGCGATCTCGCTGCCCGTGAGCACCCAGGCAAGCCAGGGCTCGATCGCCGAGATCTGCACGCCCCGCGCCAGGCGGCAGCGGGCCAGCCCCGACGAGATCACTCCCGCCGTGACCCCGCCCCGCCCGCGGTAAGTTGAGAAGAGCTCCTCGAACAGCGGCTCGGCGCCGGCGAAGTCGCCCCGCTCCAGACGCACACGGGCCCGCCAGGCCTTCTCGGCGGTGTCCGCAAACCGGGCGGCCTCGCCCGAGAGCGGGCCCTCGACGCGCACCACGCGGTCCCAGGAGAGAACCGCCAGAGGTTTTTCGTCGGCGTTGCGAGCGACGCTGACGCCGTCGGGATCAAGAACCAGGACCGTGCGCGGGCCGTCGGGCGTCCCCGCGCGGACCACAACGCTGGACGGCTGAGCGACCGCGCCGGGCGCGAGGATGGCCAGGGAGAGCAGCGCTGCCCTGAGCACGCCACGGGATGGTCGATGCGTGTGGGTCATTCGGGGCCGGCGACGAACTTGTACGTGCCGCGGAACTGCTTGGCGATCTTGCGCATGAGCTCTTCGGAGTCCCGCGTCGCGAAGCAGATGGTGTGGATGGGGACCTTGGATTTGCCGTTGAGAAGCAAGAGCTCCTCGAAGACCGCGGGGTCGAACTCACCATCGGTCATGAAGTACACCGCGTCGGGCCTGGGCTTGACCGCGAAGACCTTCCGGAAGGCCTCCAGCGGTTCGGTGCCTCCGTCGGGGCGAAGGAGCGTGATTTCGCCCACGGCCCAGCGTTTTCCGGCCTGGTCGGCCTCGACCCACTCCGCCCGACCGCCCAAGGGGCGTGTGTCGGCGGCGTTCGAGAACGGGACGACGTAGAACGACGAGTTCTCGACCAGCCCGCCGATGGAGTCCCCCAGGGCGCGCTTGAGCGCCTCGATCTTGCCCCCCACGCCCATCGAGCCCGAGACGTCGACGATGTAGGCAAAGCGGTTGCCCTTGGCCTCCACGCCAAAGAAGCTCGCGCCCGTGCCCCCGCCCGAGCCGCCCAGGCCATCGCCTCCGGCCCCGGTGCCCACGTCGCCCCCGCCGGCCAGGGTTCCCTCCAGGTCGGAAAGATCTCCCGACCCGCCCCCGACTCGCTCCTCGATGCTGGCGTCCATGAGGTCGGTCGCGACGGGCTCGCGCGATGAGACCTCGGGCACGCCGGGCGATGAAAGCTCCATGGAGCCCGCGGGGGCCTCGTCCAGATCACCCTCGGCGACCACGGCGAACTCGACCGGCCCCGCGCTGGGAGCGCCGGCCCCCCCACCGCCGCCCAGAACCGGGATCAGGGCGGATACCAGCCATCCGGCGACGTGAATGACGATAGAGACCCCAAGGGCCGCCACCATGGCGTGCCGCAGCCAGCGCAGGGCGACCTGGCTCAGGCTCTCGGGCAGCACATCGTCGCGGTCGTTGCCCGGGATCGCACGCTCGCTCACGCTGATCGCCTCCGTTGGGCGGCTGGGGCGGTCGCCAAGCCGGCGCCGCGGGTCTGTTCTGATCGGATCTTCGAGACCGGGGGCACGACACCGGGCTCAACTGGGATGGCGACGGTCTGGTTCACCGTCGGGGTGCGTGGTGCGGCCGCGCGGGAACATGCCGCGGGGCAGTCTACCCCGGCGTCCCAAGGTCCCCGTGTGGGCCGGACCGGACTGTCGACTCTGCGCCGTCTCATGCGCGGGTCGCGGCCCGGTCTTTGGCCTTCCGTGAGGGGCGACGCTCTCACCGGTTCGCGGCGAAAAGGTGAGCGGTTCGCGCTCGCACGGCTGAAGAGAGCGTCCGCGGGCGATATGCTCTGGGCATGCCGACCGCCGCTCCATCCGCCAAAGCCTCGTCGAAAACCGAAAACAAGCCGTACAAACGCGTGCTGCTCAAGCTCAGCGGAGAGTCGTTCTGCAAACCGGGGAGCTTCGGGATCGGCGTCGAGGAACTGGACAGCATCGCCCGGGAGATCGTGGACGCCCATTCGATCGGGGCTCAGATCGCCATCGTGGTGGGCGGGGGGAACATCATCCGCGGAGCGGAGCTGGCCGCCGAGGGACACATCGAGCAGGCGACGGCGGACCACATGGGAATGCTGGGGACGGTGATCAACGCGCTGGCGCTCAAGGAGAAGCTGGTCGGGCTCGGGCTGTCCTGCCGCGTCCAGTCGGCGATTGAGATCCGCGCGGTGGCCGAGCCCTTTATCCGCGGGCGGTCCATCCGCCACCTGGAGAAGGGGCGGATCGTGATCCTGGCCGCGGGAACAGGCAACCCGTTCTTCACCACCGACACGTGCGCCGCCCTGCGCGCCACCGAGCTGAAGTGCGAGGTGCTGCTCAAGGCGACCAAGGTCGATGGGGTGTACACGTCCGACCCGCGGAAGAACCCCGCGGCCACCCGCTACGAGACCTTGACGTTCTCGGAAGCGATCAAGCAGAAGCTGCGGGTGATGGACATGACCGCGCTCGCCATGTGCGAGGAGCACAAGCTGCCCGTGCTGGTGTTTGACTACAAGCGTCGTGGGAATATCTCCCGGGTCATCCGGCGCGAACGCATCGGGACGCTCGTCACGCCCTAGCCACCCCCCTACGTATACACCGGGCGCTCGGCGGGGTTGCAGGGCAAGAAGCAGGTCCGCGAGAACCCCTCCAGAGCCCTCACAGAACAGCCGATATCCCTGACGAATCGAGTCGGGGCGAGCTAGGATCTGTGTCCGCGCGGGCGTGCTCCTGCGCTGGAAGCCAAACGCCTGGAAGGGGTCTTGTCGCGATGCCAGCCTTCATGACCGAACTGCCCGATTTCACCAAGCCGCTCCCGCCCTTCGAGGCCCCGGAAGGGGAAGGGCGTGTGATCCAGTTCCGCGAGGCTTTGCGCGAGGCCATGACCGAGGAGATGCGCCGGGACAAGCGGATCTTCCTGATGGGCGAGGAGGTCGCGCAGTACAACGGGGCGTACAAGGTCTCGCAGGGGATGCTCGACGAGTTCGGGCCCAAGCGGATCATCGACAGCCCG
>CAZTJZ010000087.1:0-13313 GCA_964614075.1 uncultured Phycisphaeraceae bacterium
TCGAGGCCGCGCGCGCGGCCCAGCCCCTCCGCATCGTCGGACGCGTCGCCTCGCTCCGGGGGCTCACCGTGCTGGTCGAGGACCTTCCCCTCCCGGTGGGCGCACTCGTCGCACGCGCGCCCCACGCCGAGTCGCCCCCGTGGCTGGGCGAGGTCGTCGGCTTCACCCGCGAGCACGCCGTCGTGATGGCGCTCAGCACCACCGCCGGCGTCTCGCCCGGCGACGAGGTCGTCGGTGAGCAGCCCGCCCCCACCTGCCAGGTGGGCCCCTCGCTGCTGGGCCGCGTCGTCGACGCCCTGGGCCGCCCGATCGACGACAAGGGGCCCATCCGCCACACGCTCCCTCGCCCGCTCGACGCCACGCCCATCCGCGCCACCCGCCGCCGACGGATCCGCTCCATGCTCGCGACAGGCGTCCGCGCCCTCGACCTCATGACCCCGCTGGGCCGCGGGCAGCGCCTGGGCATCTTCGCCGGCCCGGGCGTGGGCAAGAGCACGCTGCTGGGCGCCATCGCTCGCGGGACCGAGGCGCAGGCGAGCGTGATCGCGCTGATCGGCGAGCGCGGGCGCGAGGTCAAGGACTTTCTCGAGCACAGCTTGGGGCCCGCCGGGCTCGCGCGCAGCGTTGTGGTCGTCGCGACGGGCGACGAATCGCCCCTCATGCGCCTGCGCGCCGCGAAGTTCGCCTGCGCCCAGGCCGAGTTTCTCCGCGACCGCGGGCTCGACGTGCTCCTGATGATGGACTCGATCACGCGCTTCGCCCACGCCCAGCGCCAGGTCGGGCTCAGCGTGGGCGAGCCCCCCGCCACCAAGGGCTACACGCCCAGCGTCTTCGCGCAGCTCGCCTTGCTGCTGGAGCGCGCCGGCGCGGTCGACTCGGGCGGCACGCCCGGCTCCAGAGCCGGGGGCTCCATCACCGGGCTCTACACCATCCTCGTCGAGGGCGACGACATGACCGAGCCCGTCGCCGACGCGGCCCGCGGCATTCTTGACGGGCACGTCATCCTCTCTCGCAAGCTCGCCCAGCGGGCCCAGTACCCCGCGGTGGACGTGCTCGATTCGGTGAGCCGCGTCGCCAACGACGTGTGCGATCCCGAGCACATCGCGGCCCGCCGGCGCATCGTCCGCCTCATGGCGATGTACCGCGACGTAGAAGATCTGGTGCAGATCGGGGCGTACGCGCGGGGGGTGAACCCCGAGTCCGACGCCGCGGTCGACCTGCACGGGCAGATCGTGGAGCTGCTCCGCCAGGACGAGAAGACGCCCGCGGAGTTCACCCAGGCCCGGGCGTCGCTCGTGAAGCTCGCGGCGACGGCGCGGGAGCTCTCGCAGCCCCGGAAGAAGGAACGGTGATCGAGGGCCAATGGGCCCAGGAGCAGGAATCGCGTGGCGAAGTTCGTGTTCAGACTGGAGGCGGTGCTGACCCAGCGCGAGGCCGAGGAGCGGCGCGCCCAGATCGCGGTGGGGGCGTTGGAGCGCGAGCGCCTCGCGATCGAGGACGAGATCCGCATGCTCCAGGGGACGCTCATCGCCGAGAAGATGGACCTGCGCGAGAGCCTGCGCGACGAGCGGGCCGAGCGCGTGGTGGACCTGCGCCACGTCCGCCTGCAGGCCAACGCGGCGCTCCACCTGGTGAACCGGGCGCAGCGGGCGGTGATCCGCCTCGCGGGCGTGCACGCGCGCCTCGACGCCGCCCGGATCGAGCTCATCCGCGCGACGACCAACCGCAAGGCGGTCGAGACGCTCAAGGAGCGCAAGCACGAGGCGTGGCGGGACGAACAGAAACGGCGCGAGCTGGCCGCGAGCGATGAGCTCGCGGGCCTGCACGCCGCTCGGACGGAGGACGCGGCATGAAGACTCTCTGGACGGCGTTGTCGGTGCTCGCGGTGGCGAATCTCCTGGCGATCGGGGGCTTCGTGGGCTGGCTCAAGATGAGCGACCGCCTCGACAAGGAGCGCGCCGTGCAGGTGCGCGAGATGTTCGCCAAGACCCTCACACAGGTCAAGAGCGAGGCCGAGGAGGCCAAGGCCAAGCAGGAAGCCGAGGACAAGGCCAGGGCGGAGCAGGCCAAGAAGGAGCGCCTCCCGCTCACCGCCTCCGAGCAGCTCTCGACGAAGATCGAACTGAGCGAGCTGGACCGCCAGCGCGTGGCGCTGCTCAAGTCGCAGGTGGAGTCGCTGCGCGACACGCTGGCGCGCGAGCAGGCGGACCTGGGCAAGCAGCGGGCCGCGCTCGACGCGGAGAAGAAGCAGTTCCAGAGCGAGGTCGAGGCCTTCAACGCCCTGGGCCAGGACGCGCAGTTCAAGACCGCGCTGGGCGTGATCGAGTCGCTCAAGCCCGCCGAGGCCAAGAGTGTTCTGGACCAGGTGATCGCGGGCGTGAGCCCCCAGCCCGCCCCCGCGGCGCTCCCGGGCCCGGGCTTTGCGCCCGTGGACGGCGGAGCCCCGGTTCTTGCCAACGCCCCCGCCGCGGTTTCTGCGCCCGCGGCGCAGCGTCCGCCCGGTCTGAGCGGCAAGAAGCTCGCGGCGGCGTACCTCAACGCGATGGAGGAGCGCCAGCGGTCAAAAGTGATGAGCGAGTTCCTCAAGGCCGATCCCAAGCTGGCAGGCGAGTTGCTTGAGATGCTCCGGACGCACGGGCAGGTGGCGCAGGCCACCCCGTCGTCCGCACGATGATCCAGGCCCTCCACCCCGCACCAATCACGTCCGATCCCGCCCCACGAGTCGGGCAAGACCGATCGAACGCGCCGCTGGGCTTTGACGCGGCTCTTGCGCACGAAGCGCAACGTTGGGCGTACGACGCGCCGAACTCCGACGAGGCGGAGCACGCTCCGGATTCCGGGTCACGCCGACGCGAGGACGTCTCGCCCGTGGGGGCGCGGGCCTACGCCGCGGCCACCGCGCCCGAGCCCGGGCTGCTCGCCCAGCTCGCCGCGCAGCGGACGGATCTCTCGAGCCTCTCGGCCCGCGAACTCGCCACGGGCGGCCAGACCCGCGAGGCCACGGCCCAGGCCGAGCAGATCGGTCGCGACCAGAACCACAATGCAACCCGCCGCGCTGGATCGGGCACGTCCACGGGTCGCGCCGAGCCCGCGCCCGACACTTCGAACAACCCCGCGGACTCCGGAAACGACCCCGCGCCGTCGACGCCGGCAGCCGCGGGCATGCGTTCCGCCCCAGAAAACGGCCGGGGCACGCCCCACACGCCGCACGCCCCTCAAAGTGAACATCCCGCAGCTTCTCCCGCGTCACTCGGCGCGACCGGATCTCCCATCGCCGCGCCACCGAGCGCCATCGCCGCAAGTCTCGCGGCGTCGACGGTCAAGCGCGAGGCGTCCACGCCGAGCGGCGTGCAGGGCGTGGCCTCCGCCGCCTCTCGCCGCGCCGACGCCCGTGTGCTCGTGCGGACGCCGGCGAACGCCCCGACGCGCCCGGTCATCCACCAGGCGGTCCAGGGGCTTGCCGCGGCACTCACCCGCAAGGACGGTCAGGTCACCCTCCGGCTCGCCCCCGAGCAGCTCGGCGAGCTCAAGATCCAGCTCAAGCTCCGGGGCAGCGCCGTGGAGGCCCGGATCGAGGCCAGCTCCGAGCCGGCCCGGGCCCTGCTCGAGCAGGAGCGCGACACGCTCCGTTCCGCCCTGGAATCACGCGGACTCACGGTCGAGCGTGTCGAGGTCACCCTGCGCCCCGAGGGCCAGCCCAGCCCGACCGCCACCCCGCCCGTCGCGAACCAAGATGCTCCTGCACCCGCGCAGGACGCTCCGCACGGGCACGACCCATCGAGCACACATTCCCACGCCGAGCATCGCGCGCCGAACCACGGCCAACCCGAGAGTTCCGATCTCGCCCGGGACGGCACGGAGATGGTCGCGCTGAGCCACGAAGACCGAGGAATCTGGACGGATCTTGACGGAGGCGGAGCCCTCCGCGTGGACACGATCGCCTAGCGGCCGTGCCCGCACACCTTGAACAGGAGCCACGCATGGCCGGAGCCATCGACAGCATCGCCGGATCGGGAACGCAGGTCAGCCAGGGCAAGGGCTACAGCGCCATGAGCGCCGAGGACTTCACCAAGCTCATCCTGACCGAGCTCTCCAAGCAGGACCCGCTCCAGCCCAACGACACCAACGCGCTCATCCAGCAGATCGGGCAGATCCGCTCCATCCAGTCCGACATGGACCTGACCGGGGCGCTCCAATCGCTCGTGTCGCAGAACGAGTTCGCCTCCGCCTCGACGCTCATCGGAAAGTCCATCTCGGGGCTCACCGAGGACTCCCGCCGCGTCGAGGGCACGGTCAAGTCCATCCGCCGGACCGAGGCCGGGGCCGTCGCCGAGCTGGTCAGCGGCGAACGCGTGCCCGTGGCCTCGCTCGACTCGATCCTCGCGGAGGCTCAGCCATGACGCAGGGCGCCGACCTCCTCAAGGCGCTGGGCGGGAGCGTCCGCCCCGCGGGTGTCCCGGGCGGGGCGCCGATCTCGCAGGCCTTCTCCCGCGTCGGGTTCGCCACGATGCTCGAGCAGGCCCGCGCCGGGCAGATCTCCAGCGGCGTGCCCGTGAGCGTCCTCCCGAGCGCGGGCGTCGAGCTCACCCCGTCGCAGATGCAGCGTCTCGCGATCGCCGCGGACCAGGCCGAGGCCCAGGGCGCCGCGCGTGCCGTGGTCGCCATCGACGGGATGCTGCTGCACCTGGACGTGGGCGTGCGGTCGATCACGGGGCGGATCGACGCCGAATCGCCCGGCGTGCTCGCGGGCGTGGACGCCGTCGTCGTCGCGCCCCCGGAACAAGAGGGCGCGCCCGCAGGCGTGCTCCCGCCGCCCTCCGCCAACACGCAGGTCGGCGCGGCATGGCGTTCGCGGATCGACGAGGCTCGCGAGGCGGCGTAACGCCCCTCTCGCGCGCCAGGCACGGACGCCGAGCTGTGTTGGGGCACGGAGGCCCTTGTTCAACCACCCCACGGAGCCCGGGCACGCCCGGGGTTCGCCATGGCCTCCACCACCGCGCTCCTCACCGGGCTCACCGGGCTCAACGCCAACGCCCGAAACCTCGACGTCATCGGCAACAACATCGCCAACGTCAACACCACGGCGTTCAAGTCCTCACGCCTCAACTTCTCCACGATGTTCTCACGCACCATGTCCCTCGGGTCGCCCCCCAGCGAGTCCACGGGGGGCACCAACCCCTATCAGATCGGCCTGGGCGTGCGCACCAGCGGCACGCAGCGCAACTTCAACAACGGCGCCATCACCAGCACCGGAGACCTCCGCGACCTCGCCATCGATGGCGACGGCTTCTTCGTCGTCAACCGCGCCGGGAAAGAGTTCTACACCCGCGCCGGGAACTTCAGGCCCGACGAGCAGCAGTACCTCGCCACGCCCGGCGGGGAACGCCTTCGCGGCTACGGGATCGACGAAAACTACAACATCGTCACCGGCGCCATGACCGACGTCCGCATCCCCCTCGGGCAGCTCACCATCGCCGAGGCCACGCAGAACGTCCACTTCCGCGGGAACCTCAACGCCAACGGCACGCTCCCCTCGCGCGGCTCGGGCTTCTCCCTCACGGGCACCCAGACCGCCGGCTTCCGCACCATCGCCGCCGCCAACCCGCCCCCCACAGGCACGAACCTCCTCGAGGCCACCTCGCGCCTCGTCGACATCGAGGATCCGCTCCTGGTCTCCAGCGGCACGCCCCTCTTCTCCAGCGGGCAGAGCCTCGAGCTCAAGAGCGCCGAGAAGGGCGGCAAGACCGTCCCCGGCGCCACGCTCCCCATCACCGCGACCACCACCGTCGATGATCTGCTCACCTTTCTCGAGACCGCCCTGGGCATCAGCACCGCCGCCGGGAACAACCCCGACGGCTCGACGCCCGGGCTCGCCCTCGACCCCTCGACCGGCGTGCTATCCGTCGTCGGGAACGCCGGCAGCGTCAACGACCTCGACCTTGACTCGGGCGACCTGCGGATCCTGGACAGCGCGGGGCAGGTCATGCGCCAGCCTTTCGTCTCCGCCAAGACCGGCGCCGCCGACGGCGAGAGCGTCCGCACGACCTTCGTCGCCTTCGACTCCCTGGGCACGCCCGTCCAGATCGACCTCGCCATGATCCTGGAGGGCAAGAGCAACAGCGGGACGACCTGGCGCTACATGGTCGAGTCCGCCGACAGCGCCGGGCTCGCCACCCAGCTCACCACGGGCACGCTCGCCTTCGACACCGAGGGACAGCTCGTCAACCGCGTCCCCGTCGCCGTCCAGGTCGACCGCTCCGGCTCGGGCGCCTTCACCCCCCTCGACATCGATCTCCACTTCAGCCAGGGCGACGACAACGTCTCGGCGCTCACCGACGAACGCTCCGCCATCGCCGCCACCTTCCGCGACGGCTCACCCATCGGGACGCTCTCGGGATTCGGCATCGGGCTCGACGGGAGCGTCACCGGCACCTTCACCAACGGGCTCACCCGAACCCTGGGCCAGATCCCCGTCGCCACCTTCACCAACAACGAGGGGCTCACCGACGAGGGCAACAACCTCTTCTCCGTCGGCGTCAACTCCGGCAACGCCCAGGTCGTCGTCCCGGGAACCCTGGGCGCGGGGCGAGTCGTGGGCGGAGCGCTCGAAGGCTCCAACGTCGACCTTTCCGAGGAGTTCATCAAGATGATCACCACCTCGACGGGGTTCTCCGCGTCCTCCCGCGTGATCCGCACCGCCGACGAGCTCATGCAGCAGCTCCTGGTCATCGGGAGATAGTCCCGATCGAGCCCCGGACCGGAACTCCCCGCCATTCCCGCTTCAGTCCAGCCTCAAGCCACCCGATAACGAACGCGGGGTGCGAGTGGCGGAGGCCAAGCCCATGCCGACCGACGCAACAATCTTCGGGCTTCCTCAGGAGCTCTTTGTCCTCGCCGCGACCGCCGGCGCCGTCGCCGCCGCGTTCCTCGTGGCCCGCCTCCTCAAACTCCGCGGCCGCACCGGCGGCGGGCTCGGGGGGCAGACCTTCTTGCTCGTCGTGGGAGGGGCCGTGCTCGCCGCGATGCTCGGCGCCTTCGGGCCCGCGGCGTTCATCAGCCCGCTCGCCGCGTTCGGCGTCTGCGCGGCGCTCTTCGCGGCTCTCGCGGGCAGCGCCGTGATGGGCCGCAACCCGAGCAAGCCCCGCACGATCGACCATGCCACAGACGAGCCGCTGGACCAGCGCCGCCGCGCGGCGTAACCCCGTCCGGTAACTCATTTTCACGTCGTCCTTGCGGGCTGTGTCGGGGCCGCGCCGTGCCGGTGGGCGCCGCGGCTCGTGCCCGGGCCTGCGCGCGCCGATGCTCGCCACTATCCGGTGCGCGATGGGGCGCTCCGGGTTTCGCGTGGGGACGACATGTCCGACAAGGAAGCCAAGAAGCCCAAGCCCGCCGAACCGGAGAAGTCCGACGCCGCCCCTCCCCCGGCGAAGAAGCCGACCAAGCTCATCGCCATCGTCGCGGTCGCCATGATCGCCGAAGGCGCGGGCGTCTTCATGGTCGCCAGCATGACCGCGAAGAAGCCTCAGCAGGCGGCGGCGGCGACGGAGATCCACGGCGAGGAGCACGCCGACCACGAGAAGACCGTCGAGGTCACCCTCTTGGAAGAAGAGTTCCAGACCATGCAGGGAAGCCAGGTCTGGATCTGGGACACCCAGATCGTCCTCAAGTTGAAGGCCAAGCATCAGGAGTTCGTGGAGAAGGAGCTGGAGCGCCGGGATTCGGAGGTCCGCGAGGCGATCGCCACGATGTTCCGGCGCGCCCAGCCCACGCAGCTCCGCGAGCCCGGGCTCGAGACGCTCAACCGCCAGGTCTCGTCGTACGTCCAGAAGCTCATGGGCAAGGACGCCGAGGGCAAGGAACGCGTCGAGCGCGTCATGATCCCCCGCTGCCGGGGCTTTGGCTCCAGCTGATCGGGCGAGAGTTGCGCACACTTCTCGGACGCAGCGCGTGATCCGCCCAATTGTGTCGTGCTTCGCGCGCGGGGGCCGATCGGGAGTGAACCCCGGGACCGGGGCCGGTCGCGCGTCGCGCCGGGAACTCTGGAGGCCAGGATGGCCGAAAATCAACCCACCCAGCCCCAAGGCGATGACGCGGCGGAGGCGGCGCTCAAGGCCGCCAAGGACGCGATCGCGAGCCTGGGCGACCTGACCTCGGGCGCCGCGGCGCCCCCGCCCGACGCGTCGCCCGAACCCGCGCCCGCTCCCGACGGCGCCAGGCCGCTCGACCTTCCGACGTTCTCGATGACGCCCTCGCGGGAAGAGACGCGCGCGATCGAGCTGCTGTCGGACGTGAATCTCAACGTCAAAATCGAGCTCGGCCGCACGCGGATGCTCGTCGAGGACGTCCTGCGTCTGACCGAGGGCGCGGTGGTCGAGCTCGACAAGCTCGCGGGCGATCCCGTCGACGTCTACGTCAACGACCGCCACGTCGCCAAGGGCGAGGTTCTTGTCCTCAACGATAACTTCTGCGTGCGCATCAACGAGATCGTTCGCGGGGCGACCGACGGCGGCGAAGGAAAAAAAGCGGGGTAAGCAGTTCTTGACGCGGGCCGGAGGCCCGCTTTTCGGAAGGCCAGGACGGCGTGCGGAACCGACGCGGAATGCTGTTGGCGCTGGCGATCCTCGCTCTTGGAGCGGGGCGGACGCTCGCGTGGGCGGAGCCCGCGGGGCCTCAACCAGCACCCCGCCCCGCGGAGACCGCCATCCCCCTCGGGAAGGCGCCCGACCCGGTCAAGGCGACACGGCTGGTCGGAGGGGCGACCCCGGAGAGCGCCGCAGGTTCACCCTGGATCCTCCGAACGGTGCTGTCGCTCGCGGGCGTCTTGGTGCTCATCGGCGTCGTGGCGGGCGTCATGCGTGCCGCGGCCAGGCGCCAAGGCGGGCTCATCAGCGCGCTCGGCGCGGGCGGGAGCGCCCCCGCGGGCGTGCTCCACGTGCTCGGGCGCTACCCGATCTCGCGCGGCACCTCGCTCGTGCTCCTCAAGCTCGACCGGCGCGTGCTGCTCCTGTGCCAGACCGCCGGACGCAAGTTCGGCACGTCGATGACCACGCTCAGCGAGATCACCGACCCCGACGATGTCGCCTCGATCCTGCTGAAAACCCGCGACGAAGAAGGCGAGTCCATCGCCCGCAAGTTCGAGGAGATGATGGCCGGCGCCGAGCGTGAGGCCTCGCGCTCGGCGCACGCCTCGGACGCGGGCGCGGTGGGTCGGGCAGAGATGCCTCGCCCGGTCGTGACCGTGCCCCGGGCGTTGCCCGCGCCGCGGACCGGGGCGTCCAAGCCGCGTCCCACGCCCCCAACCACCTCCCAGCCCAGGACCGCGTCGCCGCAGCTCCGGGGGGTGCGTGCATGACGCGGCACCTGGGCGCGATCCTCGCCGCCGTGCTCTTCCTCGCGTCGCCCGCGAAGGCCCAGGAGCTCTACGGCCCGATGCTCGACCGAGCGGGGCCTTCCGGGGGTGCGGAGCTGGGTTCGGGCCTTGAGGGCGCGTTGGGCAAGGGCGTGGGATCGCTCAACCCCGTGGAGGTTCTCGCGGGCGCGTCCAAGGCCCTGGACCGGGGTGACTCATCCGCCGGCGGGGACTCGTCCAAGAAGGGCGGGCTCTCGACCGCGGTCAACATCCTGCTCGTGCTGACGGTGGTGTCGCTCGCCCCGTCGATCATCCTCATGTCCACGTGCTTCGTGCGCGTGCTGGTGGTGCTGGGGTTCCTGAAACAGGCTCTGGGCACGCAGTCGATCCCCCCGCCGCAGGTCATCACCGGGCTGGCGCTCATGATGACGGCGTTGGTGATGGCGCCGACGATCGAGCAGATCCGCAACGAGGCCGTCGTGCCGTACCAGAGCGGGGAGATCCGCGACTACGGCGAGCTGTGGGAGCGGGCCAAGCGTCCCATGCGGGACTTCATGTTCCGCCAGATCGAAGCGACGGGGAACTGGTCGAGCCTGTACATGCTCATGGAGTACCGCGGGAAGGACATCTCCCACCCCGAGCGCCTGAGCCGGGCGGACGTGGACATGGTCGAGCTCGTCCCGGCGTACATGCTCAGCGAGCTGAAGGTGTCGTTCCTGATGGGGTTCCGCGTCTATCTGCCGTTCCTCGTGATCGACATGGTGGTGAGCACGATGCTGATCTCGATGAGCATGATGATGCTCCCGCCGGTCTTGGTGAGCCTCCCGTTCAAGATCCTGCTGTTCGTGCTGGTGGACGGATGGGCGCTGGTGGTGGGGAGCCTGATGCACAGCGTGTCGCAGCGCGGGGCGGAGGTCTCGATGCTCGCGTCGGGCGTGGGCTGGTTCGGGTAGGAAGGAGCGCGATGCACTACGACGAGTCCACGGTGGAGCTGGTCCGCCAGGCGCTGGTGATCGCGCTCAAGATCGCCGCGCCCATCCTGCTCGCGGGGATCGTGGTGGGGCTGGGGATCAGCCTGCTCCAGAGCGTGACCTCCATCCAGGACCAGACCCTGAGCACGGTCCCCAAGATCATCGTGATGGTGCTCGCCGCGGCGCTGCTCATCCCGTGGGTGGCGCAGCGGGTGATCGAGTACGCGGCGGAGATGCTGTCCCTGGGCGTGGGCAGATGAGCGTCACGGGGTCAGGGCCATGCGTGGAGTGAACGATGGAGGCGTGGACACAGCTCGCCGGGCACGCCGTGCCGTTCACGCTGTTCACCTCGCGACTGGCCGGGCTGTTCTTCTTCGCGCCGATCCTCTCGAGCCTGATCGTCCCGATGCGGTTCAAGGCGCTCCTGGTCTTTATGCTGGGGGCGGCGGTGTACCCGATGGTCCCGATGCGTCTGGACCCGTCGGCCGCGGCGCACCTGGACGTCATCTCGATCCTACCGCTGGTCGTGAGCGAGTCGGTGATCGGGTTCTCGATGGGCCTGATCGCGACGACGCCCCTGATGGCCCTGGAGATGGCGGGGGTGCTGACGGGGCAGCAGATGGGCCTCGGGCTCGCGCGGGTGTACAACCCCGAGGCCGAGTACGACGTGGACGTGCTGGGCCAGCTGCTGTTCTACATCGCGAGCGGGGTGTTCTTCTCGATGGGCGGGCTGGAGGTCTTGTTCTCGAGCATGATCCGCTCGTTCGAGCGCGTCCCCGTCGGGGGCTTCGCGGTGGGGCAGACGCCCCTGGACCTGCTCGTGGGCGTGGTCCACTCGTCGTTCGAGCTCGCCATGCGCGTGTCGGCGCCGGTCTCGGGGATCATCTTCCTCGTGGTCATCGTCCTGGGCGCGATCACCAAGACCATGCCGCAGATCAACATCATGAGCGTGGGGTTCACGATCAAGATCATCGCGGGGCTGACGATGATGGTGACGGCGGTGTACGCCGTGCAGCACGGGGCGCTGGAGACGATCAGTCGCACGCTGCGCCTGGTCGAGGGCTGGCTGGCGCTGTAGGCGCGTGGAGGGTCGATGGCTGAGGACCTGGGCGAAAGGACCGAGATGCCCACGCCCCGCCGCCTCTCCGAGGCGCGCGGGCAGGGCAACATCGCGCGCAGCCCGGACTTCTCCGCCGCCATCGACCTCACCGGGGTGCTCATCCTCCTCATCGTCTTCGGGGGCGGGCTCGCCGCCGGGTTCGCCGCGATCATGCGCCGGGCCCTGGAAGGCCTGGGCACGACCGTTACCTTCGACGCCCTGAAACCCCTGCTCACGTCCTCGGCGATCGACACCGCACGGGCGGTGGGGCCGATCCTGATCCTCGTGATCCTCGTGGCGGCCCTCGCGCAGTACCTCCAGGTCGGGGCGAACTTCACCACCCAACCCCTGCTCCCCAAGTTCGAGAAGCTCAACCCGGTCAAGGGCTTCATGAACCTCTTCTCGCGGCGCAACCTCGTGAAGAGCGCCGTGAACATGGTCAAGCTCAGCGTCGTGCTCGGGGTGTCGTACCTCTTCCTCTCGGGGGTGGTGAAGCAGCTCTCGGCGCTCCCCACCTTCACCGCGTTCGCGGGCATCGCCGTGATCCTGCGTCTGGGCGTGAAGCTGGCGATCTGGCTCCTGGCGATCCTGCTGGTGATCGGCGTGGCGGACCTGGTCTACCAGCGCTGGCAGCACAAGCAGGACCTCAAGATGAGCAAGGCCGACGTCAAGGACGAGCGCCGCGCCATGGAGGGCGACCCCCACGTCAAGAGCCAGCGCTTCCGCCTGGCGCAAAAGATCGCGATGCAGCGGATCAACGCGTCGGTGCCCAAGGCAGACGTCGTCGTCACCAACCCCACGCACTTCTCCGTCGCGATCAAGTACGACCAGGCCACGATGAAGGCCCCCAAGGTCGTCGCCAAGGGCGCCGATCACCTGGCGATGCGCGTACGCCAGGTGGCGATGATCCACGGCGTGCCGATCGTCGAACGCCCGCCCCTGGCCCGGGCGCTCTACGCCGGAGTCGAGGTCGGGCGCGAGATCCAGCCCGAGCACTACCAGGCCGTCGCCGAGATCCTCGCGTTCGTGTACAAGCTCGAGAAGGAGGCCGCGTAGCGTAGATGGCCGGCGCGACGACCCAGCCCCAGAACGTCCTCCCCGCGTGGGTCCTGCGCCTGCGCGATCACCGCGGGCTCATCCTCCCCGTCGGGTTCGTGCTGCTGCTCGCCGTGGTGGTCGTCCCGCTCCCCCCGGCGGTGCTCGACGTGCTCATCACGCTCAACATCGCCCTCGCGGTCATCATCCTGCTCACCACCATCTACATGGACCACCCGTTGGAGTTCAGCGTCTTCCCCTCGCTGCTGCTCGCCACCACGCTCCTGCGCCTCGTGCTCAACATCGCCTCGACGCGCCTGGTCCTCAACGCCGACGCCACCGGCCCCGAGGACGCCGCGTCATCGGCGGGCCACGTCATCATGGCCTTCGGGCACTTCGTCGCCGGCAACTCCCTCTTCGTGGGCGTCATCATCTTCCTGATTCTCACCATCGTGCAGTTCATGGTGATCACCAAGGGCGCCGGGCGCATCAGCGAGGTCGCGGCCCGCTTCACCCTGGACGCCATGCCCGGGAAGCAGATGGCCATCGACAGCGACCTCAACGCCGGGATCATCGACGAGAAGGAGGCGAGGCGTCGGCGCGACCGCATCGCCCAGGAGGCCGACTTCTTCGGCGCCATGGACGGCGCCAGCAAGTTCGTCCGGGGCGACGCCGTCGCCGGGCTCATCATCACCGTCATCAACATCCTGGGCGGGTTCGCCGTGGGCATGCTCGTCCGCAAGTGGGAGATCGGGCCCACCGCCGAGGTCTACACCAAGCTGACCATCGGCGACGGGCTCACCAGCCAGATCCCCTCGTTCATCATCGCCATCGCCTCCGCGCTCATCGTCACCCGCTC
>CAZTJZ010000088.1:0-12886 GCA_964614075.1 uncultured Phycisphaeraceae bacterium
CCGTAGGAGAACCTGCGGCTGGATCACCTCCTTTCTAAGGGATTTCCTTAGACCACGACCCGGGGCTTACGCCCCCTCGCGAAGAGCGATCTTCGCCGTGGTTCGTCAACACAATCTCGCCCGTCGACGGCAACGCCGGCGGACAGCGTGGTCGCGAGATCACGCCAAGCGGTCCCAACTGTTTTCTCATCTTCTGGCTTCGCGCCAACGCAACGCCCGCCCACGCGGGCGTTGTCGTTTTTGAACCCCGCGATCCGCCGCCCAGGGCGCACACCGATCCCCACCCGCACTCGGGCGTTCGCGTACCCCCTCGCTCCGCGAGGGGACACAAGATAGAACAGCCCGCCGCCTCAGCACCCCGACGCGAACGCGGCCAGGAAGTACACCAGGTCATCGACCGTCACGCTCCGGTCGGGGAACCCGCGCCCCGTCCCGTCGTCCAGGTCCGCGAGCAGCCCGCCCGCGTTGAACGCCGCCATGTACATCACGAGGTCGTCCACCGTCACCGCCTCATCCCGACGCCCCAGCCCGCTCCCATCATCCAGATCCGCCGCGCACACGCGGGTGGGAAGCTCGTAGCAGCCCAGGTCCGACAGCTCGAACCCGCCCGCGTACGCCGGGATCGCTCGGGACCGCGCGTCCAGATCCGCGGCCCAGGGATCTCCCATGACGCGATCGATGGCCGGTGAATCGGCGCGGAGGTGATAGTCGTTGTCCGACCATGTCGCCGGGTCGCCGTCGCCGCCCCGCGGGGCGACGAACCGTGGATCGTCCGTGTACACCAGCGTGTGGGCCACCGGCGTCGCGAACGGGTTCAGAATCGCCGAGGCGCCGCCCTCGAGCAGCGAATCGGCGATGAACAAGGGCGCGAGGTCGATCGAGACCTGGGCGCCCCCGCCGTTGCTCGCGACGATCGAGCCCGCGAGCGTGCTGAACGCGCTGGAGAAGTGCACCCCCGCCGTCACCGGAGCGTGATTCCCCGCGATCGTGCACATCCGAACCGAGCCGCTGATGATCGCGCCTCCTGCTGCGACCCCCGCGGTGTTGTCGGCCAGCAGAACCGTGTTCAGGTTGGACGGAGACTCCGTGGAGATCCCCCCACCCCGCGTCACGGCGGTGTTCCCCACCACACTGCTGCGGTGCACACCCAGATCAACGCCCCCGAGCATCGCGATCCCGCCGCCAACCGAAGCACGATTCCCGGATATCGTCGAGCCATTGATGCTGCAGAACTCGATGCCCTGACAGCCGATCCCGCCCCCGAAGTTGGCCTGGTTCCCAGCAACGACACAACCGGACAGCATCAGCCGCCCGCCGTCCTGCGACAGGATACCTCCCCCGACGGAATCGGAATGATTCCCAGAGATCGTGCAGCTCATGAGAGACACATCGCAGTGATCGAATTGAAGCCCTCCGCCCAGCAGCGGCCCGCCGCTATCCACAAACTCGCACCGATCGGCGAAGAACTTCAGGCCTTCGCTGAGCGGGTACCCCCAGCCCCCGAACGCCGTGATCGCGCACGACTGTCCCCCCGCGAATCGAACGTTTGACACGTTGAGCTGTATCGTCCGGGGCAACCGCGCCGTGCCGCTCACGACCAACGCCGCGTAGGTGTTGTCCTCCCGCCGCCCGAAGTTCGGGCCATCATCCCCTAGGCGGTCGGCGGTGATCACCGTCTCGACGGTGGTGTAGTCGAACTCGTCCGGGTTCGTGGCGCTTCGTCCCGCGTACCCACCCTGGATTGTCACGGACAAACCACTGCCCAACGAGACCTGGAAACTCGACGCTCCCGGACGGTATGTCCCCTTCGCGAGCGCAATGGTCGCCTGCGGTGTTTCGGTTGAGTACCGCGGGGTGGTCCGCTCCGCCTGATGCAGCGCCACCTGCAAGTCCCGGTACGCCGTCGCCCAGCTCGTCCCGTCCCCGCCCGGCGGGGCCGAGGCGTCGACGTAGATCCGTGTCTGGGCGTGCGCGAGCGTCGCGACACCCATGGCCGCAAGGCTCGCCGCCAGACGTGCCCGCCCGGCCCTCGCGGGCGCAGATTCGTTCGAAGCGTGCTGTTCCACGCGCATGGTCGGCCTCCGTTCATGCCGGTCCGCGCCCCCGCGGCGCGAGGTCGTCCGGCCCCCACCCCCTCCGCGAACGCCGTGCCGCCTACCTTTTCTTCGCCCGGGCGGGTAGCTCAGCGGCTAGAGCATTCGCCTTACACGCGAAGGGTCCCGGGTTCGAATCCCGGCCTGCCCATTCCCACGCTCCACGCGGAACGTCACGGCGAGGGTGACCACGCGAGGATCGGCCTTCTCGGCTCGCCTCTCCCGGAGTCTCCGGCGCCCACCTCTCCCATGCGGCTCCTCGACGCGCTCTACATCCCCGCCGCCGCCGTGCTCGCGCCCTGGTGGGCGTTCAAGAAGCGCGAGGGTTGGAACGAGCGTTTCGGCAAGATCGAGCCCCTCCCCCCGCCGCGCCGCGGGCCTCGCGTCCTCCTCCACGCCGTCTCGGTCGGGGAGGTGAGCGCCCTGCGCGAGCTGGTTCCGCTCCTCGCCCACGACCACGACGTCGTCGTCTCCGCGACCACCGACACCGGGATCCAGCGCGCCCGCGAGCTCTACGCCTCCAAGGCCCACGTCGTCCGCTACCCCCTCGACCTCTCCTGGTGCGTGAGCCGATTTCTCGACGCCGTCCGCCCCGAGTGCGTCGCGCTCGTGGAGCTCGAACTCTGGCCCAACTTCGTGCGCGAGTGCCAGCGCCGATCGATCCCCGTGTGCGTGGTCAACGGCCGCCTCAGCGAGCGGAGCTTCAAGGGCTATCGCCGCATCCGCCGCGCGATCCGCCCCACCTTCGCGCGCCTCGCCTGCGCCGCGGTGCAGGACGACGACTACGCCGCCCGCTTCCGCGCGATGGGTGTCGCGCCGGACAAGTGCGTCGTCACGGGCTCCATGAAGTGGGACTCGGCCCGCATCGAAGATGCCGTCCAGGGCGCCGACCAGCTCGCCGCCGCGCTGGGCATCGATCCCTCGCGCCCGCTCATCGTCGCCGGCAGCACCGGACCCATCCCCCCCACCACACTCGCGACATCGCGGGGACCGACGACCATCACGAACGAGGAAGAACTCCTGCACCTGACGTGCCCGCCGGGCGTCCAGCTTCTCTGCGCCCCGCGAAAGCCCGAGCGATTCGAAGAGGCCGCCGCCGCGCTGCCCGGGTGCGTCCGAAGGTCAAAGCCCGGGAGCGGCGAGCCAGCCTCGGGGAGATTCCTCCTCGACACCATCGGCGAGCTCCGGGCCGCGTACTCCCTCGCCACCCTCGTCGTGGTGGGCCGGTCCTTCGGCGGGCTTTTCGGCTCGGACCCGATCGAGCCCATCGCGCTCGGAAAGCCCGTGGTTATCGGTCCATGCGTGGCTGATTTCGGCCAGATCGTGCGGGACTTCGAGACCGCCGGGGGCTTGGCGCGGGCCGACACGGCCTCTCTTGCCGCGGTGCTCTCTCGCCTGGTTTCCGATGGTCCGGCCCGGTCGGCGCTCGCGGAGGCCGGGCGGGAGGTCATCCGGAAGCGTCAGGGGGCGAGCGTTCGCCATGCCGACCTTGTGAAGTCGCTGCTCGCCGCCGGTGGAAGGGACCTGTCAGGCCGTGACCTGTCAGGCGTTGGCCAGTCGGGCGTTGGCCAGTCGGGCGTTGAGAGGTTGCCCAACGGCGAGGTGAAATCGTCGATCGGCGTGTGAACAATGCCCTCCGCCAGATCTTCCGGGGCGATCGGGCGTACCGACTTGTGCCCGGAACGCATTTGTGGGATGATGCATCCGGATCCGGCGAGGGCCCGTAGCCTTCACAGGCCGCGAGCCCAGCACGGAAGCCAGGGCCCAACCCAAGGCCCAACCCAGGGCCACGGGGCTTTGGTGGACACGGGCCCGGGACACGGGCCTACGACATGGGGATGCGCCGCCAGCCGACGCGGGCGGACGGCGTCCCGGCCAGAGCGCGGGCCAGTGCACAAGCCGGTGCACGAGCCGCAGCGCCCGCGAGCCACGCGGCGGCCGAAGTACCCAGACCATGACAAGCGTCGCGCGACGCGCGACGGCGATGGAGTCTCAGCGATGAAGATGCGGAACAGCAACAGCGCCTCCTCTCAGCCCGGCGGCTCGTCTTCTCGGAACGTGCGCGCTCCGCGGAACGGTCGGCGAGTTCCGCGCCAGGGGTGGGCCAGCGGGCTCGAGCGCTTGGAAGAGCGCATGGTGCTCTCCGCGACGCTCACCCCCGCCGACCTCCGCGCCAACGAGGCGCTGATCCGTTGGGGCGCGACGGACAACCTGCCCGTGATCGCGGGCTCGTACATCATCACCTTCCAGGACTACCAGGGCGCCGCCCAGGCCGAGATGCTCGCCCGCGAGCTGGCCACGCGACTGGGCGTGAACGCCGACTCGTTCGCGTCGCTGGGGCGCGGCGGGTGGGCCACGTTCCGCACCGACGATTACATCGCCGCCGACTCGGTCTCCCGGGTCCTGCGCGACATGCCGGGCGTTCTGGGGTTCGAGCCCGACACGCTCAAGCAGGTCAACCGCGTCCCCAACGACACGCGCTTCGCCGACCAGTGGTGGCTCAACAACACAGGCCAGGTCATCCAGAACACGCTGGGCACCCCCGGCGCCGACATCGGCGCCGTCGCCGCCTGGGACACCACCATCGGCTCGCGAGACATCGTCGTCGGGATCATCGACACCGGCATCGACATCAACCACCCCGACCTCATCCCCAACCTCTGGAACAACCCCAACGAGATCCCCGGCAACGCGATCGACGACGATGGCAACGGCTACGTCGACGACATCCACGGGTTCGACTTCGGCGAGAACACCTCCACGCTCTCCGACCCCGAGGGGCACGGCACGTCGGTCTCCGGCATGATCGGCGCCGCCGGGAACAACAACATCGGGGTGACCGGCGTGAACTGGGCCGTCTCGCTCATGGGCCTCAAGGTCGCCAACCGCTTCGGCGGGCTCTCCACCGCCGCCATCATCGCCGCCCACGACTACGCCACCAGCGCCCGCCAGGCCGGGATCAACATCGTCGTCACCAACGGGAGCTACGGCGCCTACCGACCCTCGTTCTACGACGAGTTCGAGACGGGCGTCGCGGGCGAGCGGACGGCGATCGAGCGCTGGCAGAACGCCGGGGGCATCTTCGTCGCGTCCGCGGGCAACTCCGCGCTCGACAACGACAGCAACTTCCGAGCGTTCCCCGCGTCGTACAACCTCCCGGGGATCATCGCCGTCGCCGCCTCGGACAACAACGACGGGCTCGCCGACTTCAGCAGCTACGGCGCGCAGACCGTCGACCTCGCCGCGCCGGGCGTGGGCACGCTCACCACCGCGACCGGCGGCGGGTACACCTTCTTCGCGGGCACCAGCGCCGCCGCCCCCGCGGTGACCGGCGCGGTCGCGCTCCTTAAGTCCATCCGTCCCACCGCCTCCGCCACCGAGATCCGCCAGCTCCTGATCGACAGCTCCGACCAGCTCCCCGCCTTCCAGGGCAAGGTCCGCTCGGGCGGACGCCTCAACCTGGAGCGCGCCATCCAGCTCATCGGGATCGAGGGGCCCGCCGTGCGCTCCCTCTCCGTCGGGCCCGTCACCGGGCAGCTCGCCGGGAGCGGCCAGCCCATCACCAGCATCGACGTCCGCTTCACGCGCGACATCGACCCCGCGCTCCTCTCCACCAGCGCCGCCACGCTCGTCCGCTCCGGGAGCGACGGCGTGTTCGGGAGCTCCGACGACGCCACCATCCCCATCGCGTCCATCGTCCGAAGCTCGACCGACGCGCGCCTGGTCACCATCACCTTCAACCTCTCCGCGCAGCCCCTGGGGCGCCTCCCCATCGACAACTACCGCCTCACGCTCCTCAACACCGCCTTCCGTGACCTCCAGGGCAACCGCCTCAACGGCAACACCGCCTCCGGCACCGACGAGGTCTCCAACTTCCGCGTCGTCCTCCCCACGGGCGACAACGAGCCCAACGACACGCTGGGCACCGCGACGCCCGTCGTCTTCGACGCCTCCAGCCGCGCCAACTTCCAGGGCGTCACCCTGGGCAACGGGCTCGCCGCCAATCTCGACGTCGACATCTACCGCATCGACCTCCCCCGCGGCGGCCTGATCACCGCCGAGATCACCGCCCAGCGCCGGGCCTTCCCCTCCTCGCTCGACTCGGTCCTGCGCCTCTTCAACTCGCGCGGGGAGCAGATCGCCCTCAACGATCAGTTCTTCGGGAACGACTCGTTCGTCGACTTCTTCGTGACCACCGGCGGGGCGTACTACGTCGCCGTCTCGGGCTTCGGGAACAGCGGGTACAACCCCGACGCCTCCTCGAGCGGCTCGTCGCAGTCTCTGGGCGTCTACGACCTCGCGCTGAGCATCGAGCTGGTCACCGACGACGTGGTCACCGTGAACGCCGATGCGAGCACGCTCCCGCGCCGCGTCCCCGCCGCCGAGAACCAGACGCAGGGCACGACCACCGCCTTCATCAACATCGCCGACAGCCGCCAGATCAAGGACCTCAATCTCCAGCTCAACATCGCGCACACCTTCGTGAGCGACCTGGTGGTGAGCCTCATCTCTCCCAACAACACCGAGGTCATCCTCATCAACCATCGCGCCGGCGCGACCACCAACTTCTCCAACATCGTCCTCGACGACGAGGCGATCACCCCGATCGCCAACTACCCCGTCTCCGGCGCCTCAACCTACCGCCCCGACAACACCCTGGGCACCTTCGACGGTCTCTCCGCTGCCGGGCTCTGGACCCTCCGCATCCAGGACACCGTCCCGCAGAACTCGGGCAACCTCCTCTCCTGGTCCCTTAACTTCACCTTCGAGCAGAACATCTTCGGGCCCTTCGAGTTCAACGACACCCTCACCGGCGCCAAGACCCTCAACGAGATCGCCGGGACCGGCACCGCCAACCGCGAGGGCTTCCTGGGCGACGGCGCCTTCGGCGCCCGCGACCGCGACGTCTTCCGGTTCACCGTCGACGCCGGCACCAGCCTCACCACCACCGTCACCTCGGGCGGGCAGTTCAACAGCCTCCTCCGCCTCTTCGACAGCCAGGGCAACCAGATCCTCATCTCCAACCCCCAGGCCACGCTCGACAGCCGCATCGAGAGCTACGTCTTCCCCACCGGCGGCACGTTCTACCTCGCCGTCTCCGAGGCCAACAACGCCAACTACGCCCCCAACGCCACCGGCGCCAACGACGTCAACGCCCAGAACGCCCTCACCACCGGCGCCTACACCCTCGACGCCACCGTCACCGCGGGCGTCGGCGACCCGCCCCTCACCCTCAACGGCAACCGCATCCAGCTCGGGGTCAACTCCGACGGCGTGCTCACCGGGCTCGACCCCGCCTCTAACCGCACCGGGCTCAAGTTCGACGGGACCGAGTTCATCTCCTTCGGCGCCGACCCCGGGCAGCTCTTCCTGGGCGCCGTCGCCGGCAACGCCAGCTTCCTCAACGCCGGGCCCGGCAACACCAACCAGCCCTTCTCGCTCGTGGATCGCAGCGACGCCAGCAACAACGTCGTCGGCGCCAGCTCCATCTTCCGCAACCTCCGCATCGACCGCACCATCTCCTTCGGCGACAATGACTCGTTCATCGCCATCGACGTCATCCTCACCAACGTCGGCGGCGCCGCGATCAACGGCATCGGCTGGATGGAGGGCTTCAACCCCAACCCGGGCCTCGCGGGCGAGGGCAACTTCAGCACCAACAACGACGTCATCGGGCGCCTGGTCCGCGCCACCTACACCAGCAACACCTTCCAGGGCGGGCTGACCGTCGCCCTCGCCGCCCCCGCCGCCGACACCCGCGCCGTCGCCACCGTCCTCAACGCCAACGACGTCATCCGCGACCCGGCCCAGCTCCTCAGCCAGCCCGTCAACGACCCCAACGGCGCCTCGGGCGATCAGCAGCTCGCCCTCACCTTCAACGTCGGCAACCTCGCCGCGGGCAACTCCACACGCCTGCGCTACTTCGTCATGCTCGGGTCCACCCAGGCCGCCGTCGATCAGGCCTACGGCCAGCTCAATAACGGCTCGGGCAGCGGGCACCTCGTCGCCAACGTCACCACCGACACCAACGGCAACGTCATCGTCTCCACCAACAACCCCGCCCCCGAGACGCTCCAGACCGGCACGGGCCCCGTCGTCACCGCCCCGCGCCTCCCCTACTCCCTCTACTACCCGGAGGGCTTCGCCGGGTCCAACATCACCACGACCCTCCACATGTCCAACGCCACCGCCCTCTCCAACCGCGTCATCGTCATCGCGCGGTTCGAGACCGGCGTCCGCGACCAGGTCCTCTTCGACGGCACCGTCGGCGCCTCGGGACGCCAGGACCTCGAGATCCTGACCCCCGAGCGTTTCAACCTCGGGACGGCCCTCATCAACCGCGCGAACTCTCCCTACGCCGTCGAGATCCGCAGCGAGCAGCCCCTCGCCGCCACCTTCACCCACGTCGATCTCAACCTCGCCGGCGGCGCGACCTCCACGCTCGGCGAGAGCTTCACCAGCCGCACCAGCCAGACCTGGAGCTTCGCCCAGGTCTCCAAGGGCAACGGCAACATGGACTTCCTCCTGGTCCAGAACGCCTCGGACCAGACCTCCACCTTCATCGTCACGCTCTACCCGCTCGCGGGCGGCGCACCCGTCACCATCCCCCTCACCGTCGAGGGGTTCCGGCGCGGCGGGCTCGCCTTCAACGACCAGTACCGCGACTCCACGGGCACGCTCCGCACCCTCGCCGACGGGTCCTACGGCGTGGTGGTCACCTCCGCGTCCCAGTTCGTCGCCAGCGTCTCCCACTACAACTTCATCTCGCGCAACAGCGAGGGCGCCATCGGCACCGTCGGCGCGGGCGTCACCAAGGGCGTCACCCCCGAGGGCCAGTTCGGGCTCAACAGCACCGACGAGACCATCACCGTCCTCAACCCCAACCCCACCGCCACCGACGTCACCTTCACCTTCATCTACTCCAACGGGAGCGCCGACCGCCGGCTCCTCAACGTCCCGGGGCGCGGCGTCCGCCAGCTCCCGCTCACGTCGCTCGCGAACTTCGCCCGCGGCCAGGCCTACAGCGTTACCTACGAGTCCGCCCAGCCCGTCACCATCACCAGCGCCAGCAACGCCTTCAGCGACCAGCTCTTCTCGTCGATCGCCGACCGGGCGTACAGCTACTGGGGCTTCGGGGACGGCTCCCGCGCCGCGGGCGCGACGCGCACCGACGCCGAGTACCTCCGCGTCTACAACCCCTCCCTCACCGAGGTCACCATCGAGATCACGATCCAGTACTCGGGCAACACCCCGGCGACGGAGGTCTTCCGGCGCACCATCGCCGCGCGGCGCGTCGCCGAGTTCAACGTCGACGACTTTGTCACCGGCGCCCGGCGCAACGTGAACTCGACGTACGGCCTGACGGTCAAGAGCCCCGCGCCCGTCGTCGCGTACTACGCCCACGCCGCCGTCACCTCCGCCGGCGCCTACGGCACGCTGGGCACGCCCCTGGGCCTCACCGCCTCGCTGTAGTTGGACCGGGCGTCCGCCCCCTCGAATCTCACGCACGCCCCGCTCCGCAACGAGCGGGGCGTTTTCACATGATTCTCCGGCACACACCGCGACATACGCCACGATCCTCCGGGCCGCGTCCGACGGCCTTCCCCGCACCCTCGGGTACGCCCCGTCGCGACCGCGTGCGGCGGGCTCCAGGGCCCGCCGGAGAGATGACCACGCCGCGAGCGCACGGGACGGACGCCCACGCGGCATCCACCTATCATCTTCGCTCGGCCTTCCCGGCCATGCGGGGGGGGCGCGAGGGCGTAGCTCAGTTGGTAGAGCAGCGGCCTTTTAAGCCGTAGGTCCAGGGTTCGAGTCCCTGCGCCCTCATTGCACGGAGGAGATCCCCGCTTGCCGTCGGTCCTGCACGCCACGTGGTTCCACGACTCGGTCCATCTCTGGATGGAAGACGGCGAGCGCTGGCAGAGCGCCCCCGCCGCCCTTTCCGGCGAGCACCCCTTCGCGGCGTCGCTCGCGACGCTCCGCGCCGCGCTGCCCGGCCTCGGCGCCCCGGACTCGACGTGCTCTCTGCGCCTTCCCGCGTCGGAGGGCGTGGCGATCGCGAGCGGGCGCCTGGCCCTCGCCCACGGGCGCAGCAGCGAGCACGAGGGACCCACGCCCGGGCTCCAGGTCTTTTCGGCCCCGTCGCTGCGGGTCGAACCCACCGCGGCGATGCACACGCTCCCGGCGCTCGTGGAGGCGCTGCGGACCGCCCCGGAGGATCGCGGGATCGTCGCGGGCGGGTCGCTCGAGTTCTTCGCGCTGGCGGCGGAGTTCGGACGATCGCTCCTCGCCCAGCAGCGCTTCGTCCCCCTGCTGCGCCAGAACGTCGTGGGCGAACTCCAGGGCGTGTGGTACCCGTGGCTGAGCGACGAGACCAACGCCAAGCGCGTGGCGGCGCTGCTCGCGGGGATGCCCGGCGTGGCCCGCGCCGGCGCCGACCAGGCCTGGGAGCGCTGGCCCGTGCTCGACGCGTTCCTGTGCGGGCTGATCGACGGCGTGTGCCGAAGGGTGCTGACCCGCGAGGACTTTCTCGACGCGGTGCGCGAGCGTGACCCCGCCGCCGACGCCCACGTCGCGTGGCTGCGCGGGCTCCTGGGGGGCGAGCCCAAGGTTCCGGCGCTGGCGACGCAGCGCCTCGAGATCGCCCGGCGCGTCCGCGGGTGGATCGGGCTGCTCGAAGACCGCGGGACGGGCTCGGCGTGGCGGCTGTGCCTGCGCCTCAACGAGCCGGCCAATCTCCCGGGCTCCAAGGACGAGAACGTGCGCTGGGCCCTCTCGCTCCACCTTCAGTCGGTGGATCGTCCCGGGCTGATCCTGGACGCCGAGGACATCTGGGTGCTGCCGGCGGACTCGGCGACGTTCCACGGCGTGCGTGTGGAGGCGCCGCAGGAGCTTCTGCTGGCGGAGCTGGGGCGTGCGTCGCGTCTGTACAAGCCGCTCGAGACCGCGCTCGAGGACGCGGCGCCCACGGAGCTCTCGCTCGACACGCGCCAGGCGTACGAGTTTCTGCGCGAGGTGCGCCCGATCCTGCTCGAGCAGGGCTTCGCGGTGCAGGCCCCGGACTGGTGGGAGTCGCCCATGGCGCGCCTGGGGGCGCGCCTCAGGATCGAGTCGGACGAGCCGGACCCGATGGCGATGCCGGCCTCGATCGGGTCGGCGAGCGCGTCGGGATCGCAGGTGGGGCTGAGCACGCTGGTGCGCTACCGCTGGGAGATCGCGGTGGGCGACACGTCGCTGACGCTGCACGAGTTCGAGCAGCTCGCCGCCCGGCGCGTCCCGCTCGTGCGCGTGAACGGGCGCTGGGTGGAGATCCGCCCGGAGGACGTGCAGGCGGCGATCCGGTTCATCCGCGAGAACCCGGGCGGGGAGATGGCCGTCGCCGACGCGCTGCGGATGGCGTACGCCACGGACCTCAAGCAGACGGGGATCCCGGTGGTGGGGCTGGAGGCGTCGGGGTGGCTCCAGGGGTTCCTCAACAGCGAGGCGGGGGCGAAGCAGCTCACGACGATCGAGACGCCCCGCCAGTTCCGCGGGACGCTGCGCCCGTACCAGATCCGGGGCGTGTCGTGGATGGCGTTCATGGAGCGTCTGGGGTTCGGGCTGTGCCTCGCCGACGACATGGGGCTGGGCAAGACCGTGCAGCTCCTGGCGCTCATGGCGCACGAGCGCGAGGTGGGAAGCGGGGCGATCGGGCCGACGCTCCTCTTGGTCCCGATGTCGGTGGTGGGAAACTGGATCCACGAGTCGGCGCGGTTCTGCCCGAACCTGCGCGTGCTGGTACACCACGGCACAACGCGTCACACGGGCGAGGATCTGGCGCGGCGGGCGCTCGAGAGCGACTTGGTGATCACGACCTACGCCCTGGCGCACCGCGATAAGGACTCCTTGGCCAAGGTCGCGTGGTGGCGCGTCGTGCTCGACGAGGCGCAGTACATCAAGAACCCCGCCGCCAAGCAGACGCTGGCGGTGCGTTCGCTGACGGCCCAGCGGCGCGTCGCGCTCACCGGCACGCCCGTCGAGAACCGGCTCACCGAGCTCTGGTCCATCGTGGACTTCTTGAACCCGGGGTTCCTGGGGAGCGCGAGCTCGTTCCGCCAGCGGTTCGGCGTCGCGGTCGAGCGCTTCCACGACCGCCAGCGCGGGGAGCAGCTCCGCGGGCTCATCCGCCCCTTCATCCTCCGCCGGCTCAAGACCGACCCCAACGTCGTCGCCGACCTGCCGGAGAAGGTCGAGACCCGCGAGTACTGCCATCTCACCAGCGAGCAGGCCTCGCTGTACGAGTCGTGCGTGCGGCGGATGCTCGTCGAGGTGGACGAGGCGGAGGGGATCCAGCGTCGCGGGCTGGTGCTGTCGGCGCTCGTGAAGCTCAAGCAGATCTGCAACCACCCCTCGCAGGTGCTGCGCGACTGCCCGGAGGGCTCGGGGAAGCCGGCCGAACCGGCGAGGTCGGGCAAGTGCGTGCGGCTTATGGAGATCCTGGACGAGCTCATCGCCGAGGGGGACAAGGCGCTGGTGTTCACGCAGTTCCGCGAGATGGGGACGCTCTTGGCGTCAATGCTGCGGCATCGCCTGGGGCGCGAGGTCTTGTTCCTGCACGGCGGGACGACGCAGGCGCAGCGCCAGCAGATCATCGACACGTTCCAGAAGGACGCGAACAGCTCCCCCGTGCTCATCCTGAGCCTCAAGGCGGGCGGGGTGGGGCTGAACCTGACGGCGGCGACGCACGTGATCCACTTCGACCGCTGGTGGAACCCGGCGGTGGAGAACCAGGCGACGGACCGGGCGTACCG
>CAZTJZ010000089.1:0-12761 GCA_964614075.1 uncultured Phycisphaeraceae bacterium
ATCTCGGGGAGCGTCGCGATGTGGCTGATCTCGCGGATCGCGGACTGAACGACTTGTTCCCGTTCCTGGGCGAGGGCGCTCATGCCTTGTGCTCCGTCCGTGCTGTGCGCACCGACCGATGCGGTCGGATCACGCTGAGCATCGGCGCTCCGCCCCCTCGACTTTCGGGCGTTGTCCTTCTTCTTGACCGCGAGGAGTGCCCTGGGGCCGGAGACTCGCCGTCCCGCCACGGTTATGGCCCGTTGACCCCGCCCGATTTCACCTCTGGGCCGTCCCCGCCCTCGGTCACCCCCCAGGATTAAGGCTCGGCGCCTGAGGCTCTTGGGAGCCGGGCTGGGGTGAGGGTTGTGGTTCGGGCTGTGGTGCGGGCTGGTCCCGCGGGATCTCCTTCAGGATCGCCGCCATCGTCGAGGTCAGGTTCGTCAGGCTGTACGGCGGGAGGGCAAACGCATACCCCCCAAGCTTCGCCGACAACTCCGACGCCTCCTTGGTGATCGCCTCCGTGGGCGTCTGTGATCCCTCCGTCGCCAACGCCTCGGGCTCGAACGACGCCCAGGTCTTTTCGCCGACCTTCCGGAACCGGATCCCGATCCGAAGACCTTCCGTCGTCACAAAGGTAGTTTTTCCGACTTCGACCGCGCCCGCAACGCCGTCGGCGAAGATCGTGTCCTTCTTCGCCACGTCCTCGAAGGTGCAATAACCCAGCGCCCCCGCGATCACCGACCCCTGCGTCGGGCTCTTGAGCTCGCGCCCCTCGGGCAAGTTCTTGACAATGAAGTCCGGCCCGGTCGGGGGCTGCGCGTCGGCGACCGGGCCCACCGCGGGCGCTCGCTTCTCGATCTCGAGGCGCTCGCCCCCGGCCTGCTCGATCACCACCGAGGCGATCCGGGTCTGTGGGATCTCGAGGATCTTGGGATCGACCCACGCGGAGAGGTTGGCGTCGATTGAGGCGATCTCCGACGAGAGCAACGCCTGCTTCTCGCCGACCCGGCGGACGAACGTCCCGGGCTTGTCCGACGCCGAGGCCCCCTTCTCACGATCGCCCACGATCAGCGACGCGAGCGGCTTGCCGGTCTGATCGCTCACCGACACGAGCGTCGGCACGCCGCCCGACTTGGTGGGGTCCGGCGGGGGCGCGTCCGCGGGCGGGTCCTGCACGCTCATCCTCGCGTAGAGCTCCGGGTTGGAGGTCTTCTCGCTCAGCACCTCCGCGCGCGCCAGCGACAAGAGCACCGGGCGGATCTTCTCCACCGCCACCGGGTACCCGCCCTTGCTCTCCAACGCCCACGCCTCGCCCGCCTTGACGATGACGGCGTGGTTCGGGCCCTTCCTGATCTCCAGGCGCGCCGCGTTGTTCACGCTCTCTTCGAGCCCCGGCAGCAGCCGCGCTCGTGCGCCCGCCGCCGTCGGCGCGGGGGCGCGGGACGTGGACACATACCACGCCAGCCCCGCAAGGAGCCCCGCCGACACCACCATCACGCCCAGCGTCTTCGCGTTCATCGCTTGCCCATCTCCACGTTCCACGCCCCGGGTTCATGCCCCGGACTTTGCCTCGACGCGCCGGGCCGTCCCGCGGCGCGACACCCGGTACACCCCCATCGCCAGCGCGAGCATCGCCACGGCGAGCGGGACCAGCCCGATGTTGACGAACTTCAGACGGTTCCCCAGCGACTCGATGTCCTTGCGCATCTCTGACTGAATCGACCGTTTCTTCTTCCGCGACTCGGTCAGCTCATCGGTGAGCTTCTTGATCTCCTCCTTGGCTTCCGGAGTCAAGATCAACGCCGCCTGCCCGTCCCCCTGCTTCTTCTGCAGCTCGCCGATCCTGGTCTGAGTGTCCGTGATCTTCTGCTCGATGACCGACTCCTCGGCCCGGAACTTCTGCTCAGCGACGCGCGCCATCTCCTCCACCCGCGTGAAGGGCTTGGCGTACTCCCCGCGTGCCCGGATGCTCAGCAGGTCGCTCGACCCGATCAGGTTCTCGATCGCGTTGATGAGCAGATCGCCGTTGTCCGCCTGCTTCATGGGCCCGAAGACCGTCTTCTGCACCCACGTCCGGTCGGACAGGAAGTCCGCGTCGGCGAAGACCACCGCGTGGATCGGGCCCTTCGATGTGCCCAGGTGCTCGCGCACCGGGTCGGGCTTGTCCTTGAGCTGGGCGGCCTGCTCGGCGGAAAGGGGGGGCTTGCCCTCGGGGAACGCCGTCGCCACGGTCCCCCCGATCCGCGCCGCGATCGTGAGTTTCTTCCCGCCGCTCGAGAACGTCGAGAGCAGCCCCTTGGGGTCGGGCATCGTCATGAGGCGCGCCGAGTCCAACTCCATCGACTCTTCGCTCGTGGTCAGGAGCGGGGTGATCTCCGCCTTGGGCTTGTCCGCCGACGCGTCGCTCCGCGCGCGGATGATCCCCGCCGTCATCATGATGACCTGCGAGAGCTGCGCCGTCACCGGGTCGCCCGCCGCGAGACTCTCCTTGCTCAGGCGCAGCCACGGGAGGTAGCTCACCGGGTCCGGGTTGCCGCGTTGACGGCTCATGTCCACCTTCACCGCGAGCCTGGAGTCCGCCGCCACCAGCCCCGGCGCCACCTCCACGCCCCACGCCGCCATCAGCTTGACGAGGTTCGAGCTTCGGTCGGCGCCCATCGCCTCCATGGGGTTGCCCTGGGCGGCGGGGTCGTTCTCGCAGAAGGGGTCGACGCACGCGACGAGCTTCCCGCCGCGGAGCACGTACTGATCGACGGCGTAGAGGAGTGTGTCGCTGAGGTTCTTGGGGTGGACCAGGAGCAGGACGTCGACGTCGTCGGGCACGTCGGTGGCCGAGGGCGGGATGGTCTGGTACTCGAAGAGCCCCTTGATCTCCTGGGAGATCTGGTAGGGCTCGGTCTGCCTGGGCTGCTGGGTGCGCGGGTCCATGGTGAACCCGCCCTCGAGCTGGAGCGACGAGATCACGCCGACCTTCTTCTTGGAGGGGTGCGCGAGCGAGTACACCAGGCGGGCGACGTCGTACTCCAGGAACCGGTCGCGTTCCGTGGACAGGAACGGGATCACCTCGCGCCCCTCCACCGCGTTGGTCCCCACGATCCCCATGAACAGGTTCTGCCCGGGCCCGCCGCGGAGGCTCACGCCCTGCAGCCCGGCCTGGGTCGCGCGGTCCTCCTCCTCGGAGAAGGGCTCGGGCTCGATCACCGTGAGCCGGATCATGTCCTTCCCGCCGCGCCTCGAGAGGCGCGCGAACTCCTCGAGGAGTTCGCGCACCCGCTTCCCGTACGCCTGAAGATTCGGCGTGCCCTGCGCCAGCTTGGCGCTGAAGAAGTACGTCAGCTCGATGGGGTCCTCGACGCCCCGCGCGATGTTCTTGGCCCCCTCGGAGAGCGTGTACAGCCGGTCGTGGGTGAGGTCCACCCGCCCGCCGCGCAACGCCCCCCCGGCGACCATGTTCACCGAAAAGAACAGCACCACCAGCACCACCAGCGCGATCACCAAACCCAGTCGGCCCTTCATGACGCCTCCGCTCCTGCGATCCTGCCTTGCTCGTGTGGCACAGGCGTCCCGCCTGTGCTCGTTCGACCTACCCCTCCCGCTTCATCTCCAGCACGATCACATTGGCCGCGAGCGACACCGCGATCAGCGACAGAAAGAAGACCATGTGGCGGGCGTCGATCACGCCCTTGCTGATGGCGTCAAAGTTGGTGATGAAGCTGAACTCCGAGATCGCGCTCACCACCGCCGACGGCGCCCAGTCGCGCACGAAGTCCAACACCGGCGCGAACCCCGCGAGCAGGAACCCCAGGCACACCACCACGCTCAGCACGAACGCGATCACCTGGTTCTTCGACACCGCGCTCAGGCACGAGGTGATCGCCAGGAACGCCCCGGCCATCAGCCCGCTGCCGATGTACCCCGCCACGATCGCGCCGTTGTCCGGCTCGCCCAGGTAGTTCACCGTGATCCACACCGGGAACGTCAACGCCAACGCCACGCTCGAGAACACCCAGCTCGCCAGGAACTTCCCCACCACCGCCCCCGCCTTCGAGATCGGCAGCGTGAACAGCAGCTCGATCGTCCCCTGCTTGCGCTCCTCCGCCCACAGACGCATCCCCAGCGCGGGGATCAGGAACAGGTACAGCCACGGGTGCCACAGGAAGAACGGCTGCAGATCCGCCTGGCCCCGCTCGTACAGCGACCCCATCCCGTCGGAGAAGGTGAACACGCCCGTGAGCAGCAGAAAGATCACGATGAACACGTACGCGACCGGCGTGGCGAAATAGCCCGACAGCTCCCGGCGGAACACCGACCGCCACCCCCGCACCACGCCCCCAGCCCTCGCCACCATCATGCCACGCCCTCCTGCTTCGCCCCGCCCGCCGACACGCCCAGAGTCAGCTCGCGGAACACGTCGTCGAGGCGCCCGTGCTCCACGTGCATCGCCGAGACCTGCCAACCCTTGGCCTTGATCGTGTGGCTCACCTCGGGCGCGATGGGCCTCCCGCCCTTGGACAAGAGCGTGCAGCGGACCTCGCGTCCGTCGGGCGTGGACTTTGTGCCGTGGTCCTCTACGTCCTTCACCCCCGCGATGCGCCGCAGCTCCTCGACCGCGTTCACGCCCGCCGGCGCGATCACGCTCACCGTCACCGCATTGTGGTACGCGCTGCGGGCCACGAACTGTCCGGGCGTGGAGTCGGCCACCACCTTCCCCTTCGCGATCACCACCACCCGCGTGCACACCGCCTCGACCTCCTCGAGGATGTGCGTGCTCAAGACAATCGCCTTCGCGCCCCCCCGTTCACCCCCGCGCCCCGCCATCGTCTTGATCAGACTCCGCACCTCGTGCTTCTGGTTGGGGTCCAGGCCGTCCGTCGGCTCGTCCATGATCAAGACCTCGGGGTCGTGCAGGATCGCCTGCGCCAGCCCCACGCGACGCTTGAATCCCTTCGACAGCGTCTCGATGGGCTGACGCATCACGTCGTGCAGCATCACCGCGTCCGCCGCGGCATCGATCGCCTTCCGCCGCGCCCCGCCCCGCAGACCCCGCGCGTCCGCGACAAATCCCAGAAACCCCTCGGGGGTCATGTCCGGGTAGGCCGGGGCCCCCTCGGGCAGGTACCCGATCTTCGACTTGGCCTCGAGCGGCCTCTCCAGGATGTCGTGCCCGCAGACCACCGCCGTGCCCGACGTCGGGGGCAGATAGCCGGTGACCATCTTCATCGTGGTGCTCTTGCCCGCGCCGTTGGGCCCCAGGAACCCCAGGACCTCGCCCGGCTCGACGGTGAACGTCACGCCGTCCACCGCCACGATCCCCCCACCACCCTCGCCCGCCGGCCCGAACCTCTTGGTCAGGGCTTTGAGCTCGATCTTTCCTGCCATGCGTCGGCTCCCTGCCCGGCGCGCAACCACGCCGACCCCGTCGCGGGGATGGATTCATAGTGAAGATCCGCCCGCCCGGCAAACCCGTCCGGGAACGTTCGGCCTTCCCCGGGGCATCCCCCGCGCCGGATTCAAGCCGGGGATCTTCTGCCGTCCGTGCGGGCACGCGACCGGGACTTTCCCGCCAATCCCTTGCCGCCGGAGCGTTCATAGCGCCCACTCCAGGGTGACACTCGCTCACCGCACGCGCCAGACTTGGAGAGAGACATGATCCAGACTTCCCAAATGTTTCCCAAACGATCGATGCTGTTCTCAACCTCGGTCATGGACGGGGTGGTGACAGTTTCGGTTATCGGTCCAACGGTCCGGGAGCGTCATGTCCCGGCCCTGCTCGGGTACCTGGCCGAGGTTGCCGACGAGCACGACGGGCGGGTGGTCGTGAGCATGTCCGGGGCGCGGAGCTTTACGTGCTCGTGGCTCAACGCCCTGGTGGCGTTGTCGCGTCGCTGCCGCCACCTGGGCGGGCGGCTGGTGGTCACGGGGCTGACGCGTGAGACCGAGAAGCTGCTCCGGGAATCGGGGCTGGATCAGCACCTGTCGATCACCCGCGACCAGGGCGACGCCCGGATGGCGGTGGAGTGCGCCTCGATCGCGCCGTGGCGGCTGGCGGTGGCGCGGCTGCTTTCGATCCCCGTGGCCGCGGCATGAAACTGAATCGCCGGGGCGTCCGTACCCTCTTCCGCGGGGTGTTCGCCGGATTTCCGGGGTCGCGAGGTGGAACTTGAAGACGATGTGGTCATGGTCGGCGTGCGCCATCGCGGCGTGCTCGGGGACCGCTCTGGCTCTCCCGGGGCTGGCGGTGGTGTCGGCGCGTGAGGGTGTGCTCAACCTCCGGGTGGGGGATCTGGACACCCGCGGGATGGTCGACCTTCGCGGCGTCGGCGCGTTTGACCCTTTGAACCGCTACGTGGTGATGCTCGACGGGCCGCTGACCCCGGAGCGCCGGGGCGAGCTTCTGGCGGTCGGCGTCAGGCCCCTGGGGTACCTCCCGACCAACGCGATGCTCGCGGATCTCTCCCTCGCGACGCCGGCGTCGCTCTCGAAGATTCCCTGGATCACGTTCGTGGGCGTGTACGAGAGCTCGTGGAAGCTGGACCCCGCGCTGCGTGCCCCGCGCGAGGGGCGTGCGTGGCAGACGGCGTGGCGGCAGAACGCCGAGCGCGACGGGCTGCTGGCGCTCCGCGCGACGCTCTTCGCCAACGCCGATCCGCAGGCGGTCCTGGCCCGGCTGAGCGCCCTGGGCGCGGTGGTGGGGAGCGCCCGCCCCATCGGAGAGTCATGGGCGGTCCAGTTCACGCTCCCGGCCGATCGCGTGCTCGCCCTGAGCGAGGACCCGGACGTGCAGTTCGTGGAGGAGCTCGAGGAGTGGACCCCGCGCAGCAACACGCTGACACGAGCCGTGGTGCAGAGCGGGATGGCGGGCGTCACGCCGCTGTATGACCACGGTCTCACGGGCGCCGGGCAGATCATGGGGATCATCGACGGGTGGGTCGCCAAGACGCACTGCGCCTTCGTCGATTTGGTCAACCCCATCGGCCCGACGCACCGCAAGATCCTCGCGTACAACGCGACCAACGGCTATGACTTCCACGGCACGCATGTCGCGGGGGTGGCGGTGGGCGACGCGGGCGATACCAGCGACACGCGGGGCGTCGCGTACGGCGCGAAGGTGGTTTTCAACACCTGGCCTCAGAACAACGAGGAGTCGGTCTTCGACTTCTTCACGCTCCACGCCTCGCAGGGCGCGTTCGTGCACAACAACAGCTGGGGCGATGAGGGCACGATCCAGTACACCGGCGCGGTGCGGGCGGTGGATGATTTTCACTACCAGAACGAGGACCACCTGCTCGTCTACTCGGTGTCGAACGGGAGCGTGATCCGCGTGCCGGAGAACGCCAAGAACTGCCTGGCGGTGTCCGCGTCGCGCAACCCGCCGGATCTTGACCTGTTCTGCGTGGGGGGCGCCGGCCCGACGCTCGACGGCCGGCGCAAGCCCGAGGTGACGGCGCCGGGATGCCAGACCAACTCACCCGAGGGCAACGGGGGGTGCGCGACGCTGTCGCGGTCGGGGACGAGCTTCGCCGCCCCTGCCGCCGCGGGGCTCGCGCTGCTCATGCGTCAGTACTTCACGGAGGGGTTCTACCCCTCGGGGAGCGCGGAGGCCTCGGACGCGCTGGTGCCCAGCGGGGCGCTGCTCCGCGCGTGCCTGGTCAACTCCGCGGCCGATCTCGCGCTGGTCGACGGCTACCCCTCGAACCTCGAGGGTTTCGGGCGGGTCGTGGGCGACAGCGTGCTGTACTTCCCGGGCGATCTGCGTCGGCTCATCGTCCGCGACGTGCGCAACATCGCGCCGGGCGCGCTCTCCACGGGGGGCATGGTCTCGTTCGCGTTCCGCCTCGACGCCTCGAACCAGCCCTTCCGCGCCACGCTCGCCTTCACCGACGCCCCGGCCAACGTCGCCGCCACCTTCACGCCCATCAACAACCTCGACCTGGTGCTGACCTCGCCCTCGGGCGCCACGTACCGCGGGAACGTCTTCGCGGGCGGCGTGTCGATCCCGGGCGGAACTTCCGACGCGATCAACAACGTGGAGCAGGTGATGCTGCCCACGGGCGAGGCGGGTGTGTGGACACTCCGCGTCGACGCCCAGGCCGTGAACGTCGGGACGCAGGGGTACGCCCTCGCGGTGACCGGAGGCGTGCACGAGAACCTCTGCGCCGCCGACCTTGACGACGGCAGCGGGACAGGCACGCCCGACGGCGGGGTCACCCTGGACGATCTTCTCTACTTCCTCGGGCTCTTTGAGTCCGGCGACGCCGGCGCCGACCTGGACGACGGCACAGGCACCAACGCGCCCGACGGCGGGGTCACCATTGACGACCTTGTGTACTTCATCGTCCGCTTCGAGCTGGGGTGCTGAGCGCGGCCCGCGGCGTGATAGGGCGACGTGAGCTTCGAGCAGATCGTGTTCTGGTGGAGCGGGCATCGTGCCCCGCTCGGGATGGTGTTGGACTATTGCGGGCTCAGCACCCGCCTTCAAACCGGCTCAGGTAGTACACGAGGTCGTCGATGGTGACCCCGCCGTCGGGCGTGCCGGTCTCACTCCCGTCGTCGACGTCGGCCTGGAGCGAGCCCTCCTCGAACGTGACGAGGTAGTAGAGCAGGTCGTCGATGGTGGTCCCGCCGTCGCACGCGCCCGTCCCGGTGCCGTCGTCCACGTCGGCGACGCACGGCGGGAAGGACAGGACGCCCGCGTTCGAGATCACGACCGAGCACGAGTTGCTCACCAGGCAGTCGTAGAGCCCGGCGTGGGCGCGGGCGGCATCGGTGAGCACAAGCACGGGGGAATCCTCGTCCTCGATGTTCTCGCCGTTGAACCGCCACTGGTACGCGAGCTCGGGGCCGGAGGCCTGAACGCTGAAGGTGACGTCGGCGCCGACGCAGACCTGCTGCGAGGCGGGGTGGGAGACGAGCGTGGGGGCCGCGATTCGCCCGTACTCGAAGAGCTGGTTGGTGGCGATGGTGGGGCTCAGCCCGCCGCAGGAAAAGACGCTGACGCCTCGGCTCGAGTCGAACGCGCCGCCCGCGCCGGAGCGCGCCGGGGGATCGACCGGGAGCACCTGGGTCCACGCCGACCCGTCGTACTCATAGACGCTGGAGGTGATGGAGTTTCCGGAGTTGCTCCCCTGGAAGAGCACGACGCGCTGGCGCAGCGAGTCGTAGACCATTGCGCCCTCGGCCCGCGGGCCCGGGCCGGAGACGGGGATCGACGCCCACGACGTGCCGTTCCATTCCCAGGTGTCCGAGAGGGGCGTGGCGGTGGACGACACCCGCCCGCCGTAGAGCACGACGCGCTGGCGGGTGCTGTCGTACGCCATCATGTGCCCGTAGCGGGCGCCGGGCCCGGAGGAGGACGCGAGCGTCCAGGAGGTGCCGTTGTAGGTGTGGGTCTGCCCGTTGAGCGCGCTGGCGCTCTGCCCGCCGAAGAGCACGGTGCGGCCGCGTGCGGCGTCGTAGGCCATCGCGTGCCCGGAGCGCACGCCCGGGGTGCTGGAGGCAAAGCGGGTTGTCCAGGTCGAGCCGTTCCACTCGACCGTGTCGCTCATGAGCACCGGGGCGGTCGGTCCGACGCGCACCCCGCCGTACATCACCATCACGCCGCGCGAGGTGTCGAATGCCATCGCGCTTCGTGATCGGGCGAGCACGCCGGTCGTCGGAACGACCTGCCAGGAACTCCCGCGCCAGAGGTAGGCGTTGGCGTCGGTGAGGGGGGTTCCGGCGGCGGTCTCTCCGCCGAAGAGCACGCTCTCGTGGCGGACGCTGTCGTAGGCGAACGCGGGGAACTTCCGGGCGGTGGGCGGGCTGGTCTGCCCCCGGGCGAACCACTGCACGCACGCCGAGGGCGTCGCGCCGCCCACGCTGATGAGGAAGCGTCCGGGCGTGAGGACGAGGCGTTGGACGGAGTTGTCGGCCATGCGGACGAGGTTGTCCTGCCCGGGCGCGTCCATCTCGACGAGGATGTTGTGCTGGTGGAAGTCCCCGACCTGGACCGAGCCCTGGAAGACCTGGATGGGGAACTCCACGCCGTCGCCGATGTTGCAGCGCCCCAGCCCGTAGACGTCGGTCCGCTGGCGCCCCAGGATTCCCGTCACCTGCGACGAGGGCAGGCTCGCGGAGCGTGGGTTGAGGGCGCCCGACTCGATCCCGTTGTCCACGCTGGAGTTGTTCTGCCCCGGGATCGCGGGCGGGGGGTTGAGCACGTCCACGAGAAAATCACGGAAGGGGTAGACCAGCCCGCTGAGCGCCGAGAACGGCACGACCCCGCCCGACGGGAACCCGCCGCAGGATTGCCCGAAGTAGCCGTACGCCTGCTGCTCGCTCTGGAGCGTGCCCCGGCGGATCACCGCCGCGCCCATCGGGTCGAACGTCCGCAGGCGCACGGCGAACCGCAGCAGATCCTCCGGCACCTGACCCGGGCCGATCCCGATCTTGATCGTGGACTTCACGGGCGGATCGCACGGGTTGGTCACCGTGGGGATGCAGGGCGGCGGGGGTGGAGGCGGAGGGGGCGGGGGTGGGGGGCTCTGCGAGGACCCGTTGAGCTCGATCACGCCCGTGAGCACGCCATCGCCGGCGAACGCCGCCCCCGCGACGCACACCCACCCGAACACACCCATCCACTGCGCACGCATAAACACACTCCGCTGCCTTGATCCATCCCCCGCCCGAGCCCAGTCTCCCCGATTTGCACAACGCCAGTCAACTCAATTCTCCCCGCGCCTTTCCGCTTCAGGGCACTTTCGCCGCGATCTCGTCGCGTTCCCGGGTCAGGGTGCTCAGGGCAAGCTCCCACTCCTGCGTCTGGCCGCCGACGCGTTTGAGGTGCTCGAGAATGGCCCGTGCCGCGATGATGCGGGTTCTGTGCGGGAGCTTGGGGTTGCCGCGGAGGGTCGTCGCGGCGGCCTGCAGCATCTCGCCGCCGTCGGCCCCGCCTGAGCGTCCCGAGCGTGCCCGCCCCAACGTCGACGAGGCATTGGCGACCCTCCAGTCGGTCGCGTCCAGGCTCTTGGCCCGGATCTCCCAGGCCTCGCGGGCCAGCACCTCCGCCTCGTCGAACTTGCCCTGCGCGAGGAGTGCCTGCGCCACGCCGATCTTCGAGCCCGAGGTGTACATCGCGTCCCCGTCCGAGAGCTCGCTCCACCCTCGGAGTTCCTCGCGGAAGAGCCTCTCGGCCTCGGCGGCGTCGCCCGAATCCAGCATCAGCCCCGCGAGCACGTCGATGGATTCGAGTGTCCTGGGGTGCTTGGCGCCCAGGAGCGAGCGGGCGGTGTGCTCGCCGCTCGTCGCGAGCGGGATCGCTCTGTCGGTGAGCCCAAGGTCGCGCATCACGCCCGCGAGCTGTGTCTGGGCCCACCCGATGGAGGTGTGCGGCGAGGGGAGCGAGGCGGTCAACGCCTCGACCGCGCTCGACAGCCGCGACGCCAATGCTCCGAAGTCTCCGCGCTGACGCAGCATCACGCCCAGGCTGATCGCCGCCTCGCCCGCCTGCGGGCTGTTGGGCCCGTACATCGCGGCCAACTGCTCAAGGACTCCGGTGGCCTCTTGGATCGCCTCGTCGAGCTTGCCCTGCGCGAACATGATCTTCGCGAGCTCTCTCCTGGCGTCCACGATGATCTCGTCGCGGGGTGTCGTGGCGGGCTTCGGGGTGGTGGTTGAGGCCGAGGCGGTCGGGGCCACGATGCCGCGCATGATGGCCGCGGCCTCGTCGAGCTTGCCCTGCTCGTACCGCAGCACGCCGATCTGGTATTCCAATTGATGCACGGGCTCGTGGTCGGTCAGCTCCACCTTGCGGAACAACCCCTGCGCCGTCAGGAGCGAGCGCTCGGCCTCGTCCAGCCGGTGCAGATCGGACAGCACCGTGCCCAGCACCAGGTGAGCCTCGGCGTCGTCGGGCTTGGGTTCATCGGGGTACTTCGCCCGAGCCGCCAGTGCGGCGTGGACCTGCGCGAGGGCGGGCTCAAGCTTCGACAGCGAGTGATACACCCGCGCGAGCACCATCCGCTGCTGGAACTCCGATCGCGGATCCGTCGCCAGCGACCCCGCGTCGAGCTCCACGGCGCTCCGCTCGGCCAGCTCACGCACCGTGAGGTCCTTGTCGAGCCCGCGGTACGCCGAGGCCCGGGTGATGATCCGCTGCGTGTACTCGTTGGCCGTGTGCGCCCGCTTGGACTCGGCGATCGCCCGCTTCTCGCTGATCTTGGTGCGGTCGCGCTCGTGGCTGGCCTCGACGAACCCGTATGTCATGGCCGCCAGCCCGCCCACGAGCGACACGAGCACCGCCGCCCCGGCGGCGAACGCGAGCCGATGACGCTTCACCAGCTTCGTCGCTTTGTAGACCGCGCTGGGGGGCACGGCCCGGACGGGCTCACCGGTCAGCACGTGCCCGATGTCCTCCGCGAACGCCCCCGCCGAGTCGTACCGGCGCGCGCGGTCCTTGTCCAGCGCCTTCATCACCACCCAGTCCAGCTCGCCCCGGAGGCTCCGGGCCAGAGACGCCGGCTCGGTCCGGCGGTGCGTCGCGATCGTGGCGAGCGAGTCGGGCTCGTTCTCCAGGGCGCTCAGCCGCGTCGAGGGGCGTGGCGGCTCATCCTCGCGGATGATCCGCACGAGTTCGTTGAACGCCGCCGAGCGGAGCTTTTTTCCGTCGAAGGGCGTCATGCCCGCGAGCAGCTCGTAGAGCACCACGCCCAGGGAGTACACGTCGCTGCGGGTATCGATGTCCACGCCGGAGGGGTGCGCCTGCTCGGGGCTCATGTACTCGGGCGTGCCGATGAGCTGGC
>CAZTJZ010000090.1:0-12329 GCA_964614075.1 uncultured Phycisphaeraceae bacterium
ACGACCCGGCGTTTGGGCTTGATGGTCGTCGCGATGGCGTGCATGGCGCCGAGCACGGCGCACCCGCCATCCTTGTCGCGCTTCATCCCCACCATCCCGTTGTTGACCTTGAGGCTCAGGCCCCCCGTGTCGTAGGTCATCGTCTTTCCGATGAGCACCGCGGGCTTCCCGCGCCCGCCTCCTTTCGGGCGGTATTCCAGGCGGATCATGCAGGGCTTGTTCTCGCTGGCCTTCCCCACGTTGATCAGCCCCTCGAACTTCTCACGCACCAGCTCCTCGCCCTTGAAAACCCGGCACGAGAGCCCGGTCTTCCGCGCCAGCTTCTGCGCCTGCTCGGCCATCCACATGGGCGTGGCCACGTTCGGAGGCGTCTGGCTCAGCGTGCGGCAGAGGTTCGCCGACTCCGCCAACGCCAGCCCGCGCGCCAGCCCACGCTCGAACTCCGCGCCCCCGCCCCGCACCTTGAGCTTCGATCGCTTCGCCTCCGGGCTCCCCTTCCCTCGGAACTCATCGCACGTCCACGAGAGCAGCCCCAGCCCCTCGCCCACCGCCACGCCCGCGTCGTGCACGTCGCCCTTGGCCTGGCGGATGGCCCCCTCGATCTCCAACGCCGCGCCCGAGACCTTGAGGGCGGCGAGGCGCCGCCCCACCGACGCGATCACGCCGCGCAGCGACGACACCTCGAACTTCTCGAGCGTGCCCAGCCCCACGACGATCACCCGCTCGGGCGCGCTCTTCCCGCCCGGGAAGCACTCGACGATCCCGCCCGATTCGCCCGTGCTCTCGGGGCGCTGCTGGCTCTGCCGGATCGCGTCCCAGGCGCCCAGCGCCGCGGCGATGGACTTGCTCCTGGCGTCCAGCCCCGCGCCGCGCTGCGTCTTGGGATCCTGGAACTGCGCGAAGACCACGACCCCGCCCTTCCCGCCCACGACGATCGAATCGAACATGCTCGCTCCTTGGAAGATGAGCTTCGAGGGTAGCGCGAAGAACCCGGGCCTGCGTACGCTCCTCGGCGACCGAACATCTGTCCGGGTTGCACGCCGAGCCGAACGCGTCAGGAGCACCGGACCACAACCGAGTGCATCATTGCACGATGTCGTGCGCCATCGTCGGTCTGTTCCAGGTAGTTCAGGCGGCCGTGCGGCATGCCCAACGACGCTTCGGAGGGCACCATTGTCTTGGCGATGACGTCGGGCGATCTCAGCTTCGGGCGCGTCGACAGACAATGCCTCCTCCCGCCCGGCGCTCCCTGCCCCGAGTGCGGCACGTCCCCCGCCGCGCCCGCGTGACCACGCGTGGACCACAGTGCTCTGAACGGCGGTTCTCTACACTTCCCGTGATGCCCGACCCCACGCCCCCAGGCCCGTCCTCGCTCCAGGCACCCTGGAGGCTCGAATACCTCGAGGCGATGAGCGCCAAAGAGTCGGGCGCCGGCCCGCCCACCCCCGCCACGGGCTCGTTCCTCCGCGACGCGTTCCTCACGCCGGCCAGGGACCACGAGACCCACGTGATCTTCCGCACGCGTGACGGGCTCATCATGCTCAACAAGTTCCCCTACGCCAACGGGCACCTCTTGGTGGCCCTGGGCGAGGCCCGCCCCACACTCCTGGATTACGACCCCGCGCAGCGCGCGAGCTTCTGGACGCTCGTGGAGATCGCCGCGGACCTCATGCAGCGGACGCTTCATCCTCAGGGGATCAACTTCGGGATCAACCAGGGTCGGGCGGCGGGGGCCGGCGTGCCCCAGCACCTGCACGCGCACCTGGTCCCGCGCTGGTCGGGCGACGTGAACTTCATGGCGGTGGTGGGGGAGGTGAGGGTGATCCCCGCCGCCCTGGACGCGATGGCGAAACGCTACCGGGGCGTGGTAAACGCGGGCCCTCCATGACCCCGCTCTCGCGCGCGACCTGGGCCCTGGTGCTGGGCGTGACGCTCGCCCGCCTGCTCTATCTCGGGCTCCTGTGCCCGTACACCCTCGTCGAGGACGAGGCGTGGTACTGGCTCTGGTCACGCTCGCTCGAACTCTCCTACGCCAGCAAGGGCCCGGGCATCGCGTGGCTCATCCGCCTCTCGACCCTGATCCTGGGCGACAGCGAGTTCGGCGTGCGCGCCCCGAGCGTGCTCGCGTCCGCCCTCGCCGCCCTCGCCCTCGCCCGCTTGTGCGTGGACATGTCGGGAGACCCCCGGCGCGGGTTCTACGCCGCGGCGTGCTTCGTCCTCGCCCCGCTCTTCCAGGTCATGGGCCTCATCATGACCATCGACAGCCCATACGTCTGCGCCTGGGCGCTGGCCATGCTGCTCGCGTGGCGCGGGCTGGTCGGGGGCTCTTTGTCCGCGCTCGTCCTGCTCGGGCTCTCCATCGGCGTTGGATTCCTCTTCAAGTACACCATCCTGCTCCTGATCCCGGGGCTCCTCGGGTTCGCCTTCGTCTCGCGCCGCTCGATCCCGAGGCCTTCGCTCCCCGCGTCCCTCGCCGGGGCGGTGCTCATCCTCGCGGGGCTCGCGCCCGTTCTCCTCTGGAACTCCCAGCACTCCTGGCCCACGGTGCATCACCTGCTCGATCACCTCCGCCCCGCGGCCCACGCCGAACCAAAGGCCTACTCACCGCTCTGGACCCTGGAATACCTCGGCGTGCACCTCGTGATCGCCGGGCCGGTGACGCTCGTGGCCTGGCACCAGCTCCGACGCGGCGCGCGCGAGGGGATCCCCCAAAGCACCGCCCCTCAGGGGCCGGGAGACCGCGCGTCGCTCGCGAACCTTTTTCTCGTGGCCTGCGCCCTCCCGCTCCTGGTGTTCTATCTCGCCGTCTCGTTCCGCACGCGCACGCAGGGCAACTGGGCCGCCGCGGCCCACCTCTCCACCATCGCCCTCGCGGGTCTGGCGCTGCCCACGCTCCTGAGCGAGGGTCGGCGGCATCTCTGGCGAGCCGTGCTGATCGTTGGCGTTGGCCTGGGCGTGCTCTCGGTCCGCCTGGACCTGCTCGCGCGAGTGATCCCCGCGATCCCCGCGCACCGCTTCACGGGAGCCACGCAGCTCGCCTCCGCCGCCCGGACCCACCTCGAGGCGCTGCGTGCTCGCACCCATCTCGAGCCCTTCATCCTCACCGATCACTACGGCCCGGCGTCGCTCCTGGAGTTCTACACGCACACGCGGTCGTTCTGCGCGAGCGCTCTCCTCCCGGGCGGGCGACGCACCCAGTTCGACCAATGGGCGCACACCGACCTCGCCCGCGCCCACCACCTCCTCGGACGACCCGCGCTCCTCGTGGGTGATCAGCCCGAACTCTGGCGCTCGCTCTTTGACCGTGTCGAACCCCTCCCGCCCCTTCACGAATCCCTGACACGCAAGGGGCGATCGGCGTTCCTGGGATTCGGCTTCCGCGGCGTGGCGCGCTAGGGTTTTCCGGATGGACGCGCCGCATCAGCCCAGCCCGCAGCTCGACACCCAGCCCAACACCCGTGCCCGCGCACTCGGGCTCATTCTCACGTTTTGCGTGGGGCTCTTGGTGCTCACCATCGCCGACCACAGCCTCTACGCCCTGCTCCTTTCCTCGCAGCTCCCGCCACGCCAGGCCAACCCGCCCCGGGATATCCGCCTCGCCGACTGGTACCAATCGCTCCGCGTCCTGGGCTATCTCCCGTTCTGGGGCGTGCTCGCCCTCGCGCTCGCCCTCACGCTCCCCCAGCGTGCCCCGTGCACGACCCTCCGCGCCCGCGCCGGGGTCTGCGTGGGCGGGATGATCCTCGCGTCGGCCCTCCTCGGCGGCGCCCTCGCCGAGCTCGCCAAGCTCATCATCCGCCGCGAGCGTCCCAACGACCTCGGGCTCTATGTGATCGACTGGCTCACGACCGCGAGCCAGGGCCCGCTGGGCACCGCGTCGAGCCACGCGGGAGTCGCCTTCGGCGGGGCGTTCATGCTCGCCCGGTTTTTCCCCCAAGGCCGCTGGCTCTTCCTGGCGCTGGCCACGGGCTGCGCCGCGACGCGCCTGCTCGTGGGGGCCCACTTCGCGACCGATGCGTACTTCGGCGCGGGGCTGGGCTACGCGGGGTGCCTCATGCTCTGGACCCTCGCGGGCCGGCGCTGGTCGCTCCCCTGCGTGGCGTCGCGACACCCCTCGCTCACCTGACTTCCCCCCCACGCGAACAATCGTCGGCGTCCGCATGACCACCCTCGACCGCCACATCGCCCGCACGTACCTCACCAACGTCGTGGTGCTGCTGGTGATCCTCTTCGCGATCGTCCTCGTCGCGGACTATTCCTTCAACTTCGACGAGTACACCCGCCGCGCCGTCGAGACCGCCGGGCAGCCCTCGATCTCCTTCCTCAAGCGCCTCGGGCTCTCGATGGTCCTGGTCCTTGACCTGTGGTGGCCCCGGTTCTTCCAGATGTACAACTTCCTCCTGGGCCTGGTCCTTGTGGGCGGGATGGGCTTCACGCTGTCGCAGATGGTCCGCCATCGCGAGCTGGTGGCGGGCCTGGCGGGAGGGATCAGCCTGCAGCGCCTCGCCCGCCCGATCCTCGCCGTGGCGCTGCTCCTGACGTTTGTGCAGGCGCTCAACCGCGAGCTGGTGGTCCCGCGCCTGGCCGACCTGCTCACGCGCGAGAAGTGGGACGCGGGGGACCGCACGCTCAAGGCCGACGCGTTGCGGCTCACCGCCGACGCCAAGGGGCGGGTCTTCTTCGCCAAGGCCTTCCGCCCCGCCGACAACGCCCTCGACGGGCTCTGGGTCTGGGAACGCGACGAGTCCGGGCAGATCACCGCAACCGTCACCGCCGACTCGGCCTCGTGGGACCAGGCCCAGAAGACCTGGCGATTGACCAACGGAAAGCTCCGCACCCGCACCGCCGAGCGGGAGCAGACCGCCGAGCTGCTCACCCTCGACACCGACCTCGACCCCACGACCCTCACCGCGAGGCGCTACGAGAGCTACAGCCAGAACCTCTCCACCGCGCAGCTCACAGGGCTCATCGAGCGCTTCCGCGCCGAGTCGGCCTCGCCCCACGCCCCGGGGAGCGACCGCGTCTCCCGCCTCGAACGCCTCCGCGCCTCGCGCTTCTCCATCATGCTCTGCAACCTCCTCGCGCTGGTCGTCTGCATGCCGTTCTTCCTGAGACGCGAGCCCACGAACATGCTCGTGCAGGCCCTGGCCTGCGCCCCGGTGGCCATCGTGTGCGTCATGGGCTCCACGCTCGCCGCTTCCGCCGCCATCCCCGCCCTTCCCCCCATCGTCGCCTCGCTCGTTCCCGTCGTCATCCTGCTCCCCCTCGCCATCGCGGCGGGGAGCATGGTCAAGACCTAGAACAAGTTCACTCGGAGCTCGGAGTGTCCGGTCGGGGCTGCCCGCCCGCGGGGTCCCCCGGTGCTCGAATCGTTGGTTCAGGCCCTCTCTACGATTTCCCCGTGACCACCGCACACGTCACCACGCCGCGAGCCTTCGCCCTCATCGCCAGGGACATCAAGCTCGCGCACAGCGTCTTTGCCCTCCCCTTCGCGGTCTTCGCCTCGTTCCTCGCGCGCGACCGCGCGTGGCCCGAGTTCCTCGCCCAGCTCGCCCTCGTCGTTGTTTGCATGGTCCTCGCCCGCACCTGGGCGATGCTCGTGAACCGACTGCTGGACCGCCGCATCGACGCCAGGAACGCCCGAACCCGCCGACGCGTCTTCGCCTCGGGCGAGCTCTCGCCCTCCCGCGGTTGGTTCATTGCGGGCGGCTGCGTCCTGCTCTTCGCCGCCGCCGCCGGGCTCTTCCTCGTCTTCTTCAACAACCCCTGGCCGCTCGCCCTCTCTCTCCCTGTCCTCCTCTTCCTCGCGTTCTACTCCCTGACCAAGCGATTCACGGCATGGTGCCACGTCATCCTCGGCATATCGCTCGCGCTCTCCCCGCTCGCCGCCGCGCTGGCCGTCAACCCCGGCTCCTTCGCCTCGACGCCCGCGATCCTCTGGACCGGGGTCTTTGTCCTCCCCTGGGTCGCCGGCTTCGATGTGATCTACGCCCTTCAGGACGCCGAGTTTGACACCTCCGCCGGGCTCTTCAGCATCCCGGCTCGCCTGGGCCCTCGGGGCGCGATCTGGGTCTCACGCCTCCTACATCTCATCGCCCTCGTTGCCCTCGTCATGATCCAGCGCACCGAGCCCCGCCTGGGTTTTCTGTACATCGCCGCCCTCGCCGCCGTCGCCCTGCTCCTGCTCGCGGAGCACGTCGTGATCGCCCGCCGCGGCTCGGCGGGGATCCCCATGGCCTTCTTCACCCTGAATGGGTGTGTGAGCTGCATCCTCGGCGTGTTGGGATGCACCAGCATCCACGCCGCCAATCCGTGGTGAACTGCCACCAAAGCCCGAACATGCACCCATTCGTGGCCGGGGAATTCGCCCCTTCTTCCGAGAACGGGCACAAACAGCTTGCAACTCGCCCCTCGACGTCGTAATATCCCCGTCTCAACAACCTTTGCCCCCGGAAGGGCGGCCAGTGTGCTTCGGCGCCTGGCCGCCTTTTTTCTTTCTCCTTCCCACATACCCCCAGTTTCGTGGGAATGACGGGCTCCGAGTGCGGGGCAGAACATCGCACGAACGATCCGGCGCGTGCTTTCAAATATTTCTGAAACCATCTTTACGTCCGCCCGTCGCGACGGGATACTGGCGGCATGCCCGCGCCGCGCCTGCAGCCCGACTCCGCGCGCCTGATCGCTCAGGATCGATTCATCGCCGCCTGGGGGCAGATGGGCGGGAGCTGGGGCATCAGCCGCACCATGGCCGAGGTCCACGCGCTGCTCTACATCACGGGCGATTCCCTCTGCACCGACGACGTGATGGAGCGCCTGCAGATCTCCCGCGGGAACGCCAGCATGTCCCTCCGCGCGCTGCTCGACTGGGGCATCATCGTCCGCGCCCACAAGAAGGGCGACCGCAAGGAGTACTTCCTCGCCGAGCAGGACATCTGGAGCCTCTTTCGCGCCATCGTCCGCGAGCGCATCCGGCGTGAGGTCGACCCGCTCCTCGCCTCGCTCTACGAGATCCGCGACATGACCGGGCAGCCCGCCTCCGAGGGTGACCGCGAGCACAACCAGCGCCTCGACGCCATGCTCGAGTTCCTCGGCACGCTCGAGGCGCTGGGCCATCGCTTCGTGAGCCCCGCGGGCAAGGGGCTCCAGCTCGCCGCGTCCTTGCTCTCGCCCGCGCGGGAGCGCCGCACGTGAGCCCACGCACCACCACCCCCACTCCCCCAGCCGCGACCGGCGTCATCCGCCTCGAATGGTCCTTCGCCCCCGGGCTCCTCCCCGCGATCGCGCCCGACGCCACGCGCCTTCACGCGGCCCTCCCCCTCGACAACGACCGCGAGGCGACGCTCTCCCTCGGCCCGGACGGTCCGCTCGTGCGCGCGAGCGTCCGCGTCATCCGCGAGGACGGGCTCTTCCACATCGACGCGCACGACGAGCGGGGCCCGGTGCTCGCGGTCACGCTCGACGCCGACCGCCTGCTCTACGCCCGCTGTTTTCTCTGGGCGCGGTGGAACGTCCCGGGCGGACGCACCAGCGTCCCCCGCCTCGTGAGCGGCAGCACCCCGGGGCCCTGAATCCGCTGTCGCGCGATGGTCGTACCGTTCCCGATGCGCCCCGCATGCCCCCGCTGCGGCTACGACCAGTCGGGCGAGATCGCCCGCTGGGAGACGCACTGCCCTCTCGCGGGGCGGTGCTCCGAGTGCGGGCTGGATATCGAGTGGCGCGACGTCCTCAACGCCGCCCGCCACGTCTGCCCCGGGCACGTCGAGCACGCCGAGGGAAAACGGGCGACCTTCATCGCGGCCTGGCGCACGTGGGTGTGGTCCATCTGGCCGTGGAGGCTCTGGAAAAGGCTGGAACTCCGTCACGCGGTGCGTCCGAGACGGCTGGCGCTCTGGCTTGCCGTCATCACTCTGCCGCATGCGCTCACGTCCTTGGTGGGCGCTGTCACCATTGCGATGCTGGCCCTCGCGCCGCCCGCCGCGGTGCCGGGCCGTGTCCCCGCCATCTCACCCTCCACGAGCGCCTGGCAGCGCCTCGTTGAACAGCGTTACGAACTCATGAGCGCGGCGATCCTCAACATCGTGAGGATCGATGAAGACACTCTCACGTTTCCAGGGTTTCGCAACAACTTGGCGCACCTCACAAGGCGCTGGCCTCGCTTCCTCTTCCCCGCGTTGGCGGCCACGCTCATGCCCGTTTTCATCTTGCTCGCCCTCCACGACACAAGGTCCGCGGCAAAGATCCGGCTCGCCCACGTGCTGCGGGCCGGCGTCTTCTCGTACGCCTGGGTGGTCGTGCCCAGCACATTCTCGCTGTGGTTCGCGATCGTCCAGTTTGTACTGCACCTGCCCGGGGTGCGCTCCGAGGACGCGTCGATTCAATCGGCCTACGTCTCGGCGACGCTTCGAACGCATTACGGGCTCTTTTTCATGCTGAGCCGACTCTGGCTTTTCGCAATCCTCTCGTGGCTTGCCGTTTACTGGTGGTTCGCCCTTCCACGCGGGCTCAGGGTTGCCCAACCGTTCGAGATCTGGGTCTGCATGGGGATCTGCACGGGCTTGCTGGCGTTGGTCTGCGCCGTGCTCGGCCCGTGACCACCGAGCATGGAGCAAGATCGAGCCACGCAAGGAGCTCGATCCGAATGCCCGTTGCTTCTTGCTTTCTTCCCTACGACCGCTTCCCGATCACCCACCCCAAAATCCCCGCGATCAGGCACACGCCCGCCGCCGCCCCCACGAGGATCATGAAGTTGTCGCCCAGGGTCCCGAGCATTCCGCTTCCCGCGGCCCCGCTCAGGCCCAGGACCACCGCGACCACCGCCAGGGCCAGCGCCAGGACCATCCCGAAGGCCAGCCCGCCCACGAGCCCGGATCCGGCGCCGTCCACCGTCTCGGCCATCATCATGACGCCCGCGCCCGCCGCCGCGGGCTCGAAGCTCTCCGCCGACGCTGGGGTTTCGAAGAGCGCGCCGCCCTCGCCGCCCCCTTCCACGCCACTCATCGCGGGCTCCGCCGCGGTCTGCTGCGCCACCGTCTCGCTCCCGTAGACATCGTCGAGCAGCCCGCCGCCCAGCGAGGTGTCGTCGGGCTCCTTGGACATGTCCAGCAGCCCCGCGCGCGAGCCCGAGCCGCTCTTGCCCGGATCGCTGAACTGCATCGGCGCGTTGCTCACGCGTGTGACGGCGTTGGCGTCCGCCTCCTCCGTCTGGTCCGCGTCGAAGATGCTGATCCCAGTCGATTCTTTGGACGACTCCAGCGCCATTCCCGTCCCGCTCGCCGCCGAGCCGCTCAGGATGTCCATCCCGCCGCTGTCGGCCAGCTGAATCTGATCCTCGCCGCTCAAGAGGTCCACCTGCTCGACCTTGAACATGAGTCTGTCGCGGTCGCGGAACTCCTGGAGCTGGCCCTTGGCGGCCATCTCCTTGACCGCCTCGGCGCTCTTGCCCAGCTTCGCCGCCGCCTCGTCGAGCGTGTAGAACATCTTCGCCATGACTCGTCCTTCCGCAGATCGCTCCGACCGCCGTCCGTCTTGGGAACGCCGATCGCGTCGTGTTCAGATGGGGATGCCGGCCACCACCGCCCCCGATCGCACAATAGCCGAAACCGCCCCGCCTCTCAAGTACGGCGGGTTTGCTCGGTCTCTGTACGTCCGCCGCGTCGGGGCAGTTCCTGAGAGACCCCCGCCGCCGCGCCCAACGCCCCCCACGAGTTACACGATCCGCCGGATGGCGCTCACCGCGACGTACACCCCCGCCACGTCCTCCCGCGGGAGCACCCGCGGCGGGTAGGCGCTGTTGAGGGGCTGGAGGCGGATCAGCTCCTCGCCCATCTCGCCCGTCTCGAAGTACACCCGCTTGAACGTGGTCTCGCCGTCACGCTCGAGGCGCACGAAGCAGTCCTGCCCGCTCTTGGGCGCTCGCGAGGGGCTGAAGACCACGACCTCACCCTCGCGATACACGGGCTCCATCGAGTCGCCCACCACCCGGGCGGCGAACGCGTCGGGGTCCTCCACGTCCGGGCAACGCACGTACGCGTCCGCGACCCGGGCCGGGTAGCCAAGGTCCGTGAACTCGCGCGGATACCCCGCGGCCACCTTGTTGATGACGGGCACTTCCCGCGGGAGCGGCGTGGGTGCGTCGGCCGTCGCGGCCTTGGCCGGGCGCTGTTTCTCGCCGGGCGAGAGTCGATCGATGAGGTCCTGCAGCTCCCCCGAGCCGTAGACCTTGTCGAGCCCGCGCTTGTCCAATCCGGCGTTGGAGCGGAGGAGCTCCACGAGCCGCCGGGCCGACTCACGGTCTTCCTGAAGCCGGGCCACCTCGTGCTCGACCGCCGGGCCCCCCGCCGAGAGCGACCGCTCCCACCGCGCCGCCGCCACGAGCACGCCCGTCTCCATCATGAGCGCCTCCTCGATCCGGGCCAGGATCTCGTCCCCCGGCGGCATCCGCCGACCGTTCTCCACCTCCGACAGATAGCCCTTCGCGCACCCCGCGGCGTCGGCGAGCCTCTGGAGCGACCACTCCATCGCCGTCCGCCGAGCCCGAACCAACGCGCCAACCGACGCCCGCTCGCTCACGCGGCACCTCCCGGCGCGCGCGAAAACAGGGCCAAAGACACGATCGCCAGCAGGTGAGCGCAAAGTTCGCGGAATACCGAACATTGACCTTGCAAAATGTTCTCTATGTGGTAGAACATATGTGTTCACTTGATTATGAACGGTCGGTGGGTCCGTGTCAAGTGAGAAGTGGCGGATTGAGGATGGAGGTGTCTGATGGTGCGGGTGGAGATTCCCGAGTCGTCGGATCGTCGTCGGCTGCGAAACGCCGACCTGGCCGAGCAGGTGAGCCGCAGGGCCGAGCCCCTCCCGGCGGGAGATCGGGCGCTGCTCGACGCGGCGTACCGGGATGGGAAGACCGCGGTGGAGATCGCGCTCCTGACGGGCGAGGACCACCGCGTGGTCCGGCGGCGGATCCGGCGGCTGGCGGTGCGCGTGATGTCGCCCCGGTACGTCTTTGTCCTCCGCGAGCGCACGGGCTGGCCCGTCACGCGGCGGCGGGTCGGCGAGGTGTGCGTGCTGCGCGGGCGGTCGATGCGGGCGGCGTGCGCCGAGCTGGGCCTGAGCATGCACATGGTGCGGCGGCAGCGCGAGCTGATCGACGCGCTCTTCCAGGCGACGCTGCTCACGCCGCGGAACACCGGCGAAGGAGCGGCGTGATGGCATGCTCGCCCCGCCCGGGTTCGCGTGTGCTGCGCGCCTGCGCCGCGTTCGGCGTGGCGTGGCGGGCCAGAGGCCGGGCGCCCGAGGTCACGCTCGACCCCGCGATCTTCGGGCGGCTCTCGCTGACGCGGCTCGTCCTGATCTCGGGGCCCAGCGGCGGGGGGAAGAGCACGCTGCTCGCCCGCCTCGCGCGGAAGGTCCGCGGGCGGCGCTTCGTCGTCGCGCCGCCATCGCGCGATCCGCGGGCCGCGGTGGAGCGCGTGCGGCTGGCCCTGCCCCGGGCGTTGTCGCTGCTGACGAGCGCGGGGCTGGGGGACGCGGCGATGTTCCCGCGGAGCGAGCGCGAGATGTCGGACGGGCAGGCGTTCCGGCTGCGTCTCGCGGACGCGCTCGCGCGGGCGCTCGCGGGGCGGGGGCGGGCGTGGGTGTTTGTGGACGAGTTCGCGAGCGTGCTCGACCGCGAGGGGGCGTGGGCGCTGTGCGAGAGCCTGCGGCGTCTCGCGGGACGCACGCCGCGGCTTCGGGTGGTGTGCGCCACGGCCCGCGAGGACGTGCGCGAGTGGCTCGCGCCGGACATGGTGCTGTGGTGCGAGGAGGGTCGGATCGAGGAGAGGACCGCATGGACATCGGCATCGGCGCGGGGAGCCGGGACGACTATCTCGCCCTCGCGCGCTGGCATTACCGCGGCCGGGAGCCCGCGACGATCGACCGCGTGCTCGTCGCCCGCGTCGGCGGAACGCGGGAAGTGGGCGGGCGCGTCGTCGGGGTGCTCGTCGTCTCTCATCCCACGCTCAACGGGCGCTGGCGGGACCGGGCCTGGCCGGAGGTCTTCCCGCGCGACAAGTCCGCGCGGGCCCACGCCCTCAACCGCGAGCTGCGCACGATCTCGCGCGTGATCGTCGACCCGTCGTGGCGCGGCGTGGGGATCGCGGGGATGCTGGTGCGGGCGTACCTCGCGAAGCCGGCGACGCGGCGGACCGAGGCGATCGCGGCGATGGGCGCCTTCTGCCCGCTGTTCTCGCGCGCCGGGATGCGCGAGGTGCGTGTGCCCAGGAGCGAGCCGGACCGCGCCCTCGCGCGGGCGCTGCGCCGCGAGCGTTTCCCGGCGTGGAGGCTGT
>CAZTJZ010000091.1:0-12287 GCA_964614075.1 uncultured Phycisphaeraceae bacterium
CGTGGACATGTTCCCGCGCGAGAACAAGTTCACGCACGCCGCGTGCTGGGGGCTATTGGAGCGGAAGGTGTTCATGGACGGCACGGCCCAGAAGCCGCTGGCCGCGATGGTGTGCAACTTCTCCAAGCCCTCGAGCGACAAGCCCAGCCTGCTCACGCACGAGGAGGTGGAGACATACTTCCACGAGTTCGGGCACTGCCTGCACAACATCCTCACCGAGGCGACGCTGTCGCGATTCGCGGGGACGAGCGTCGAGCGTGACTTTGTCGAGGCGCCCAGCCAGATGTTCGAGAACTGGGTCTGGAACGCGGATGTCCTCTCGACCTTCGCCAAGCACTACCAGACCGGCGAGACGCTGCCCAAGGACCTGCTCGAACGGATGATCAAGGCCAAGCACCTGGGCTCGGGGCTCGACGCGGAGAACCAGTTCTTCTACGGGCTCACGGACATGGCCTATCACACCGCGCCCAAGGGCGAGGTCGACACCACCGCCAAGCAGGAGGAGGTCTACGCCCTCGCCACGCACTACAGGCCCATCCCGGGCACGTACTACCAGGCCTCCTTCGGCCATCTCGTGGGCTATCAGGCGGGGTACTACGGCTACATGTGGTCGCTCGTCTACGCCCAGGACATGTCCACACGCTTCAAGGACAAGGGGCTGCTCAACCCTGAGGTGGGCATGGAGTACCGCAAGAAGATCCTCTCGCGCGGCGGGACGATGGACGGCCTGGACATGGTCAAGGACTTCCTCGGACGCGACCCGGACATGAACGCGTTCCTCGAGCATCTCGGCCTCAAGAGCAAGTAGACCCGGAGGCGCCCAAACCCGGGAGGTGCTTTTCGGACCGCGGGGCCTGACTCCCGTCGTGATGGATCGCGCTGGAACCGTTTCATACGCTTGCCCCCGGGCTGAGATTGCGTTCCTGAGCGCCAGCACGCGCTCCGCGCGGCGTTCCCGCCGCTACGCTTCGGGCCCATGCGACCGGCGTCGAGAGTCCCGCCCCGCACGCGAACGTCGCGGCGATTGCCGTGGGGAACACTCCGCGCCCAGAGCGTGGGCGAGCGCGTCGTCCGCTTCTTTCCCCCGGGCGTGGAGAGCGTCCCGCCGTTCCCCGCGTACGTGACGCCCCCGCAGCGCACGGGCCCCATGCCCGAGGGCTTCGCCGCACGCCCGACGTTCTCGCGAGAGGGCGCGTACCAGACCGCCACGATCTGTCTGGCGCGGGGCACGTCGTTCTACGCCACGGGCGAGCAGGCCGGACCGCTCCTGCGCAACAACACCCGCAAGCTGCTGTACAACTACGACCGCTTTGACTACGACGAGCACTCGCCCTCGCTGTACCAGTCGCACCCGTTCGTCCTCGGCGTGCGGAGCGACGGGGCGTCGGTGGGGATCATCTTCGAGACGACGTGGCGCTGCGAGATCGACCTGACGGTCGCGGGCGAGGCCTCCTGCCGCACCGAGGGGCCGGCGCCCGCGGTGTGCGTGATCGAGCGCGACGACCCGGCGGGGGTGCTCAAGGCGCTGGGCGAGCTGACGGGGTTCATGCCCATGCCGCCGGTCTGGGCGCTGGGGTACCACCAGTGCCGATGGTCGTACACGCCCGCGTCCAAGGTGCTGGAGGTGGCGAAGGGGTTCCGCGACCGCCGCATCCCCTGCGACGTGCTCTGGCTCGACATCGACTACATGAACGGGTTCCGGTGCTTCACCTTCGACCCAGGGGCGTTCCCCGACCCTCGCCGGCTCCACGACGACCTGCACGCGATGCACTTCAGGAGCGTGTGCATGATCGACCCGGGGCTCAAGGTGGACCCGGAGTATGCCGTGTACGCCGACGCGCTCCGCCACGACCACTTCATCAAGGACGCGGCGGGGAAGGTGTACGAGGGGAAAGTCTGGCCGGGCCCGTGCGCCTTCCCGGACTTCACGCGGGAGCGCACGCGGGGGTGGTGGTCGGGGTTGTACAAGGACTTCATGGCCCACGGGCTCGACGGGGTGTGGAACGACATGAACGAGCCCGCGGTGTTCGAGTCGCCCGGGAAGACCATGCCCGACGACAACCGCCACGACGCCGACGAGGAGCTGGGCGGCCCGGGCCCGCACACGCGGTACCACAACATCTACGGGATGCAGATGATCCGGGCGACTCGCGAGGGCGTCGCGCGGGCCAACCCCGACAAGCGACCCTTCGTCCTGACGCGGGCGAGCTTCCTGGGCGGGCAGCGATACGCCGCCATGTGGACCGGCGACAACCGCAGCGACTGGAACCACTTGCGCTGGTCGATCCCGATGGTGCTGAACCTGGGGCTGAGCGGTCAGCCCTTCGCCGGCCCGGACGTGGGCGGGTTCGTGGGCAACGCCGATGGGGAGCTGTTCGCGCGGTGGATGGGTCTCGCGTCGTTGCTTCCATTCTGCCGGGCGCACTCGATCAAGGACTCGGTGGACCACGAGCCGTGGTCGTTCGGGGCGGCGTGCGAGGACGCGTCGCGTCAGGCGTTGCAGCGCCGGTATCGCCTGCTCCCCTACCTCTACACGCTCTTCGAGGAGGCGTCACGCACCGGGCTTCCCGTGGCACGCCCGCTCTTCTTCGCCGATCCGAGCGATCCGCGGCTGCGCTCGGCGTGCGACTCCTTTCTTCTCGGGAGCGACCTGCTCGTCCGCGTCGACCTCGCCCGCGTTGGCGACGTGGGGCCCGACCGGGCCGCTCCGTCACCCTCGCCCATGCCGGGCGGCGTGTGGCGCGAGTTTGAGCCCCTGGGCACGCCCGTCGGCGCGACGCCCGCGCTCCCGCGGCTCTTTGTGCGGGCGGGCTCGGCGATCCCCCTCGGCCCGGTTCGTGAGCACATCCGCGTCACCCCGGACGATCCCATCACACTCGCCGTCGCGCCCGACGAGAGCGGTCGCGCCCAGGCCCTGCTCTACGAGGACGCGGGCGACGGGCACGACTATCAGCACGGCGCGTTCCGGCGCACGCGCTTCACGATCGAGCGAACCCCGGGCGGGCTCACGGCGCACGAGGAGCAGGTGGGCGGCACGTGGCCGAAGGCGAACCGGCGCGTCGAGCTGATCGATCTCACGCCGTCCCGAGCTTGACCTTGAGCTTGTCGAGGTGGGGCTGGATCTGCTCCCGCGTGGGGAGGGACGGGATCGCGCCGCGCGTGGTGGTGGCGAGCGCCCCCGCGACCGCCGCGGTGACCACCGCGGCCTCGACGTGGCGGAGCTGGTCCGCCGGGACCAATCTGGACGCGTGGACGGGGGGCCACTTGGCCGCGAGCGCCCCGACGAAGGCATCGCCCGCGCCGACGCTGTCGACGGATTGCACTTCGAGCGCGGGCACGCGTCGCGGCCTCCCGCGATGGCACAGGATCGCGCCCTGAGACCCCAGGGTGAGCAGCGCGGTAAGCGGCCCGAGCTCGGGCAATCTCAGGGCGAGGCGCGCCGGGTCCGAGGCGGGGTCCATCCCCAGGAGAATGGCCGCCTCGGTGCGGTTGGCGACCAGGACATCGACGCTGCGGAGCAGCTCGTGCGGGACACGCCGCGCCGGGGCGACGTTGAGCACCACGGCCTTTCCTGCCGCTCGCGCGATCTCCGCCGCGGCGAGCGCGACCTCGGCCGGGGTCTCGAGCTGGATCACGAGCACGTCCGCCCGCGTCACCGCCCGGGCCGAGATCCGCACGTCGTCGCTCGTGAGCAGGGCGTTGGCGCCGGGGGAGACGACGATGGTGTTGTCCCCGCCCTCGGCGACGGTGACCAGGGCCCTCCCGGTGGGCGTGCGCGGGCGAGTGAGCAGGTGCGTGAGGTCGAGGCCTTCCCGTTCGAGCACGCCGCGAAGCTCCCGCCCCGCGTCGTCGTCGCCCACGCTGGCGACCAACGAGACCTCGGCGCCCATGCGTGCCGCCGCGACGGCCTGGTTCGCGCCCTTGCCCCCGGGGTACGTCTCGATCACGCCGCCCAGCACGGTCTCCCCCGCGAGCGGCAGCCGCGGCGTATGAACGACCAGGTCGAGGTTCACCGACCCGACCACGCAGACTTTGGGGCGGGCGGGGTTGTCGGCGGGGCTGGCCATGGAGGTTGGTGCCGAGTGCGGCGATTCCCGTGCTTCAGACGATCTGGACGATCTCGAACCGCTTCACGCCCCTCGGCGCGTTCACGCGCACCACGTCCCCGACGCGTGCCTTCATCAGCGCCTCGCCCATCGGGCTCGTGGCGGTCACCTCGACATAGTCCGCGGCGACGCCCCCCGAGGCCTCGCCCACGAGCTTGTACAGATCCTCGTCGCCGTCGTCCAGGTCGCGGAGCTTTACGGTCGATCCGATGAACACCACCCCCGCCACCGCCTTGGCGTGCTCCTCGCTGATGACGCCCACCGACCCCAGGCGCTCCTGCAGGCGGCGGATCTCCGCCTCCTCCATCCCCTGCTGCTCGCGGGCGGCGTGGTAGTCGCCGTTCTCCTTGAGATCGCCCAGAGCGCGGGCCTCGGCGATGCGCAGCGAGATCACCGGGCGGTTCCCGATCAGCTGCGCCAAGCGTGCTTCCAGGGCCTGCTTTTCCGCGGGCGTGACAAACTCCATGACGTGTTCCTGAATCAGAGTGCGGCCTGAACCCCGGCGAGCTTTCCATCACCGTTCGACCAGCAGGGTTTCAACGGGTCCCGACCGGCTTTGCGTCCCGAAACGGGGTGATCCCCCGTGGCGGGTTCGCGTTCAATTTATGCGCGCCGGCGTCGCCCCGCCACGCCACACGCCAACCAGAACCCAACCCGCAACACCCATGAGCCCCAGCACCGCGACCCCGACCCACACCACCGGATTCACCGGCGGGCCCAGCGACACCCACGTCCGCTGCCCCGCGATGGCGAATGGGCCGGTCACGGGCGAGAGCCCCATCCAGAGGATCCCGTCGCGCGGCGGGGCGCCCAGGCGGCCCTCGATCAGCAGCCCCGCTGCGGGGAGCGTCACGCCGGCGAGAAGCACCAGCGCCATCCACAACGCCCGGCGAACCCCCCGAGGCGCACCCGACGGCGTGCTCGAAATGTGACGCAATCCGCCGGCGAGCATCGCCCCGGTGATGAGCGTCCACGCCCCCAGCACCGCCGCGATCACCCCGACCACCTCGACGGGCCAGTCGCCCATCCAAGGCAGGGCCTGGGCCCAGACCATCGCCTGCGAGGGGAGCGCCACAATCAGCGCATCGGCGAGGACCGATCGCCCGGGGCGCTCGGGCGTTTCCTGGCTCAATCGCAGCATCGGCCAGACCACGATGACCCCGACGCCCACGAGCGTGAGCATCCCGCACGCGGCGGCGCGGTACACGTCGCGGTGCAGCATCCCCGAGACCCCGGCGTTGGCCACGACCAGCGCCGACACGCCCACGAGATAGAGCAGCCAGAGCGCCGCGAAGGGCCTCGGCTCGGCGCGACGGTGTGCCCAGCGGTCTCCGGTGCTTGGAGCCCCGCCCTGGTCGTTCGTCGTCATGGGTTCGGTCATGGCTTGCGCGTCGACTGAGCCGTGCGTCCGTCCTTCGCCGACTTCTTGCTCGCGTCGGTGGGCGTGGGCTGGCGGGCGGCGAGGGCCTGCTCGCTCTGGCGCCGATCGAAGAGCAGGTACGTGCCGTGGACGTAGATCAGCGGGTGCCCGGCGTCGATGCGCCCGGTGTCGCTGTGGAGGGTCTCGATGCTGCGGAGCTTCTCGGCGGTGGTCGTGTCGCCGAAGCGTGGAAGGCTGGGACGCCCGCCCCAGACCACCTGCGTCCCGTGTCTCGTGAGGATCGTGAGCGAAGCGAGCTTGGCGTGGTCCGAGAGATCCACGCCCGCGACCTGCGGGTACCAGCGCTGCTTCATCATGAGCGAGAGGAGCTCCAGCGCCGCGGGCACGTCCTCGCCCGGCCAGGGGCTGTCGTAGTCGATCTCCCCGCTCGCGTTGCGCGGCGGGCCGCTCGAAGGCGAGACGAACGCGCACACAGGAAGCTTCCCCGGCTCGTAGACGGTGGGCATGAGCTTCCCGCGCCAGGAGATCCAGTATTCCCTGTCGGCGTGGCGCACCACCGCGGCGGGCTCGCGCCAGACGCCCTCGATGACCACGCCCGCGTCGCTCTCGCGCCGGACGGTCGGAGGCTCCTCGAACCACCCCGAGGCGGCGAGCCACTGACGCAGCCCCTCCAGCGTGGCGGGGTCGAAGGGACGGTTATTCTGGTTCAGACGCCGACCCGCGTCGACGAGCAGCTCGCGCTGCCTCTCGCGGGGCATCCAGGTCATGGGCTCGGCGGTCTTGGGCGACCGGGCCGTGGGAGCCACGCCGGGCCACACGAACCGAACCGTGGCGCCCCCCGAGGCCAGCACGCCCTCGGCACGGCGCTCGAGCGGGCGGATGCCCGTGACGACGCCCACGATGACACCGAGGACGAGCGCGACCGCGGTGAACCCAGCCAGATATTTCCCGAACAATGCCCAGCGGAACGGCTGCGGGCCGCTTTGCGTCGACGAATCTGCTGGGTTGTTGAGAAGATTGGACATGCTGACACGCATTTTCCGCGCGTTGTCAGTCTTATCGGCATTTCGCCCCGTCGCGTCGAGCGAGATTCACAAGGTGCTCGGTCAGTGCGGGCATGTCGAGCCCGGGGCCGTCACGCGTGTCCGCCGCGGCCATGGGGAAGAGCGAGTGGCCCGTGAATCCGGGGAGGGTGTTGACCTCCAGCAGCCAGGGGCCGCCGCCTGGGTCCAAGAGAAAATCGACCCGGCAGAGGTGGCGAACGCCCAGCTCCCGCGCCAGGCGTTGGGCGTGATCCGCGATTCGCGCCGCGACGCCCGGGGGAAGCTCCGGGCTCACTGTGTAGGCGGTGTCATCGCGGTTGTACTTGGCCTGGTAGTCGTAGAACTCGACCGCGGGGCGGATCTCGACGATCGGGAGGGCTTTCCCGTCGAGCACCCCCACCGTCAGCTCGCGTCCGCCCAGCACCGCGCCCTCGATCATGTACACGCGGGTCGGGTGGCTGGCCACGTCCGCGCGTACGCCGGCGATCGCGCGCGACCAATCCTGCTCCTCGCGGCAGATGTACACCCCCACGCTCGACCCCTCGTGCACGGGCTTCACGACCACCGGGAGCGCCACGCCTCGCCCGGAGTCGCCAGGGTTGAGCACCGCCGCGGGCGGGGTGGGGATCCCCAGGCGGGCGGAGGCGAGCTTGGTGGCGATTTTGTCCATCGCGAGGCGGGCGGCCCTGGACCCGCAGCCCACGAACGTCCGCCCGTCGCGTTCGAGCAGCTCCTGCAGCGGCCCGCCCTCGCCCCACCCGCCGTGGAGCACGGGGAAGATGATCTCCCCCGGGAGCCTCGCGAGCCCGGCGGCGTCGAGGCGGTCGATGACCTCGAGATGAACCCGGTACGTGCCCCTCGTCCGCAGGGCCTCGGCGACCGCGCGGCTGCTCACCAGGCTGACCTCGCGTTCCGCGTCGGGGCCGCCGCCCAGAACGAGAACCGTTGGAGTGGCGGGCGTGTGTCCGGGAGTATGTCCGGGCGTGCTCATGTCGTCACCGCTCCCACACGACGACTTCTCGTTCCAGCGTGACGCCGAAGGCATCGAAGACGCGGCGTTGGACCAGCGCCATCAGCTCGATGATGTCCCGCGCTCTGCCGCCCTTCTCGGCGGTGAGGAAGTTCCCGTGTCGTTCGCTCACCGAGGCGCTCCCGAAGCGCAGTCCCTTGCACGAGGCGCGGTCGATCAAGAGCCCGGCTGAGACCCGGCGACCGGCGTCGCCCTCGCTGAGCCCGGGGATCGGCGCCCCAAGCGTCGGGTTCTTGAAGCAGCACCCGGCGCTGTTGGCGCTCATGGGCTGGCTCTTGCTCTTGTACGCCATGACCTCCTTGAGGCGGTCGCGCAGGCGCGCGGGATCGTCCGGCGTCAGCGCCAGCTCCACGCGGGTGACAATGTGTTGCTCGAGCCCCGAGTGGCGGTAGGCGTAGGGAATGTCGCGCCGGGAGAGCTGGATCTCCTTCCCGTCGCGCGTCACCGCGTAGACCGTGCGCACCGCGTCGGCAAACTGCCCGAAGGCGCCCCCGGCGTTCATCACCGAGGCCCCGCCCACGCTCGAGGGGATCCCGCCCAGCCCCTCCAACCCCGCGAGCCCGGCACGCCCGGCGTCGAGGACCAGCTTGGGAAGGTCGGCCCCCGCGCCGGCGCGGACCGTGCACGACCTCGCGTCGATCTCGACTCGGGTCCATTCCGGCGCGTCGAGACGGACCACCAGCCCGCCGACACCCTCGTCGTCCACCAGCAGGTTGGCGCCCTCGCCCAGGACCCTGAGCGCGGGGTCGATCTCGAGGCACCGGGCGAGCTCGCGCGAGTCTCGGGGGCGGGCGAGACGGTCCGCGCCCCCACCCACGCCGAACCACGTCGCGATCGGCGCGTCGTGCTCCACCGCGATGTCCAGAACGCCCGCCATTCCCTATTCCCCGACCGGTCGACGCGCCCGCGACGTGGCCCGCTCGCTACTTCTTGTTCCAGAGGTAGTACATGACGCCCGCCGCCGCCAGCCCGAAGAACGCGACGATGAACATGCGCGTGTGCCCGCGGGTGAGCGGGCGCATCTGATGAGCCCTGCGGTCGAGGAAGATCCCCGCGAGCGCTCCGATCATGAGCCCGCCCGCGAGCCCGCCCGTCAGAAGCACGATCGCCCATTGCATCGACGTCATGACGCGACTCCGACTTTGGCGGCCCGCTCGGCGCGCAGGTACCCTCGCCCGACCTCGTAGACCGGCCCCGCGCCCATCACCACGACCAGATCGCCCGCCCGGGCGAGCGTCTCGAGCTGCTCGACGATCGCGTCGAAGGGGTAGAGGTGCATCGCCCGCACGCCGCGCTGGCGCAGCCGGTCGACCAGGTCCGACGCCCCGACCTTCTGCTTCTCTTCCTGGCTGTCGCGGACGAAGTAGATGTGGGGCACGATCACGATGTCCGCCGGCGAAAAGCTGCTGGCGAACTCCTCGAGCAGGTGCCTTGTGCGGCTGTGCTGGTGAGGCTGAAAGACGCAGATGAGCCTCCCGCCGCGTTCCTCGGGACGCTCGAACTCACGCAGCGCCCTCAGCGTGGCGTCGACCTCCGTCGGGTGATGCCCGTAGTCGTCGTACACGCGGACCACCCCGCCCGGAACGGCCTTCTCCCCCAGGAGCTGGCTGCGCCGGTCGGCCCCGGTGAACGCGCCCAGCGAGCGAGCGATCACCTCGAGATCCGCCCCGAGCCACATCGCGAGCACGAACGCCGTCGCGGAGTTGGTCGCGTTGTGCGCGCCGGGCACGCGGAGGGTCCACTCGCCCAGGGGCCGGCGCTCGTGCGAGACCCTCACGCGGCGCGTCGACGGGTCGAACTCGACGACGAAGTCGGCCTCGGGCGAGAACCCGATCGTGCACACCTCGCAGACGAGCCCCGCGGTGACCTCGCGCCGGTGCGCCCCGTCGTGCGCGATCAGCAGCTTTCCCCCTTCCCGAGCCCCGGGCAGGAGCCTCGCGAACTCGCGGAAGGACTCGATGACCGCCTCCAGCGTGCCGTAGCAGTCGAGATGATCCGCCTCGACCGAGGTGATGCACGCGAGCGCGGGGCGGAAGTTGTGGAACGACCGGTTGAACTCGCACGCCTCGACCACGAGCACCCCCGGACGCCCGAGCAGGAGCCCCGCGCCGATCTCGCTGCCCCCCAGGCGGAACCCCACGGGCGTGTCGCCCGGGCCCAGCCCGCTCCCGAGGTTGCCCTTCGCGAGGCGCCCGTACGTTGCGCCGACGATGACGCTGGGGTCGATCCCGGCGTCGACCAGCGCCGACCCGAGCATCGCCGTCGTCGTGCTCTTCCCGTGCGTGCCCGCGACCGCGACGCCCGTCCGCCCGCTCATGCAGGCGCCGATGGCCTCGGCGTAGAGCGACACCGGAATCCCGCGACGCTGCGCCTCGAGAATCTGCGGATGGTCCGGACGCACCGCCGCCGACGCCACGACCCAGTCGCAACGCTCCGGCAACCACGCCCGGCTCTGGTCGAACTCAACCTCGATGCCGTCCAGGGCCAGCGCCTCGGTCGTTTCGCTCGGTGTTTGGTCGGATCCTCGGACCTTGGCGCCCTGGCGGGCCAGCAGCCAGGCCAGCCCGGACATGCCGCAGCCCCCGATCCCGATCAGGTAGACGTGCTTCCCGGCGAACTTCACCGCCTCATCCATGGGCGAGCCGACCTCCTGCCCTGCAAGCCGGAGTTTCATAGGCGCGGAGTCGTCGGTGTTGCCGGGCATAGCGCCAGCCATCGGCCAACGGAACCCGAAAACGTGAAGAAGGGAAAGGCACGCGATGTGGCCGATTTGCGGGGGGCACGATGTCCGCGGAGAGCCGATCGCGGCGTCCTTGCACGCGCGGGCCCCCCGGCCCCGTGAGCCTCGAGTGCCCGGCTTCCAAGGCCAGGCCGAGAGGGCGGACCGGCGCCGGCGATCACCGTTGGAAATCGAACCAGACGGCTGCTCGCCCTTGGGCTTGCCGGTGAGCCGTCGCAGACTCCAACCGCCCCAGATCGTCCACGCCGATCGCGCTCGACGGCGAGGGCAAGCCCATCGCCATCGACAAGGAGGTCGAGCTCGAGGACTATGAGATCGTGGAGACGCCCGAGGTCTCGCGCGAGTACGTCTGGGACCCGGGAGGGGCCGACCGGCTGCTCGCGATGTACGGCCCGCTCGGCGTCCGCCGACTGTCAGCCCCTTGGCTTCACTTTCTTGCTCGCGAACTCCTGCTGCACTTGTGCCATAAGACCGAGCTGTTCGTCCAGCGTTTCGGACGCCTTGGCATACGCCTCGGAGTCCTCGGCGTCCTGGAACTCGATCGCGCCATCGTCGTCGATGGTCCAGCGGCCGATGCGGTCGCGGGCGAGCGTGAGCATTTCGACCGCGGCGGTGGCGGCGCTCTGGGCATGGCCGCTCAGCCGTGAGACGAACTCGAACTCCGCGAACGACTTGCTGTACACGCGCCCGAATGCGACACGGACGGCCTCTTGCAACTCCGGATCGTCGATGGCGTTGAACTCCTCTTCGAGCTTCTCGCGACTCTCCACCGCGAACGAGGCCCACGCCGTTACCGCCTTCTTGTACTGCTCCGCGATCGCGATCCGACGGTTGAACTCCTCTTGATCGGTGGTCGCGTCGAACGACGCGTAGCCCGCGTTCACCCATTCGCCCGACGCCCGGCACAACTCGCTGGAGGTCGCGGCGGAGTTCCTGAGGTATGTCGCGAAGATACGCGAATGAACGCGGTATCGTGGCGGCGCGCGATCGAGGTGCGCGGCGAACAGCTCGACCGCTTCGAGCACCGGAGCGAAATCACAGCGCTCCTGCCTGGCGCGATCCTGGATCTCGGCGCTCAGCCCACGGGAGAGGCGCTTTGTTTCATTCAGAAATGCGAGGTGCTCCTTGGCCCGGCGCTCCGCCAGCACCGAACGCACGGCGAGCACCCCGAGCCCCGCGAGCGCCAGCCCGACGCACACGCACAGGGTCGCGTAGTAGACGCGGTAGGACCCCTTCGCCGCCCATCGCGCCAGCGACGCCACGACGAGGCTGACCAGGATAACGATCAAGAGCGAGGCCGCCTTGATCATCAGAAGCATGCCGAGCGGGCGGGCGCCAGGTGAGCCGGCCGCTGGATCGGGGAGGAGCAGCAGCGCCGCGCCGAGCGCGGCAACCAGGAGGTAGGCGGAGATGGCGAGCGAGCGGTGCGTGCGGGCCTCGCCGATCATGCGCGCATGATACCCGAGACCCGGAGCGTGCGCGCTCAGACCAGCTTCTTCAGCGCCTCGGCCTTGTCGGTCCTCTCCCAGGAGAAGAACCCGATCTTGGGCCCGCGGTGCTCGCGCTTCACGCGGTCGAAGTACTGGCCCTCGTAGGGCTTTCGTCCGAAGTGTCCGTGGCGGGCGGTGGGCGAGTAGACCGGCGTCCTGAGGTTGAGCACCTCGCGGATGCCCAGCGGCGTGAGCTTGAAGGTCTGGCGGATGGCGGCGCTGATCTTGTCCTCGTCGGCCTTGTTGGTCCCGAAGCAATCGACGAAGACGCTCGTGGGCTCGGCGACGCCGATCGCGTAGGAGAGCTGGATCTCGCAGCGGTCGGCGAGCCCGGCGGCGACGACGTTCTTGGCGATGTAGCGGGCCATGTACGCCGCGGAGCGGTCGACCTTGGTGGGGTCCTTGCCGGAGAAGGCGCCCCCGCCGTGACGGCCCATGCCGCCGTACGTGTCGACGATGATCTTGCGTCCGGTGAGCCCGGTGTCGCCGTGGGGGCC
>CAZTJZ010000092.1:0-12188 GCA_964614075.1 uncultured Phycisphaeraceae bacterium
TAGAACTGCACGTGGTCGACGTCGATGAGCTGGAGGGGGTCGGTGTTCTTGGAGGGCTGACCGCTGGGGCGGGACGGGGCGGTGGTCATGGGAATCCTCCGAAGTGACGGGCGAGAACAACTGGTGGGGGCGGCGGCCGCCCGTGATAAATCATACGAGCGTGACCGGGAGGCCGGGCGGAGCGGGGCCGAGCTTTGGGCGCGCCGGCGGTGCGGTGGGATTGGCGCGGATCGGTCCCGAAAAACTCCGCCAAAAACGAGAAAAAGGCGTGCATGCGGCGGCCCAGGCCCGATAGGCTGTGATCGGTCTGGGGCGTGGGATCACGATGGCCATACCGATGGCGGCGTGCTCCCGCGCGGGCTGTCAAGCTGGGAGGGATCGTCGTCGATGCGGGTGTCCACCGTCATCACGGCCGCGGCACTGGCCCATGCCGCATGCGCTGGGATGGCGTTGGGCCAGGGCCAGCCAGCCCAAACTACAGGCACCCAGACCACCATCACTCTGACCACGGGCGAGACGCTCAAGGGAACAGTCAAGACGGCGTTGGTGGACGCGGTGATTCTGACCCACCCGCTGCTGGGCGACGTGAAGATTCTGCGAACGCAGGTGACGGGGGCGGAGCCGGCCTTGCCCGATCCGCCGCCCCCGCCGCCCCCGCCGCCTCCACCCCCACCCCCACCGGCGCCGTCGACGCCGCCCCCCGTGCCCGAAAAGCTCTCGCTGTGGGAGGCGCTCACGAAAGACGACGAGAAGCCGTTCCTGGAGGGTTGGTCGCGGCGGGCGGAGCTGGGGATGAACGCCACGAGCGGGAACGCGGACACGTTCAACGCGCGGGCGTCGCTCTCCCTGCGTCGCCAGACCAAGAAGCAGACGACGACGCTGGACACGAACTACCAGATCGGGCGCGACAACCGGGGGGAATCGCGGAATCGGCTGGAGCTTCGGGGGCGCAACGACTGGGCGATCGGCGAGTCGCGGTGGACGCTGTGGGCGAGCGTGTTCACGGAGGTGGACAAGTACCAGCCGTGGGAGGCCCGGGTGGTGCTGAACGCGGGGCCCTCGTACACGTTCTACAAGGACGACACCACGACGTGCCTGGCGCGGGCGGGGTTGGGGGCCGTGCAGCAGGTGTCGGGGATGGAGAACGCGGTGGACCCGGAGGCGGTGGTGACGCTGGAGCTGAACCACCGGTTCAGCGAGCGGTCGACCATGAACGCCTCGACGGAGGTGCACCCCAACCTGGCGGACAGCGAGGACGTGCGGGTGGTCTCGCGGGCGGGGTGGGACCACTTCCTGGACCCGGCGAAGAAGCTGCTCCTGAAGCTGGGGATCGAGCAGCGGTACGACAGCACGCCGGGCTCGCGGGAGTCGTCGGATGTGAGCGTGTTTGTGGTGCTGGGGTACGCGTTCTGAGCGGCGGGGTCCTGGGGGGCGTAACCTCCGCTCACGCATGAGCCCGGGCCGGCTGGCATCGATATTTCCGCTTCGGGGGCTACCTCGCCAGAAGCAGCTCTGGTCGTGGATCGCCTTCGACGTGGCGAACCAGTCGTTCACGCTGCTCATCAACACGCTGCTGTTTTCGATCTTTTTCTCGCAGGTCGTGGTCAAGGACCCGGCGACAGACGACCGCTACTGGTCGCTCGCGTCCGGGGGGAGCATGCTCCTGGCGGGGCTGTTGTCGCCCCTCGCGGGGGCGATCGCCGACGCGCGGTCGTGGAAGAAAGAGCTGCTGGTGGGGTCCGGGGTGATGTGCGCGGTGCTGACGTGCCTGCTGGGGCTGATCCCCGAGTCGGCGCCGGGGACGCGGTCGGCGCTGGTGATCGCCCTGGCGCTGTACATCCCGGCGAATCTTGCGTTCACGCTGGGCGAGAACTTTCTCGCGTCGTTTCTTCCCTCGCTGACCGACGCCCGGACGGTGGGGCGGGTGTCGGGGTTCTCATGGGCGTGCGCGTACAGCGCGGCCCTCGTGCTCCTGATATTGACCGGCGTGCTCATGGTCGGGCTGGGGTGGAAGGACGCGGCGCAGTGGAGGCCGTTCTTTGTGGGCGCTGGGGTGTGGTTCCTGCTGTTTCTGATCCCGACGGCGTTGGTGCTCGAGGAGCCCCCCTTGGCCGAGCCGCCCCGGGGCAACGCCCTGATGCTGGGGTTTGGGCGCCTCGCGGAATCGTTCCGGAACACCGCGCGGTACCGGGACCTCGCGTGGCTGCTGGTGGCCTCCTTGTTCTACGGCACGGGGATGAGCGTGGTGATCTTCTTCGCGAGCAAGCTCGCGGAGGAGTACGGGTTCAGGCAGGAGCAGCTCGTGCTGTTCGTGGCGGTGATCACGGTCTCGGGAATCGTGGGGACGCTCTTGCCGACGTTCGCCCAGGACAAGGTGGGGCACCGGAAGATGACGGCGTTCCTGGTGAGCGTCTGGCTGGCGACGACGCTGGCGTTCGCGGTGTACGCGTACCGGCGGGCGCACGCGCCCGATCCGGCGGGGTATCCCAACTGGCCCTTGTGGCTGGTGGGGAATCTCCTGGGGTTCGGGCTGGGGTCTCTGGGGGCGGCGAACCGGGCGTTCGTGGGGTTTCTGGCGCCCAAGGGGCGTGAGGCCGAGGTCTTCGGGTTGTGGGGGCTGGTGTTCAAGCTGGCGGCGGTGGGGACGTTCCCGTTCGCGTGGGCGAAGGACACGCTGGGCACGCCCGCGGCGCTGCTCGTGCTGGCGGGGTTCCTGGCGGTGGGGCTGGTGTTGACGTTCTTCGTGGATGAGAAGCGCGGGCGGGAGCAGGCCGGCGGGGGATAGAGACGAGCGTCTTTGAGGCGGTTCTCGAACCACGGACGAGAATGGGGAGACACAGGCGGGATGCCTGTGCCACGAGAAGAGGGAGTGTTCTGAACACCCCACCCGGAACGGGCACCTATTCTCGTGCATGCCGGCCGACATGGATCTCAAGCCCGCGCCGCCCGCCAAGCTCTCCGATGCGCCGTCGCCTGAAGGGAAGTTCGGTTCCTTCGGCGGGCGGGTCGTGCCCGAGCAGCTGGTGAGCGTGCTCGCCGAGCTGGAGAAGTCGTACGACCAGGCGTCGGGCGATCGGCGCTTCTGGGAAGAGCTCAAAGAGCAGCTGCGGTCGTTCGGCGGGCGTCCGACCCCCCTGCATCTGGCCCGGCGGTTCTCGGATCACGCCCGGACGCGCGGGCAGCGGAGCGAGGCGGGCCAGATCTGGCTCAAGCGCGAGGACCTCGCGTTCACGGGCTCGCACGCGGTGAACAACGCCTACGGGCAAGCGGCGCTGGCGATGCGGGCGGGGAAGCGACGCCTGCTGTGCTCGACCAGGACGGGGCGCCACGGGCTCGCGGTGGCGTCCGCGGCGGCGCGGCTGGGGATGAGCTGCCGGGTGCTCATGAGCGCTCAGGATCTCGCGGGGCGAGGGGAAGCCACCCAGGGGATTAGGCGTTTAGGGGGGGAAGTGGTTGAGGTTGCCGCGGCTCTCGACCCGGCGGCGGAAGCGCTGCGCCAGTGGGGGGAGGACGCGGGGACGACGCACTGGGTGCCCCAGTCGTGCGTGGGTCCCCATCCGTACCCAATGATCGTCCGCGACCTGTGCTCGCTGGTGGGGAACGAGGTCAAGGCCCAAGCGCTGCGAGCTCTGACCAAGCTCCCCGACATGCTCATCGCGCCGGTCGGGGGCGGGGGGTTGGCCGCGGGGCTCTTCTTTCCGTTCATCGACGAGGCGAAGGTGCAACTGGTGGGGGTGCAGGGGGGCGGGCGGTCGAGTTCGCCCGGGGAGCACGCGGCGGTGCTGGCGGCGGGGGTGCCCGGCGTGGCCCTGGGCTGCGCCACGATCGTGCTGCAGGATCCGAACGGGGGGGCGGCGTCGGTCCATTCGGCGGCGGCGGGGCTCAGGGTCCAGGCCGTGGGGCCCGAGTTGGCGTTCTGGAAGGAGCAGTCTCGGGCGCGATTCACGGCGGTGAGCGATGCGGCGGCGGCGGACGCGATGGAGCTGCTTGCCCGGTGCGAGGGGATCCTGGCGTCGGCGGAGTCGGGGCACGCTCTGGCCGAGGCGTTGAGCTTGGCGCCGAGGATGACCAAAGACCAGGCGATCGTGGTGGCGATCACGGGCGAGGCATAGATCGGGTGCGGCCGGGGCGGGATCGTCGCGCGGGTGGGGCGGCGCGCGGTGCCGGGTCATTTTTTTCAGCTGATTTCTGCGTGGCGTGGTAGGATCCACCCGAAACTTCGGCGCGGGGTGGGCGTTGTTCCGAGGACGTGCGATGGTTCCGCGGGGGCGAGCAAAGTGCGGGCGGTCGGCGGGAACGTGGCGGCACGCGCGGGGCGTGGTGGCGGCGCTCATTCTCGCTGTGGGCGCGCCGGCGGGAGCGATCGCGCAGGTCGTCGAGCCCGAGGTGCTGGCGTCGCAGAACGACGCGGAGGCGTTGCTGGACTATGGCCGCCCGCACGAGGTGCGCGGGGCGGCGGCGTCGCGGTTGATCGTCGCCTCGGGTGACGCGGGGGTGCGGTCGCGGCTGATCGCGATCCTGGGGGAGCCGATCGCGGAGAACTCGGCGGGTTGGCACGTGGCGCAGGCGATGACGCGGACCACGCCGCCCGCGGTGCTGTTCCCGGCGGTGCAGTCGCGTCTGCGTGAGGCGCGGGTGGGGGAGATGGCGGTCTTGCTGTCGGCGATGTCGGCGTTCCGGACGAGGGGTTCGGCGCAGACGATCCTGGAGTTCACCGACGCGGGCCGCCCGGAGGCGGTGCGCGAGGCGGCGTGGCGGGCGCTCACGCGGCTGACCGGGCGGGACGACCTGGGGAACGACGCCAGGGCGTGGTCGGAGTTTCTGGGGCAGGCGCGGCGGCTGAGCGATGAGGCGTGGCGGGCGGCGCTGGTCGAGAATCACGCGCGGCGCAGCGAGCGGCTTTCGGCGGAGCACGACGAGGCGGTCTCGCGCCTGCTCGAGAGCCTTCGGCGGGTGCATCTGTCCACGCCCGCGGAGGAGCGCCCCGCGCTGCTGTCGTCGCTGATGCGCGATCCGTTGGACGCGGTGCGCGGGCTGGGGTTTGACCTGGCCTCACGCGAGCTCGCGGCGGGGAACGATCCGGGAGAGGGCGTGCGTGCGGCGGCGACGGAGCTTCTCACGCACGCGCACGCGGGCACGCGCGCCAGCGCGGCGGTTCTCATCAACCGGCTTGCCCCCGAGGGCGCCGAGGGAGCCGTGCATGCGGCGCTGCTCCGCGAGGACGACGCGGCGGCGGCGGCGGAGCTGCTCCGGACCGCGTCGCGGTGGCCCGCGGAGGCGATGCTCACGCCCACGCTGCGGTGGCTGGGGAGCGAGACGGCGGCGCGGAGCCCGGCGGCGGACGCGGCGTGGGCGCTGTTCCGGGGCGGGCTCTTGACGCCCGAGTCGCGGGTCAAGGCGCTGGCCGCCCTGCGGGGGTTTGGGACGGGCGATCTCACGCCCGCGGCGTGCTCGCTCCTGGCGTCGATCGGCGATGACGCGGACCGGGTCCGGCTCATGCCCCTGCTCACCGATTCGTCGGAGTCGCGGCGGCGGGCGGCGGGGCAGGCGCTGGTCATGTTCGCGTCGCAGTTCGAGCCCGTGATCGAGGCGGCCCGGCGGCATGATGATCTCTTTGCCACCGCGGCGCGGGGCGTGCTGCTCCACCGCGCGACGGGCCAGGGGTACGAGCTGCTGCGCGGGCTGCCCGCGCCCTCGCCCGAGGCCCGGCGGGAGTGGCGAGAGGTTCTGGGGACGGCGCTGGACGCGGCGTCGCTGTACGAGGCGGCGGCGCGGGCGAAGGAGAGCCCCACGGATCCGCGCGAGCGCGAGGATCTGCTCGAGCTTTTGATCGTGGAGCCCCGGGTGCTGTCCGAGGGGGCGCAGCCCGAGCGGGCGGGGTGGATCGCGCGGGGCGGGCGTGAGCTGGCGGAGCTTCGGCTTTTGCAGGACCGCCCCGAGGCGGCGCTGGCGGCGCTCAACGCGATCGGGGCGATCGCGGGGACGGAGGATGCTCCGGAGATCACGGCGCTGCAGACCCGGGCGCTCCTGGCGCTGGGGCGGGTGGAGCTGGCGCAGATGCTGGACGCGCCCGCCGAGGCGTGGCTGGAGTCGCTGCGGAGAGAGAGCGACAAGCCGCACGCGGCGCAGCTCGCCGACGTGATCGTGGAGCGATTCGCGGGGCTCTTGAGCGAGGCGCAGCAGCGGGAGCTGGAGGAGCTGCGGGCCAGGATCAAGGCTTCGAGCGGCGGGTGACCGCGGGCTTTGCTTTCGGGGTCGTCCGCTTCGCGAGCGGGATGACCAGGCGCAGGCCCGACCAGGTCTCGTCGATGGCGCAGACCTTGTTGTCGACGAGCCCGCCGGCGAGCCCGAGCTCGCGCACGTCGTTCTCGGTGAGATCGGTCGCGACGCCCGAGGCCTTCTTGGGCCAGGCGATCCAGAGCCCGCCGTGCTGCGCGAGCCCCTTGCGGGCCTTGCCGAGATTGGCCCGGAGCGTGGCGAGGTCCTTGCAGAACAGGACGATGACGTCCGCGGGCGGGGCGGAGAGGCGCGACGACAGCGTGACGCCCTCGTCGAGCGTGCCCAGCGTGTCGGCGAAGGCGTCGGGAGCGCGCAGCACGATGACCCTGGCGTGCGGCTTGATGCCGAGCTTCTTGGGCAGAGGAGTTCCCGAGTATCCGGCCACGGCGGCTCTCCTTTCTGGGTTACGGCCGGATCGCGCGGTCGCGTGCGAGCTGGGCCTCGGCGGCGATAGTGCCGAAGGAGATCCACGGGCACTCGCGGACGACGCGCTCGAGGAGCGCCCGGGACCCGGCGTGGTCGCCCCGGAATCGGCGCTGCAGGGCGACGCCGAAGGCCCGTCCGCCCTCGAGTTTCTGCTCGGGTGACGCGGGGAGAAGCTCGTCTTCGCCCGCGGCTCCCTTGTAGAAGAGGCAGAGCTTGAAGTAGGACTGGTTCTCGACGACGCGCAGGCCGGGGTGGATGGGCGCGAGGAGGTTCTTCGCGTCCTGCTCGCGGCCGAGCTGCATGAGCGAGAGGTAGCGCCAGTGGGTCGTCGAGACGAGCATGTCGTCGTTGAACTCGGCGAGGGACTCGCGCCGGGCGAAGACTCGGTCGGCCTCGGCGAAGTCGCCCCGGAGAAAGTGGGCGAGGGCGAGGTGGTAGTCGATGTTGGAGCGGTCGGTGGAGCGGGGGAGGTTGGCGGGGTTGGGATCGCCGTCGGGCTCGACAGCGTCGGGGCGGTCCTTCGCGAGCTCGGCGGCGCGGGCGAGGTCGTCGACCGCGCGATCGAGCTGACGCAGGGTGATCCAGCGGTGCCCGCGGTGTCGGCGGAGGCGGTGAGAATCCGGGACGTGCCGCAGCCCTTGGGTGTAGACCTCGACGGCCTCTTGGAAACGCCCGAGGTAGCCCAGGCGGCGCCCGTGCCAGATGATGGCGTCCTCGTCGATGGGGTGTGCGGCGTGGTGGGCGGCGGCCCTTGCGAGGTCGGCCTCGAGCGCGGCCCGGCGAGTCTCGTCCACAGCGGGGCGGACCAGGGGCTGACCCAGGAGCGACGTGGCCTCGACAGCCCGGCCCGGGTTGGTGCAGGCCGAGAGAGCCAGGAGCGTGAGGAGCAGGACGATTCGGGTCATGGCGAGATGGAGCGGCGAAGAGCGGAGACGGAGCGGATCACTCGAACTTGCCTTTCCAGGCGATCTGGAAGTCGTGGATCTCGCGGATCTGTGCGGCGGACTTTCCGGCGAGGCCCGTGAAGCGTTTGACGAGCGCTCTGGGCTCGGGGCTGGCGAGCGCGGCGAGGCTCTCGAACTTGTGGTCGAGGATGGATTCGAGGTGGACCTTGTCGGGGCCGAGGTGGTTGCGGGCGTGCCCGCCGGGGTACATGACGAGCCCGGAGTCGAAGGTCTGGCCCTTGTCGTCGGTGATGACGAGGGAGGTGGGTATGCCGTCGGGGTACTTGGCGTCGTACTCGGCCCCGCCGTGCTCGAAGGACATCTTGCCCATGAGCTCGCGGGTGAGGGGGTCGTGGAGACTCTTGGCGTCGAAGTCGTGGGGGAGGAGCATGAGCTCCTTCCAGGACAGGGATCGCGATTTCTTCGCGTGGTGGAGCTCGAGGGCCTTTCGGAGCATGGTGCAGACGAGGTAGAGCATGGAGTGGTCGGCGGACTGGCGTGTCTTGGGGTCTCGCTTGGCGGGGTCGCCGATGATGCCGAAGGCGGGCTCGTAGGCGCGGACGAGGATCTTGGAGATGCAGTCCCCGGTCTGGTCGTCGAGGAGGCGCGGGTTGGCGGCGAGGACGTTGAGGAGCCCCTGGAGTGCGCCGGCGGACTGGTGCTCGTAGAGCCCGAGCTTGAAGTGCATGCCCATGACGGCGAAGTCCGAGCCCTCGCGGGTGAGGACGAGGTCGAAGGGGCTGGCGTAGGCGTGGCCTTCTTTGTGGAGCGGGATGCCCGTGCCGGCGGACTGGGTTTTTCGGAAGAGCTGCCCGGGCCCCTCGAAGAGGCGGAAGATGGCCTCGGGGTTTCGGAAGATGTCGCGCGGGCCCAGGAACCCGGCCATGGAGCGTTTGACGGAGAGGACGGCGGCCTCGGTGGAGATGGCGGCGGAGGCGCCCTTGCTGTCGCTGAGCTGCTTGCCCGCGCGGATGGCGCGGAAGGGGATGAAGTGGGCCACGACCATCCCGATGGCGCTCTCGATCTGTTCGGGCGTGGCGCCCATCATGGCGCCGAACGTCGCCGCCGACGCGATGGCGCCGTGGACGACGTGGTCGATTTTGTAGCTCTTGAGGCTGAAGACCTCGGCGAGGCGTCCGCGGATCTCGTCGACGAGGAGCATCCCGCGGAGGGCGAAGGCGCCGTCGCGTCCCATCATCTGGGCCGCCGCGAGCGGGACGGCGTAGAAGTCGTTGTGGCCGAACTCTCCGGCGCGGTGGTGCGGGCGCTGCTCGCTGTACCCGAAGTTCGTCCCGTTGCTGTCCCACTCGCGCACGGCGGAGGCGTTGGCGACCACCGCCTTCTCGGGCGCCACGGGCACACTCGACCCGAAGACCGTCGCGCCGGTGCGCGTGGCCTTGCGGGCCCAGGGGGTGCCGGCGAGGGTGCCCATGCCCGGCGTGGGGGCGGGGTATTGCAGGGCCTCCTCGCGCAGGAGTACCGGGGCGTTGGTGCCCAACGCGAGCGCCGACACGCCGCACAGGCACGCGTCGGTGTAGAAGAGGTTCACGCGGTCGAGGGCGCTCTGGTCCGGGCGTGCGGCGTTGGGGCCCTGGGCCAGGAAGTCGATCGCGAAGTTGGCCAGGCCCAGGGCCTGGTTCGTGTCGGCGGGAAGCGTGACGTGGGACGGCATGCGGATCTCCCGTTTCCCGGGCTCTGGCCGGGGGCGAACAGGGTAGACCGCGAGGCGGGGGTTAGGGCGCCACCAGCATCCCGCGCTGCACCAGCACCCGGCAGAGCTGGCTCAGGGGCTCGGCGTGCGGCCCCGGCGAGAGAACCTCGGCGAGGGGACGCGCGGTGCCGAGAGCGCGGATCAGCGCCACGGCGGACTGATCGACGGGCGTCGAGATGTCCAGCCCGCCCCGGATCGTGAGGGAGGCGTGCTCGGGGTTCCAGTCGGGTGGGGCGAGACGCTGCTCGATGCGCAGGTCGGGCGAGGGCGCGAGGGGCACGCGGGAGAGATCGCGGTATTCCTCGCGCGAGAGCTGGGCGCCCGCCCTGAGCATCGCCGCGACGTGGCGCCCGGTGTCGCCGCTGAGGGTCTCGGGGGTGGGCTGGACGGAGAGCGAACCCTGGGTGTGGCCCGAGGCCTTGCGCATGGCGAGGGTGCCGAGGGTGATGGAGTCGATGCCGAGTTCTGCGTACGCCGCGAGCCAGTCTTGGAGCGTGCGCCAGCGTTCCTGGGGGTCGCTGGTGGCCTCGCCGATCCACGCGGCGGCGTACTCGAAGGGGGTTCGCGTGGCGGTGGGCATCCAGAGCGCGTCGCAGCCCGAGCCCTGGAGCCACTCGCGGAGGCGTTCCTGGGCGGAGGAAAAGCTGAGCGAGGCCCAGTTGCCGATGCACTGGGCGATGCCGCCCGGGTTGAGAGCCGCCGCCGAGCCGCGGATGAGGGCCTCCATGATCGCGTCGCCCTGCATGCCGCTGTCGCTGTAGAGGTGGCGCGACTTGGGGGTGATGACGAAGGGCGGGTTGCAGAGGATGCGGTCGAAGGTGAGTCCGCGCACGGGTTCGAGCAGGCTTCCGTGGCGGAACTCGACGTTGGTGATGGCGTTGAGGTCGGCGTTGAATCGGGCGAACTCGAGTGCGACGGGGTTGAGGTCGGTCGCGACCACGCGGTCGGAGAACCTGGAGGCGAGCATGGCGATCACGCCGCTGCCGGTCCCGAGGTCGAGGGTGAGCGCGGACCGCTCGGGGATGAGCTGGGCGGCGAGGCCTCGGGTGGTGTTCGCCACGCCCATGACGTAGTCGCTGGTGGTTGGGGCGAGGTCGTAGGCGACGACGAGCCCGCGGTACGGGAACAGGTTGACCGCGGCCCGGGCCCAGTCGCCCTCGATCTTCAGGAGCCCCGCGTCGGCGAGGATCCCGGCGTTCAGGGGCGCGATCGACGCCGACATGGGCGCCACGGGCGCCACCTCGTGGAGGAGGTAGACGCGGATGAGATGGTCGATGGCCCGCCCGGCGTTGGTGCGGGCGATCACCGTGGGGGTGGGCATCGCGCGAAAGTCGTCGAACGAAGGGACGCCCAAGGCCCGCGCGACGCCCTCCTCGCCGTACCCGGCCCGGGCGAGCAGCTCGCGGAACCGGACGAGGTTCGCGGGATCGGCAAATCGCGGGACGCGGGGCGAAGGGGGCATGGCGGAGTGTACGTGGCGGGGCGAGGGGTTCGCCCGAATCACGCCCCGTGGGCCATGCGCCGGCGTGGTTCATATCCTTCCGCCATGACGAGCGTCTCCCGTCGTGCGCTGGCCGAGGCTTTGAGGGTGCTCGACGAGCTTCTTCGGAGCGAGCGGACGCTGGCCGCGATCGACGAGGCGGGGGAGCTCCTGACCTTGGCGTTCCGGGCCGGGAAGAAGGCGATCGCGTGCGGGAACGGCGGCTCGCTCTGCGACGCCATGCACTTCTGCGAGGAGCTCACCGGGCGCTTCCGCAAGGATCGCCCGGCGTTGCCCGCCCTCGCCCTCGCCGACCCTGGGCACATCACGTGCGTCGGGAACGACTACGGCTTCGAGCGGGTGTTCTCTCGGGGCGTGGAGGCGTTCGGGGCGTCGGGCGACGTGCTCGTGGCGCTTTCGACCTCGGGGAACTCGAAGAACGTCGTGCTCGCGGTGGACGCGGCGGAGAAACGCGGGATGAAGGTCATCACGCTGCTGGGGAAGGACGGCGGGGCCCTGCGCGGGCGGGGCACGGCGGAGATCATCGTCCCCGGGGCGACCACGGACCGGATCCAGGAGCTGCACATGCTCATCCTGCACTCGCTGGTGGAGCGTGTGGAGGCGGGGATGGGCTTTGGAGCGGTTTCCTAGCGGGGAGCGGGGCGCGGCAAAGGCATAGACTTTGGTCCGGAATCAAGGGAGCGCGTCATGGCCCATTATTTCAAGCTCGGGAAGCTGCCCAAGCAGCGTCACGTTCAGTTCCGCCGCCCCGACGGGGCGCTGTACAGCGAGGAGCTGTTCGGCACGGAGGGGTTCGTCGGTCCCAGCTCCACGATGTACCACATCCATCCGCCGACGCAGGTCTCGGGGTGGAAGTCGCTGTACACGACCAAGCCGCAGTACGTCGAGGAGGACGTGATGCGGATGCGTCACGCCAAGACGGCGAAGATGCGGGCGCGGGGCGACTCCGTCACCGGGCGCGTGGTGCTGTACGGCAACGGGGACGTCGAGATGTCGGTGTGCGTGCCCAAGGAGGCGATGAGGTACCACTACAAGAACGGGCAGGGGGACGAGTGCCTGTTCGTGCACTTCGGCAGCGGCACGGTGTACACGATGTTCGGGACGCTGAAGTTCTCGCGCAAGGACTACATCGTGATCCCCAAGGGGACGATCTACCGGATCGAGTGGAACGAGCTGAGCGACAGCGATCGCCCGGCGAACACCACACGGGACGAGATGCCCTTCGGGAAGTTCGTGTGCTTCGAGACGGCGAACGGGAGCCACATCGGCCCGCCACCGCGGTACGTGAGCAAGGCGACGGGTCAGTTCCTCGAGCACTCTCCGTATT
>CAZTJZ010000093.1:0-12026 GCA_964614075.1 uncultured Phycisphaeraceae bacterium
GAGAAGATCCGCGAGGCCGCCGCCCAGCTCGAGCTCTCGCGCTCCCTCGTCACGCTCCGGCGTGACGTGCCTATCGAGTTCCGCATGGACGATTCGAGGGTGGCACGCCTCGATCTCAGCGCCTTGATCCCCATCCTCAAGGAACTGGGCTTCAACCGCTACCAGGACGAGGTGCGTGCCCTCACGGGCCAAGCGACGGGTCAAACGCCGGGCCAGACCACCCTCCCGAACACCGGCCCCGGGGCCCGCGAGCGTTCCTCCGCGGGCTCGGGCGAAGGCACGCGAGCGCTCGACTTCATGCAGCCCGGCGTTGAGCCCCCCCCTCCGCGGGCCCAGCCGCGGCCGGATCCGGGATTTCAGGGCGGGCTCTTCGACCACGTGACGCCTCCCTCCGGCGAACCACGAAAGGCCCAGTCGGGCGCCTACCGCGCCATCACGACCACGGCGCAACTCTCGGCCCTGATGGCCGAGCTCCGACGCGCCGAAGTCATCTCGATCGACACCGAGACGACCTCGCTGTCCCCGCGCGACGCCAAGCTCTGCGGGATCAGCCTCAGTGTGAATCCCGGCACGGGCGTCTACATCCCGCTCCGCTCCCCCGAGCCCGACTCGCACCTCGCCGAGGCCGCCGTGCTCGAAGCTCTCCGCCCCATCCTCGAGGACCCCAAACGCCCCAAGTGCGGGCACAACCTCAAGTACGACATCCAGGTGCTGCGCGAGGCCGGGGTGCGCCTCCGCGGGCTCGAGGCCCCGGGCTCGTGCGACTCGATGGTCGCGAGCTATCTCCTGGACGCGTCCCGCTCGAGCCACGGGCTCGACTCCCTCGCCCTCGCGCTCTTGGGCCGGACCAACATCTCCATCACCGAGCTCATCGGGAGCGGGAAGGAGCAGCGCACGTTCGACACCGTGCCCGTCGCGCTCGCGACCGAGTACGCCGCGGAGGACGCGGACGTCGCCCTGCAGCTCCGCGCGGTGATGATGCCCCAGCTCGAGGACGCGGGGCTCATGCCCCTGATGCAGGGCGTCGAGATGCCCCTGGTCGAGGTCCTGGCCGAGCTCGAGCACAACGGGATCCTCGTGGACCCCGGCGAGCTGGAGCGCCAGCGCACACGCCTCGCGGCCAAGATCGAGGAGATCCTCGCCCGCCTCCACAGCGAGTCCTTCGCGGCGATCGGACGCCGGTTCGACCCCGACTCACCCAAGCAGCTCTCGGGCGTGCTCTTCAATCCGCCCGACGCCGACCCGCCCGGGCTGGGGCTCAAGTCCATCAAGAAGACCAAGACCGGGCACAGCACCGACGCCGAGGTCCTGGAGAAACTCGCCGACGACGCGACGATTCTCACGCCCATCCCGCGCCTCATCCTCGACTACCGCCAACTCAGCAAGCTGGTCTCGACGTACCTCGTCGCGCTCAAGGACGCGATCCACCCGCGCACCCGCCGCGTGCACACCAGCTTCAGCCAGACCGTCGCCGCCACGGGGCGCCTGGCCAGCAGCGACCCCAACCTCCAGAACATCCCCATCCGCAGCGAGGTGGGGCGCGACATCCGCCGGGCGTTCATCGCCCCGCCCGGTCGCGTGCTCATCACCGCCGACTACTCGCAGATCGAGCTGCGCCTGCTCGCCCACCTCTCCCGCGACCCCGCGCTCATCGAGGCCTTCCGCCAGGGCGAGGACATCCACGCCGCCGTCGCCGCCCAGATCCACGCCGTGCCCATCGAGAAGGTGACGAAAGAACAACGCGGCGGGGCCAAGATGGTCAACTTCGGGATCGTCTACGGCATCACCGCCTACGGGCTCGCCCGACGCCTCAACATCGACGAGAAGCCCGCCGCCGAGATCATCACGCAGTACAAGAAACGCTTCGCGGGGATCACCACGTTCCTCCAGGAGTGCACCGCCCACGCCAAGCGATTCGGCTACGTCGAGACCATGCTCAAGCGCCGCCGGGCCATCCCCGACATCGAGTCGAACAACCCCTCGCGACGGGCGCTCGCCGAGCGCACCGCCATCAACAGCGTCGTGCAGGGCTCCGCCGCCGACCTCATCAAGCTCGCCATGGTCGACCTGCACCGCCGCCTGACCAAAGGCGAGGGCGCTCTCCACGGCGTGCTCATGCTCCTCCAGATCCACGACGAACTCGTCTTCGAGGCCCCCGAAACCACCGCCCCCGCCGCCAAAGACCTCATCGTCGCCCGCATGGAACAGGCGATGGATCTTCAGGTCCCCCTCAAGGCCGACGCCCACATCGCGAAGAACTGGCATGAGGGGAAGTAAGAGGCGCGAAGGCCGCTCATGCGACCGGGCGAGGCGCGGTTGCTGATGAACGTAGCGGGTTTGCACCCGAAGCACCTATCGCAAATGGTATCACGGCACGTCGAACAGTGGATCATGATCGCGCCCGATGTGCTCGACGATCTGGCCGACTGGATCGACCAGATTCCCGCGTGCGAAGGAACGGGGTCCGTGCTCCGGCTGAAGTGCCGGGAGCATAGACGGGGGTAGCATGCGTCTTCACCGAAGCCAATAGCCGAGCACGAGTCCGATGATCGTCGCACCGAGTTTCTTGACGGTTGGATCGGGCGCGAACTGAAGGCCGATCCCAGCAGAGAAAGCCACAGCAGACAGAGTGATTCTAAAATAAGCCTCCACTCGTGAAAGTGGAACCTTGGGACGCGGTGCCTTGCCCCCCGCTGTTGGTCGGATGGCGTCCAAAGTCTCTCTTAGAGTCAGTCCGATCCATCGTGCCATGTAGGACTCCCTGAAAAAACTTGCTACGGCATATCTTGTTTCTTCTCGTCACTCTTGGCTTGGCCATCTTCCTCGTCTGGACCGAAGATGATGTATCCACTTATCCCAGCCCCACCGATCGCGCCAGCGATCATAACCGCCTTACGGCGCTTCGTTTTCGACACTTCGGAGACAATCTCCTCTGCCATTTGGCCCCAGAAATCATCGCACGGCGGAAGCTTGTTGCCTCCGCACACTGCCTTCAAGCCCGCTTCAATGGAGTCGAATGCTAGTTCATCTGCTGTAACTACTCGACTTCCCTTCCCAACAAACGTGCGGCACGCAAGAAGTTCTCCGCCAAGCTCTCTGATAGAGCCGAAAGACATGGGAACGTCGAACCCGATTGAGCCAGCATTTCGGAGGTTTTCGGCAACCACAATCGGACTTTCGCCCTTTGTCACTGAAGCCTTCAACATCTTCTCCAGTTCATCTTTTGAACTGGCGATCTCCACTCCTATCTTCTCGCAGATTTTTCGCCACCGCTCCGTCATCCGCGCAGCGTCATAGGGGTTCATCTTCGGGATCATGCTTGCAGCAAGTTCAGGAGTCTTCGGCAGCGCAAGTATCAACTTTGGATTGCATCCATTACGCCGCCATTTGATACGTGAGTGCCAATCTTGAATCAAAGGTACGCCTGCCTTGGCCGCGATATCGACAGTAGTCAAGTCTACAGGGCCGATGACACACAAGCGTGCTACACCCTTCAGTCGCTTTGCCACTTCATCGGGTGACAAATCCTTGATGTCCAGCGGAGCCTTGCCCGGCAACTTGAGTGTGGCACCGAAGAAATCGCGCTCAAGCAGGGCGAGTCCCTTTACCGCTTTCGGGTCATCAGCCAGCTCGCGCCCGAGAGAAGCAGTCAGTGCTTTGGACTGAGCATCCGTGATCTCGATACCGAGATAAAGCGCCATCTCTTGGCGTGAAGTGGCCCCGCCGAACACCTCGTCAATGATTCGGTTGTAGTGTTCGACACCCAACTTCTCGTCGTTGATGTTCTCGCTCTGGATTTCCCAGCCCGCATCAATAATGGCGTCGTTCAAGTCCGAGAGAACCGAGCCCTCGGGAAAGGCGTCTCGCATTTGCTGCCAGCCCCGATCCGTTCGGTCATACAACGCCCGTAGTCCTGGCGCATCAAGCCTCTTCAGAGCAGAGGTGGCGATCTCGGGAGTTTCACTCAGAATTGCACGAGGCTGCACAATCACTTCCCATTTCCCGGCAGCCGGCTTGAGTAACCGAACCCTCACCGCAACAGCATCGTCGGTGCCGACAGCCTCTACCTGACCCTCAGCGATCGCCTGAGCGAGCGGCGTGTCCTTTGGAGGTTGGCCCGTCACCGTATGGCGAATGGAAATGCCCTCAGCGCCCTTGAATCGGTCACCAGCGGAAGCAGCGGGCAAGTCTTCGTCGATGCACCGAGCCGTGACCGTGGCCGAGCCATTCCCTCCTAGCGGATAGGAGCCCGGTGCGGGCTTGTACGATTGAAATGCTGGGTCCACTCCGCCAAATGCCGGGCCTGCGTAAGACACCAACGCTATCAACAGGCTGGACGTGAATGCGAGCATCTTCATCATTGGGCCTCCCAAGGCGGTCCCCGAAGCGTACCGCCCTTCAGTTCCGTGGATGGGGGGCCGGTGTACCGCACCTGGACGGGTCCGAGTTTGTGACCCAACTGTGACCCACCAATGAAAAACGGCCCATAAAAGGGCCGTTTCAAGCGAGGCGGACGGGACTCGAACCCGCAACCACCGGATCGACAGTCCGGTACTCTAACCAATTGAGCTACCGCCCCAGACTCATGCGGGCCGTCCCGCGCTGTCCAAACCCGGCCTCTGTCGCGGCCGGTCCGTGAGATTAGTCGCGTCGGGCCGGGTGTCAAGCCGAAGGGCACCCGGGTTTGCGGAGCGACAGACCGCCCACGCCCTCTGAGCGCACAGGGCCGCCCCAAGGAGCCGTTCCCAAGCCCGCTACTTCCCCGCCACGGGCTTCAGCTCGACCTTGCCCTTCTCCTGGAGCTCCCAGAAGTTGCCGTTCGGCGCCACCTTGCTCGCGGCGGGCCACAGCACAAAGCACGCCGCGCCCAGGAAGATCACCGCGAGCGCCATCATCGCCGCGTAGATGTCCACGCTCGGGCCGCGCTTCAACCGGGCGGCGGGGCTCTGCATGCCGAACTGACTCATGTCGTATCCCTCGATTCAGGCCGAGCGACGCGAGGAGCGCCGCGGGGTATTCGTGTGCGAAACCGCGCTACCGCGAGAAAGGTCCGGTCCCGTTCAGTTCAGGCGCGACAGGATCATGTCCCCGGCCTTGATCTCGTCCTTGGGCGCCAGGGTCACCTCGGCGACGCTGAACCGCAGGTCCGGCTGCACCACCACCAGGTTCCCGATCCAGTTCCCGTCGCGGATCACGTAGAACTTCATGTTCTTGGCCACGCCCGAGTTGCTCCCGACGCTCAGCCGCACCAGCGTCTTGCTCGACGCCGAGTCCTTCTGCACGTCCTCGATCCGCCCGTTGATGAGCTGCGTCGCGACGAAGGGCTGGTTGTCCACCGCCGCGCCCAGCGACGCGATGGGCGTCCCCTTCCCGATCGCCTGCTTCGCCTCGGCGAGCTGCTCCTGCAGCGCCCGGTTGCTCGCCTGGAGCACGTCGCGCTGGCTCTCCACGTCCGACAGACGCTGCTCGAGGTCCAGCTGCGCTTGCTTGTACGCGAGCTCGTTCTTGCGGAGCGTCCGCACTTCTTCGCTGTAGTTCTTGAGCAGCTCCTGACCCGTGCGGACCGCCTCGCTCAGCTCCTTCACCTTCGCCTCGACGCTCTCCCGCGCCACCTCGGCCTTGGCCTTGTCCGTCGCCAGATTCGCCCGCTCCAGGTCCAGAGCGCTGATCCGCTGCTGCAGGTTCGAGATCTCGTTGGTCTTCTCCGTGATCTGGCCCGTGAGGCGCCCCTGCTCGGTCGACCACTGCGCGTTGCCCGCGCTGAGCGCCGATTCCGCGACCTCCTTCTTCTGCATCGCCGCCGAATAGTCCGCGTAGATGCGGTCGTTGTTCGCCGCGTACGCGATCACCATCGCGGACAGGAACACGCTCAGGATCGCCGCCACAATGACGAGAATCTTGGTCAGACCGTGCACGTTCGACTCCTCTTCAGCAACTCCACCGGCCGGATCACGCCGCCGGGGTACTTCATCGTTCAACCGCTCGAACCGGAACCACAAGCGTTCCGCTCTTCCACTCCGACGATCTCGGGCCAGCTCCTCAGGAAAGGCCGGAGTCCCGCTCCGAACCCCTCGCACCGCACGGGCTCGGGCCGCCGCGGCGTTTGGAGGATATGAGGGCAGTCGCTCCCCGACCACCCTCGCGACGCGGCGACCATACCCCGCGAGAGGGTCGCACTCCGCCGTCCCTCAACGCTCCGCGAGCCCCTCGCCCTCGGTTCCACGCCCACTCACAATTACCCGAACGCACCCCCCGCGTCAACTCGCGCAAAGGCTACCGGGCCTGCGCCTGTGCAAGTTCCCGATCCACCGTCTTGAGGATCGACGCCGCAGCCGAAACCCGAACGGCGGGCTCGGGGTCCTTCATCAGCCCCTCCAGCGCTCCCAGGCGTTCCGCACGCCCCGTCTCGCCGTACACGTACGCCGCCTGCGCCCGCAGCGTCGCCGCCTTGTGCCCCGCGAACTCATCCGCGATGAAGTTCCCCTGCGGCAGGCCCAGCCGCGCCAGCGACCCCGCCACCGCCAGGCGGACCTCCGCGGGCATCCGGTTCCCCGCCTTATCGCGGCTCGCCGACAGATAGATCATCTGATCCACCGACCCGCGGTCCTGCACCTGCCCGAGGATCTGCACCGCCAGCGCGGTCGACTCCAGGTCCTCCTCGCGGGCCGGATACAGCGCCGCCCGCAGCGGGTTGAGCTCCCCGTCCTCGCCGAGCTTGACCAGCGCCTCGGAGACCTGGAGCTGGAACAGCGCGAACTCCGCCGATCCCGCCCGGGCCGGACGATTCCGCCCCGCCTGACGCAGAAGCGCCATCGCGGAAGCGTCGCCGATCTCGCCGAGAACGTACGCCGCGTGCGCCCTCGCCTTGAGCGAGGGATCATTCATGAGCACGTCGGCGAGGGATGAGCGATCGACCGCTGCCCCCATCCGCACCAGCGCGTACAGCGCCGACACCCGCACGAACGACGCGTCCGCCCGGAGCAGGATCTCCGCCTCGGGCTTGAGCGCGGCCTCTCGCAGCCGCCCCGCGCTCATGAGCGCCACGCTGCACACCGCCGCGCTCTTGTCGCGCACGCCGCGTTCCAGAAGCTCCGCCGCCCGCGCCGGGATCAGCGTCGCCGCCTCCATCGCGTTGGCACGCACCCGCGCGTCGGGTGAGGCCGCCATCTCCTCGATCACCGCGATCGCCCTCTCGCGCAGCAGGTTGCTCTGCGTCGCGTCGGGCCGGGGTGAGTCCTTGATCGCCCCGGTCGACTCGCTCCGTCCCGCGCATCCCAGCCCCGCCGCCAGAGCCAAGGACAACACCACGCCCAGCCCCGCCCGCATGCCAGTCCTCATCCATCGGTTCATCCGTGCGCTCCCTCGGTGTTCCTGGGTCTCATGATCATTGCCGCCGCCGCCAACCCCACCACGCCCACGACGCCGCACCATCCGGCCACGTTCCCGACCCTCGCGAACACGCTCTCGCCCGCGTGCAGGCTCACCTCGCCCGTGAGCACGCCGTCCACCATCGCCCGTCCGCCCCCGTCCACTCCAGACTTCACGATCCTTCCCGAGGCATCGACGATCGCCGAGATCCCCGTGTTCGCCGAACGCACCGTGGGCGTCGCCAGTTCCAGGCTCCGCCACCGGGCGATCTGGAGGTGCTCCTCCCGGGTCCGCGCCGACGACCCGAACCAGCCATCGTTGGTCACGCTCGCGATCAAGTCCGCCCGTCGCCCGCCCGCCCCATGCACCAGCCGGCGCAGGTGCGACGCCAACGTGCTTTCAAAGCAGATCGGCGTCACCACCCGGACCATCTCACCGTTCACTCTGACCTCGAACACCGTGAGCTCTCGCCCCGCGGCGAGGTCAAAGGTCATCCCCCGCGCCCCTACCGCCAGCAGCTGCTTCTCCAGCCAGGGCCACGCCGAGATGTACGGCATGGTCTCCCCGAAGGGCGTCAGGCACACCTTGTCGTACCGCCCGGGCTGCGTCCGCCCCTCGTCGATCAGGTACACGCTGTTGGCCCGGCGCGCCTGATCGAGCCGAACCTGGCGCTGGTCATCGAACGAGACCGCGAGCCCCTCCAGCGCCACCTCCCCCACGATGAGGGGCGACGCCAGCCGCCGCTGCACCGCCATGATGTCGCGCTCGAACTCCCCCACTTCCAGCGCCGATCCGTCCTTGGGGCGGAACACGATCCCCTTGTTCTTGAACTCGTCCAACGCCTGGCGCTCGAGCGTGGGCCCGGGCAGCATCGTCTCGGGCCAGACCCACAGCCGGGGACCGCTCGGCGCCGCGAGCACCAGCGACCGCATCCGCGACCAATCCTCGAGCTCCTGGTCGATCGTCCACTTGATCTTCCGATCCTGCGGCACGTTGGTCTGCAGCGCCGCCACCGCCAGCCGCCTCGTTCCCTCGACCCAGGGGCGCATTCCCCAGCAGCCCAGCGTGACCGCGAGGTACACCCCGACCGCGCCCAGCGCCAGCCCGCGCCGCCTGGGCATCAGCCCGGCGTCGAGCACCGCCGCGGCAACCAGCACCGTCAGAAACCCGACGAAATACACGCCCAGAACCGCCCCGGGCGACGCGAGCACGGGCGCCGCGATGAGTGGATACGCCACGAGCGCGCACGCGTACCCGCCCGCGAAGACCTCGCCCCGCAAAAACTCCACGCCCATCCACAACAGGGGCGCGACGAGCACGAACGCCACCCCGCGCCCCCGAAGACGCGCCAGCACCCACACGAACACCACCGTCCACAGCGACTGGAGCATGCACAAGGGCACATACCCCAGATCCGTGATCGAGAACACCCACGACTGGGAGTACAGCCAGAACGCCAGCGTCCCCAGCCCGCACCCCCACGCCGACCGCGCCGCGGCCCCGCGCCCACGATCCGCCGCGACCAGCAAGGGCACCGCCACGAGATACGCCAACCCCCACCAAGACCACGGCGGGAGCGACGCCGCCTGCAGCGCCCCCGACAGCACCCCGCAGCCCAGCGCGAACCACCACACCGGGCGCGAACCCCCGCGCCCCGCCCGTTCCCTCGGCAAATCTCCACTCTGTGGGGTCGCGTCCGCCACGCCTACTTCCCGGCCCTACTTGCCCGCGTAGTCGATCACCCGGGCGATCTCGCTGCGCAGCTGCCCCCGGGGCACCACGCGATCCACCAGCCCGCTCTTCTTCAGGAACTCCGAACGCTGGAACCCCTCGGGCAGCTCCTGGCGGATGGTCTGCTGGATCACCCGCGGGCCGGCGAACCCGATCAACGCCTCGGGCTCGGCGAAGATCACGTCGCCCAGCATCGCAAAGCTCGCCGTCACCCCGCCCGTCGTGGGGTCCGTCAGCACGCTGATGAACAGCCCGCCCGCCCGGTCGTACCGGGCCAGGGCCGCGCTCGTCTTGGCCATCTGCATCAGCGAAAGCCCGGACTCTTGCATCCGCGCCCCGCCCGAACAGCTCACCACCACCAGCGCCAGCCCGGACTCCGTCGCGTGCTCGATCGAACGCGTGACCACCTCGCCCACCACGCTCCCCATCGAGCCCATCATGAACGTCAGATCGAGGCACGCCAGAACGATCTCGCGACCCTTCACGAAGCACCGCCCCGCCTTGATCGCGTCCGTCGCCCCGGTCTTGAGCTGCTCCGCACGCAGCCGGTCCGTGTACGACTTCACGTCCCGGAACCCCAAGGGATCCGTCGGCGTCAGCCCCGTGAACAGCTCCTGGAACGACCCCTCGTCCGCGAGCTGACGCACCCGCTCCGTCGCCCCCACGCGCATGTGGTGATTGCACTCCGGACACACGTGGAGATTGGCCTCCAGGTGACGCCGGTACACCATCTTCGAGCACTCGGGGCAGCGCAGCCACAGCCCCTCGGGGATCGCCGCTCGCCGTGCCGGACGCACCTCGGTCCACGTTCGTGATGCTGGCTTGGCTCGCGTCATGTTTGGAACTTCCTGTTCACGCGGCGCCGACCTGCCGCCCTTCCCACGCCGGTCTCCGACCGCATCCGCCCCCAGGCTTCACCCTGGGCTCACGCTGTGGATCGGCTGGTCACCCTTCGCGGCTTCTTCAAAATCGACCGCGACACCACCTCGCGCCGGATCGGGCAGGGCTCTGCGCCCTCCTCGTTCGCCGCGAGCAGGCCCCAGTAGGCGCTGCTCGCCCGCTCCTCCGTCGCCGAGACCACCGCCGCCCAAGCCAAGGGCCTCAGGACCACCGCGACCTCGTTGATCCCGGATCGCCCCAGCCCCTTCCCGATCGCCCCCAAAAGCCGCCCCGTCGCCTCGCCCAGCGTTTCCCCCTCGGGAGGCACGGTCGATCCCGGGTCCGCTCGCCAGTTCCGGTACGCGGTCTGGTACCGCTGCTCGGCGTCCTCGACCAGCATCCCCTCCCACAGCCCCAGGCCGACCTCGCTCAGCCCCTCGACTTCTTTCGTGGCCACCCCGCCATGGTCCGCCGGGGCCACCCCCCGCACCTGCTGCTCCAGCCACGCCGCCACGCACCGGCTCGCGTCGTCCTCGGCGTGCAGAATCAGCGTCGGGAGCGGACGCAGGCGGTCCATCGATTGATTCAGAGCGTCCTGCCACCCCGTCGCCAACGGCACGTCCGCCGCACCGGTCAACCGCCCCGAGCGGTCCCACTCCGTGGGCCCCGTCCGAATCAAGGTCAACCCGATGGTCTCCGTCCGAGCGCTCAGCACTTCGTGTCGATCCTGTCGCCGATCCCTCTTAGGCCCGGTATCACCCGGTCTGCCCGCGTCCGTGCCGGCGTGCACGCCACCCATCCTACATCGGCTCGCCCAAAAACGCTAGCTGGCAGTCGCTAACCCGATCATAATCCTATTTCGCGATTTTTAGGTCAGAAACGGCGTTCGCCCACCTCTCTCGGGGGAGTGAAAAGAACGCCGAGCCGGCCACGAGGACGTCGCACCCGGCTTCTCGGACTTTCGCCGCGTTCGTCGGAGAGATCCCGCCGTCCATCTGGAGGCGCTGCTCAGGCCGGAGGTGGCGGCGGATCTCACGCGTCTTTTCCAGGGCCGACTCGATGAACGCCTGCCCCGCGAACCCCGGGTTCACCGACATCACCAGGATCAGGTCGAACCCCGCCACGTGCGGCAGGATCCGCTCCACGGGCGTGGGCGGGTTGATCACCAGCCCCGCCTCCATCCCCAGCTTCCGGACCCGGGCGGCCAAGGGAGCAATCTCGCCCGGGGCGACCGCCTCAACATGGAACGAAACGTGGTTCGCCCCCGCCTTCGCGAACGGCTCGACGAACCTCCCCGGGTCGGTGACCATCAGGTGCACGTCCAGGTACGCCCCGGGCAGCGATCGCCTCAGGCATCGGCAGACGTCCGGCCCCAGCGTCAGGTTGGGGACAAAGTGCCCGTCCATGACGTCCAGGTGCAGCAGGTCCGCCCCGGCGTCGAGGGCCGCCCGGCACTCCTCACCCAGGCGCGAAAAATCCGCGGCCAGGATCGAGGGGGCCACAAGGGGGAGCCCATGCGAAAACGAGGCCGGGCTGGACAATCGCATCGTCATGCCCCGACGGTAGAGCCCTCGCTCCTGTACGAGCCCCGCGATACTCGCCCGCGTGTTACTTGATCCCGTCCTTGTTCGCCATGTACCGGATGAGGTCCACGCACCGCGTCGCGTACCCCGCCTCGTTGTCGTACCAGCTCACGATCTTGAAGAAGCGTTTGTTGAGCTCGATCCCGGCCTTGGCGTCGAAGATGCTGCTCCGCCGGTCTCCGATGAAGTCGCTGCTCACGACCTCCTCCTCGGTGTAGCCCAGCACGCCCTTCATCGAGCCCTCGCTGGCCTTTTTCATCGCGGCGTTGATCTCCGCCAGGCTCGTGTCCTTCCCGGTCTTGAACGTGAGGTCCACGCACGAGACGTCCGCCGTCGGCACGCGGAAGCTCATGCCCGTGAGCTTGCCCTTGAGCGCGGGGATGCACAGCGTGACCGCCTTGGCCGCCCCCGTGCTCGCCGGGATGATGTTCTGGTACGCGTTGCGGCCGCCGCGCCAGTCCTTCT